>NZ_JAUMZV010000019.1 GCF_030527935.1 Kingella sp. (in: b-proteobacteria)
ATTTTAAAACAATTGGTAAGAAGTAATTTATCCTAGTTATCTAGGACAGCCCCAAGATTTATATGCTTCACTTATACCCAAATCAAAGATTTGGGCAAAGGGGCAAGGCTGCCTATTTATACACGATGCGCGTCTTGCCTTACCGCTTCATCTTACCTGCCGTGCCGTAAGCCAGCACTTCCACCGTGCCGACTGTGCCGCCCTGCTGGCGCGCGTGTATGTTGTCCAGCGACACGGTGTCAAATTTCATATTGAACACGATGTCTGCGCCGATGGCTTCGGCTTCGGCTTTCATGCGCAGGATGGCTTCGCGGCGGGCGCGGTCTAGCAGCGTTTCGTAGCTGCGGATGTTGCCGCCGAAAAAGTTGCGAAAGCCTGCCAGCATGCGGGTGAAATAATTGCTGGAAATCACCACGCTGCCGCGCACCAGTTCTTGCGTAACAAAGTTTTCGGGCGGGCGTTTGAGCGGCACCAACATGATGTTGTGCAACGCTTCTTCGCGTTCAAGAATGCTGGCGTAGTGCTTTTTTTCGTTACGGTTGCCAACAAAAAAGGCGATGATAAGCAGGATGGCGGTGAATATAAGACCGATTAAAACATCCATGTCGCGCTCCTATTCCAGCACGACTGCTGTGCCGTAGGAGAAGATTTCGGCTGCGCCTGCGGCAACGGACGATGCGGAAAAGCGCACGTTCAACACGGCGTTGGCACCTGCTTGGCGGGCTTGCTCCATCATGCGGTCTAGGGCTTGGTCGCGCGATTCGTTGAGCAGCTCGGTATAGCCTTTGAGCTCGCCGCCAACAAGGTTTTTCGGCCCTGCCATAAAGTCGCGCCCAACGTGTTTGGCGCGGACGGTTGAGCCTTGCACCAAGCCTAAATGTTTCACGATGCGGCGGTTGGGGATGGTTTCTAGGTTGCTTAACAGCATGGGGGTCTCCTGTTTGAGTGGGTTGGGAAAAGGGGAACTGCGTGAGCCGATATTTTATGCGATGGCGCGCTTTTGCGGGACAAGGCAGCCTGAAAACGGGCAAAGTGCGGGATTGCGCAGCGAAAATGAGACAGGAGTGGTGGAGTGGGGCGGCGCAACAAAGGATTGGGGATGGTTTTGAGCAGCGTTGAACTTCGTTTCAGGCTGCCTTGGATGTGGCGCAAGGCTGTTTTGCGTTTTGCTGTTGGCAAGAATAGGCAGCCTGAAAACGAGTAAAGCGCGTTTCTGCGAAGTTGAAACCACTAGGCAGCCTGAAACGGCATTCAGCGCAGCCAAAACCATTCATCACATTGTGCGCACGTCCACAAAATGCCCCGCCACCGCTGCCGCTGCCGCCATCGCGGGGCTGACCAAATGCGTGCGCCCGCCGTTGCCTTGTCGCCCTTCAAAATTGCGGTTGGATGTGGATGCGCAGCGTTGTTGCGGCTGCAAGCGGTCGGCATTCATGGCGAGACACATGGAGCACCCCGGTTCGCGCCATTCAAAGCCCGCGTCCATAAAAATTTTGTCCAAGCCTTCGGCTTCGGCTTGGCGTTTCACCAAGCCCGACCCTGGCACGATTAACACGCGCTGCACGTTGTCGGCTTTTTTGCGCCCTTTGGCGATGGCGGCGGCTTCGCGCAAATCTTCAATGCGACTGTTGGTGCATGAGCCGATGAACACAATGTCCACGGGGATTTCGGTGAGCGGCGTGCCTGCGGTTAAGCCCATGTATTCTAGGGCGCGTTCCATGCCGCTGCGTTTGACTGCGTCGGCTTCATCGGCGGGGTTGGGCACTTTGCCGTTCACGTCCAACACCATTTCGGGCGATGTGCCCCATGTGATTTGCGGCTCAATATCGGCAGCCTGAAAACGGTAAACCTTGTCAAACGCTGCGCCTTCGTCTGATACCAAGGTTTTCCAATAGGCGACGGCTTTGTCCCAATCCGCGCCTTTGGGGGCGAAGGGGCGGTCTTTCACATAATCAATCGTGGTGTCGTCCACCGCCACCATGCCGCTGCGCGCGCCCGCTTCAATCGCCATGTTGCACAGCGTCATGCGCCCTTCCATGCTCAGGCTGCGGATGGCTTCGCCGCCAAATTCAATCGCGTAGCCCGTGCCGCCTGCTGTGCCAATTTGTCCAATAATATACAACGCCACGTCTTTGGCGGTTACACCCGTTTTCAGGCTGCCTGAAACTTCAATCAGCATGGATTTGGACTTTTTGGCGGTAATGCATTGCGTTGCCATCGTGTGTTCCACTTCGCTTGTGCCAATGCCGTGCGCCAATGCGCCAAACGCACCGTGCGTGCTGGTGTGCGAATCGCCGCAGACCACGGTCATTCCCGGCAGCGTTGCGCCTTGCTCGGGTCCCATCACATGCACAATGCCTTGCCCTTTGTCCATAAACGGAAAATAGGCCAGCGCGCCAAATTCTTTGATGTTTTTGTCCAAAGTGTCCACTTGCAGCTTGGAAATCGGGTCTTGAATGCCCTGATCCCAATCGCCAGTGGGCGTGTTGTGGTCTGCGGTGGACACCACGCTGTCTATGCGCCACAGCTTGCGGTTCGCCATTTTCAAGCCTTCAAAGGCTTGCGGGCTGGTTACTTCGTGCACCAGATGGCGGTCAATATACAGCAGCACTGTGCCGTCTTCTTCTTCGCGCACAACGTGGCTGTTCCAAAGTTTGTCGTATAGGGTTTGCGGGGTCATGGTTTGTGTCTTTCTTGAATGGTTGAAATGATAAAACGGAGTGTATTTTAGACTTTTTGGATAGTTATTTCAACTATTAAATTGAAATTGTTGGATTGTGATTATTATTTTTGGACAAATTGTCTTATTTGTTTTATATGGATTTGTGGATTGAATGTGTGGGATGAGCTGTTGGCGAACAAACCAAGGCAGCCTGAAAACGAGATTTAGCAAAATTCAAAGGACATTGCTTGTGCTTCGGTTAATGTTGCTGATGGATGAGCCTTTGCGCCTTATCGCGGCGCGGACAATGAATACAGGTTCAAAGCAAAAGAAAGGCGACCCCGACGTGCAGGTTTGGCTGCGCCAAACTTCCCTCACTGCGCATCCTTTCGGCGCGTGCGAACTAGCCGCACTTCGTGCGCCGTCGAACAAGCGCACGCTTTTTCCCGAAAAAAGGATGCTTCGTTCGGCTGGACGTAGGGGAATAGGCAGTAGCATCAACCCAATGCGATGAGATTAGGCAGCCTGAAACCTTTGCAAAACCCTAAAAACAGCCTACTCCAATCCCCCAACAAAAAAACCATTTGCCGCAAGACAAAATGGTTTTGTTTTTCAGGCTGCCTTTGGGGCGTGCACACGTTTCAGGCTGTCTATTGCCGCGCCTGAATTGCTTCCAGCAGCTTCAACGCATTGGTATTCAGCTCTTGCGCATCCAGCCAGCCGCTGGATACAAACATCAACAAAAACACAAACAGCAGCAGCGAAGAAACCAGCCAATACACCAAATAAGCCCCCGCCACGCGCAAAGGACGCTGCCCGCTTATCGCCACCGCGCCCGCAAACTGCGCCCAAAAACACCAAGTGTTCCACAAGCCCACCCACGAGCGCGTTTCAGGGTAGGGCAGCGCAAACAGCGTGGGAATTACCAAGGCTTCGGTTGCCAACACATAGCCCCAAAACGGCACACGCTCGCCATCGCTCGCCCGCAACATATCCCAAAACACGCGCGTCAGCACCAAAAAGCGCGTAACCGCCGTCAAAAAACCAAAAGCAATCGCCGCATCGCTCGCGCCCAAAAACGGCTTCAATGCCACCGCGTTCACCACGCCCACCGCTGCCCACACCAATACAAACACAGGCAACCCATACGCATAAAACCGCGCAGGGCGAAAACGCAAAATTGCCGCCGTGCCCGCCTGCCGCACCAATAACCACAAATTCATATTCATTTTCAGGCTGCCTTAATCGTGCGCACAGCCGCAACCGCAGCCATGCGCGTGGGGGGGGCATCGGCATTGGCGGTATCATCCGCCAGCAAGGCTTCATAATCGCCGCTTTCAATCAGGCTAACCAATTCCACCAAACTTTCCGCGCCTTCCACCCAATCGCAAGGCTCATCGGCAGGCAAATCGGGAGGCAACACGGCAGCGATTTCAGGCTGCCATGCA
The DNA here is from genome assembly GCF_030527935.1 of Kingella sp. (in: b-proteobacteria). Lineage (GTDB taxonomy): Bacteria > Pseudomonadota > Gammaproteobacteria > Burkholderiales > Neisseriaceae > Kingella_B. The sequence goes on from NZ_JAUMZV010000019.1 coordinate 4,111, forward strand.
ATCCAATAACCATTGGCGGTGTGGTAAAACTGCGCGCTGGGCAGAAGCGGCGTGGCTGCACTTTCGTTGATACGCGCGGCGATTGCGGCGGGATAGGGGTGGGGTGTCATGGGAAATCCTTGTTGATTGGGGTGTTTTAGGCATTAGGCAGCCTGAAACCTTTGCAAAGCCCCTAACAGCAGCCTGAAAAATAAGAAATGCCGTCATTCCCGCGTAGGCGGGAATCTTGTTTGATATTCAAAAATCTGTGTAGAAACAAGCTATTGTGTAAATTTAACCAAGATTCCCGCCTACGCGGAAATGACGGAGAATTGACTATTTCTTGTGGCGTTTTTAGGTTTTGCAAAGGTTTCAGCCTGAAAATAAAAGGGCGGATTATAGTGGCAAATGGGAGCGGTGTTGTAGGTGGTTACGCATAAGGCAGCCTGAAAACCATTTTTTGGGTTTTCAGGCTGCCTAAATGGAAAAGCGGTTAGCGAACACCTTTGTTTTTTAATTCTTGCAAACTCTTGCGGGCTTTTGCCTTGGCTTCGGCATTCTCTGGCGTATCAGGCTGCGCCAGCACTTTTTGATACCATGCTTTGGCTTGTTGATAATTTTGCGCTACGCCAAAACCATTTTGATACATAAAGCCCAAATTGTTTTGCGCCAGAGCATCGCCTTGTTGTGCCAGCGGCTGCAATAATTTAAAGGCTTGGGCGTAATCACCTGATTGATAAGCTGTTACCGCCTGTTGAAGCTGAGTAGCATTATCCGCCCCGCGGGCATAGCCACAGCCAAAACCAACGCCGCCAACACCCCATTCAACAGTTTAAAAATCTTGCGTAAATCAAACATCATTGTCTCTCCAAATTCAAAATTAAACGGCATACAGCCGCCATTGAGCTAAATCACATTTCAGCCAGGCATCCAAAGACAGCCTGAAAGTTGGGTTTTGTGTTTTCAGGCTGCCTATTCCCCCGCTTCCAACCGCGCCAAAAACGCCCCCAACTCTGCAGGCAACCCCGCCACTAAATCCATCATTTCCCCCGACAACGGATGCGCCAACACCAGCCGATGCGCGTGCAAAAACATTCGCTTCAAGCCCAGCTTTTGCAGCCGCTTGTTCGCCTGATAATCGCCATAGCGTTCATCGCCCGCAATCGGGCAGCCGCTCGCCTGCATATGCACGCGAATTTGATGCGTGCGCCCCGTTTTCAGCGTCGCTTCCACAAGGCTCAACGCCGAAATGCCCACCGAATGCGTTAGGCAGCCTGAAAACGTGTCCAGCAGGCGAAAAATCGTGTGCGCCGACTGCCCCTCATCGCCCACGCGCACCATCTTCTCGCCAGCCGCGCCCGTGTATTTTACCAGCGGCAGCCGCACATGGCGGTTTTCAGGCTGCCACGCGCCCACGCCCAGCGCAAGGTAAACCTTTTTCGGGTGGTCGTTGCGCAGCATCTCATGCAGCTTCACCAACGCGCTGCGCTTTTTCGCAATCATCAGCAAGCCGCTGGTGTCCTTGTCCAGCCGATGCACCAGCTCCAAATATTTCGCTTCGGGGCGCGATTGGCGCAGCTGCTCAATCACGCCAAAGCTCACGCCGCTGCCGCCATGCACCGCGATGCTGCTGGGCTTGTTGATGACCAACAGCGCATCGTCTTCAAAAATAATTTCAAATTCGCGCGGCGGCGCAGTTTTCAGGCTGCCTGAAACGCTTTTTTCCGCCACGCGAATCGGCGGAATGCGAATATGGTCGCCATCTGCCACGCGATAATCGGGCTTGGCGCGGCGTTTGTTTACGCGCACTTCGCCCGCGCGAATAATGCGCTGAATATGGCTCTTGGGAATGCCTTTTAAAATTTTAATCAAATAGTTATCAAGGCGTTGCCCCGCTTCATGCTCGGCGATGCGGATATGATTGACTATTTCTTTGCTAAACGATGCCATTTTCTCTATAATCCGAAACTTGTTTTGGGCGGTTTCAGGCTGCCTAAAACGCCCTTTTCAGCGCATACGGCTTTGAAATAAAAGATGAATGAAACCAAACACATCGGCAGCCTGAAAATTGAATTGATTGCATACAAAGCCGTAGCCGCCCATTTTACAAAATAACGCACTTTGACGTTTCACTTTATTGGCAAACAGCCTAACCAATAAACCCAATAATCAAGTTGAACCCTAAGCCATAAGCCCGAAGACGACGGCTAACCCATTTTCTATTTGTTGCAACACAAATCAACACCCGCTCCAACCCAGCAAACCCAAGCTTTTCTATTGTTGGCATCACGAGCAGCAGCAAATCATCCCAAGGCAGCCTGAAAATCTCGTTACCCGCGATTTCAACCGCGCCGCCATCCCAGTTCTTTAATATCGCTCTTCACGCCCACACGCCGCACCGTATCGTTTTGTTTACGGCAGCACGCGGCAGGGCGGTTCAAAACTGATTATCTCAAAGTGCCCATTCATAAGGTACTGAAAAAAATGAAAAGAATGCTATTTAACGCCCGCCAAGCAGAAGAATTGCGCGTGGCGATTGTGGACGGTCAAACCCTGATTGACCTAGACATTGAAACGCTCGGCAAAGAGCAACGCAAAGGCAATATTTACACAGGCACCATCACCCGCATTGAGCCATCGCTGGAAGCCTGCTTTGTGGATTACGGCATGGACAGACACGGCTTTTTGCCGTTTAAAGAAGTCTCCCGCGCCTATTTTCAAGACTACGAAGGTGGCAAAGTGCGCATTCAAGACGTGCTCAAAGAAGGCATGCAAGTGATTGTGCAAGTGGAAAAAGACGAGCGCGGCAACAAAGGCGCGGCACTGACCACCTACATCAGCCTAGCAGGGCGTTATCTGGTGTTGATGCCCAACAACCCGCGTGGCGGTGGCGTATCGCGCCGCATTGAAGGCGAAGAGCGCGCCGAGTTAAAAGAAGCGATGGCGCAGCTAGACGTGCCGCACGGCATGAGCCTGATTGCCCGCACCGCAGGCATTGGGCGCACCGCCGAAGAATTGGCTTGGGATTTCAATTATTTATTGCAACTTTGGCGCGCCATTGAAGAAGCCGCCGCCGCCCATCCCGAGCCTTATTTGCTGTTTATGGAAAGCTCGCTGGTGATTCGCGCCATCCGCGATTATTTCCGCCCTGACGTCGGCGAAATTTTGGTGGACAACCCCGAAGTTTACGAGCAAGTGTCTGAATTCATGAGCTATGTGATGCCCAATAATTTAGGCAGGCTGAAACTGTATGACGACCATATTCCGCTGTTTTCGCGCTTGCAAATTGAGCAACAAATTGAAACCGTGTTCTCGCGCGAAGTAACGCTGCCCAGCGGCGGCGCGATTGTGATTGACCACACCGAAGCCTTGGTGTCGGTGGACGTGAACTCCGCCCGCTCCACACGCGGCGCAGACATCGAAGAAACCGCATTCCGCACCAACATGGAAGCGGCAGAAGAAGTTGCCCGCCAAATGCGCCTGCGCGACTTGGGCGGCTTGGTGGTGATTGACTTCATTGACATGGAAGACGCGAAGCACCAGCGCGAAGTGGAAAACACGCTTAAAGACGCGCTCAAACGCGACCGCGCCCGCGTGCAAATGGGCAAATTGTCCAAATTTGGCTTGCTGGAATTGTCGCGCCAACGCTTGCAACCCGCGCTGGCAGAATCCAGCCACATCGCTTGCCCACGCTGCGCGGGCACAGGCGTGATTCGCAGCATTGAATCCACTGCGCTACACGTTTTGCGCCTGATTCAAGATGCGGCGATGAAAGAAAACACGGGTGAAGTGCACGCGCAAGTGCCTGTTGATGTGGCGACGTTTTTGCTCAACGAAAAACGCGCCGAGCTGTTTGGCATGGAAGAGCGGCTGGATGTGTCGGTGTTCCTGATTCCCAATCCGCATTTAGAAAACCCGCATTACGAGATTTCGCGCATTCGCGTGGACGATTTGGACGACAACGCCGCGCCCAGCTACAAGCGCGTAACGCAGCCTGAAAGCAGCGAAACCGTGCCGTTTGCCAACAAAAAAGGCGAAAAAGCCACGCGCCCCGAGCCTGCGGTGAAAGGCGTGCATCACGCTTCGCCGCCGCCCGTGGTGGCAAGCAGCAGCCAATCTTGGTGGGAGAGCTTTAAAGGCTGGCTGAAAAAACTGTTTGGCGGCGGCGCAAGCGAACCTGCCGCGCCTGCGAAAAAATCATCCAGCCGCAACGAACGCAGCGGCGGCACAAGCAACAAACGCAGTAACCGCCGCAATAAACGCCGCGAAAACAACGCCGAAAAAGCCGACAACAGCAATGCGGGCGACAGCAGCAACGGCGAACGCAAAAATTCGCGCAATCGCAATAATGCTAACAACGCCAATGCCAACGCAGAAAACGCCGCCGCGCAAACCTTGATGCAGCCTGAAAACGCTGCCAAAGCGGAAAAAGAACCGCGCAACAGCCGCAACAAGGGCGAGCAGCGCAACCGCAATCAAACAAACGCCAACCAAGCGGCGGATGCAGCAGCAGACAACAGCGTTGCCAACGTTGCCCAAGTTGCCGAAGCACAAGGGCAGCCTGAAAAAGAGAGCGGCAAAAAATCCAGCCGCAACCGCAAGCAAAAACCTGTGGTGGTGCGCTTGGGCGATGATGGGCGCAGCGAAAGCCCCGACAACGCGCGTGAAAACAAACGCCGTCGCCGTCCGCAAAAACAAAACGATGGCGAAGCCGTGCGCGTAACCGTTGCACCTGCGCCTGATTCGGTTGCCGCGCTTGCCCAGCGCGTGCGCGATGCCGTGGCGCACGTTTTGGCGATTGAAGCGGGCGAAGTGCCGCCCAGCCACGCATCTGCGGATGAAGTAGGCAGCCTGAAAACCGAAGTGGCGGTGGAAACCGTTGCAACAACTGCCCAAGTGGAACAGGCGCAAGCGGCGGTGTTACAAGGCAGCCTGAAAGCCGAACAGGGCGACGAAACGCAAGCCGACACGGCTGCGCCCGCCATCGCCCCAGCAGCGGAAACTGCGCCCGCTGCGCCACAGTTTAATCTTGCCGAAATCGTTGCCGCATCGGGCTTGCAGTTTGTGGAAACCGATGCCGCCGCGCTGAAAGCCGCCGCCGAGCGCGTGCAACCCGAGATGGAACCCCGTTTGCGCCGCAGCGATGTGCCGCGCGTGGAAGCGGTGACTGCGCCTGCGGAGATGGTGCAAGTGGAAACGATTAAATAGTGAACACAGAAACCGCGTTGCTGGGATGGCAGCGCGGTTTTGTTTGGGCAGGATGAAAATGGGTTTTTGCTTTTGGCAACGCTCAAAGGCAGCCTGAAACCTTTGCACCTCCACAGCGGCAGCCTGAAAAATAAGAAATGCCATCATTCCCGCGTTTATGCCCGAACGGGTAAAGGCGGGAATCTGGTTTAATATTCAAAAATCGCCTTAAAAACAATTTATTGCATAAATCCAACCAAGATTCCCACCTGTACCCGTTCGGGCATAAACGCGGGAATGACGGAGAATTAACTATTTCTTGCTTTATTTTAGGTTTTGCAAAGGTTTCAGGCTGCCTAAACCCCGTTCTCCCGCTAAAATACGCCTTTTTACCAAGGACAAAACATGACCGATTACGCCCCGCCTAGCTTTGAGCAAAAAATTATCCCGCCCGAGCAGCTTGCCGCCGCGCTGGCGCAACTGCCGCGCCCGCTGGTGTTTACCAACGGCTGCTTTGACATTCTGCATCGCGGGCACGTTACCTATCTTGCCCAAGCCCGTGCGCTGGGCGCAAGCATGGTGTTGGCGTTGAACACCGATGCTTCGGTGCGGCGGCTGGGCAAGGGCGATGACCGCCCCATCAATGCGCTGGCAAACCGCGCTGCGGTGGTGGCGGCGTTGGAAAGCGTGAGCGTGGTAACGTGGTTTGATGACGACACGCCCGCCGCGCTGATTGAAGCCATTCAGCCCGATGTGTTGGTGAAAGGCGGCGATTGGCAGCCTGAAAACATTGTGGGCGCGGCGCAAACGTTGGCGCGGGGCGGCAGCGTGCATGCCATTCCGTTTTTGCATCAAACGTCCACCACGCAAACGCTGGCGAAAATTCGCGGCTAGTGGTTTGATGCTTTTCAGGCTGCCTATTGCCTATGCCGTAGCGCAGTCTCAAAGGCAGCCTGAAACGCCGTTAAACACAGCACAGGCATTATGCAAACGTTGTCAAACGGATAAAAATTTAAGCGATAGGGTTACACCACTTTTCAGGCTGCCTATTTGCCTACGCCATCGCAGCCCCAAAAGCAGCCTTATCCATTTGTCCAAATCTTATGATTTGGGTATAAGTAAGCATCTAAATCTTTGATTTAGCTATGAGAACTTATGCAGAGCTAAATGGTTATACCGAAGCGCAACACGCAAGGTTGAAACCCCCATCCACCCCAGCCCCAAGGAGACCCACCATGCAAGTTCATACCCCCGCCATAGAAAACGGCGTATTCCACGACCGCTTTGGCAAACGCGGCAGCGATTTCAGCCCCAACGGTATTATGCCCAGCCGCTCCATCCCATTTAGCATCAGCGATGCGCCCGCGGGCACGCAATCCTACGCCGTGGTGCTGGACGACAAAGACGCAGTTACCGCCGCAGGCTTTGTGTGGATACATTGGCTTATCGCCGATTTAACCGCCACCAGCGTGCCCGAAAACGACAGCATCACCGCGCAAGGCTACACGCAAGGCGCAAATTCGTGGGCAAGCGTGTTAGGCGAATTAAGCATCGCCGAAGCCAGCGCATACGGCGGCATGGCACCGCCCAACTGCCCGCATCGCTACGACTTAACCGTGTACGCGCTAGACACCCAGCTCAACCTGCCGCAAGGCTTTCGCTACAACGATTTGCACTACGCCATGCAAGGGCACATTCTCGCCACCGCCAGCGTAACAGGCACATACAGCGATTAGGCAGCCTGAAAACGGCTTCAAGCGCAAAACCCAACCCAAAGGACACCCCATGCTTTCCCACCACAACATCACCCTAAACAACCAAGCCCCGTTTGTACTCTTTGGCGGCATCAACGTGCTAGAAGACCTAACCAGCACGCTGCACGCCGCCGAACACTACATCCAAGTAACGCAAAAACTCGGCATCCCCTTCATCTTCAAAGCATCGTTTGACAAAGCCAACCGCTCGTCCATCCACTCCTATCGCGGCGTAGGGCTAGACGAAGGCCTGCGCATCTTCGCCAAAGTCAAACAAGAATTCGGCTGCCCCATCATCACCGATGTGCACGAGCCGCACCAATGCGCTCCCGTTGCCGAAGTATGCGACATCTTGCAACTGCCCGCCTTTCTCGCCCGCCAAACCGACTTGGTAACCGCCATGGCAAAAACAGAGCGCGTCATCAACGTCAAAAAACCCCAATTTCTCAGCCCCAGCCAAATGAAAAACATCGTGGAAAAATTCCACGAAGCAGGCAACGATAAAGTCATCCTATGCGAACGCGGCGCACAATTTGGCTACGACAATCTGGTGGTAGATATGCTCGGCTTTGGCGTAATGAAAAAAACCTGCCACAACCTACCGATTATTTTTGACGTAACCCACTCGCTGCAACAGCGCGAAAGCGGCGCAGCCGCATCAGGCGGACGGCGCAGCCAAGTGCTAGACCTTGCGCTGGCCGGCATGGCAACAGGCTTGGCAGGCTTGTTTTTAGAAAGCCACGCCAACCCCAGCCAAGCCAAATGCGACGGCGCATCCGCCCTGCCGCTCGCCCAGTTGGAAGACTTCCTTGCGCGCGTGAAAGCCGTGGACGACGTGGTCAAATCGTTTGCGCCGATGGAGATTGCGTAGCGCAGCGGCGCGTGGTTGCTTCGTTTTATGCGTTTCAGGCTGCCTTGTGAGCATGATTAGGCAGCCTGAAAGCGCAAATAGCGGATTGGTTTAGGTTTTGCCACGCAAATTGCCCCAACCATTGATGCAGCCTGAAACAGAACATGGCGTATCGCCGCCATACCCACTCTTTCCATTGCCGTAGCGCAAACATTTCAGGCTGCCTTTAAGCATCGCAAAGGCAGCCTGAAAACAAGATACACAATAGAACAGCAAAGCAAAACCGTTTGGTATTACGCCAAACGGTTTTGCTTTGCGGGATAGATTGGTTTTCAGACTGAAACCTTTGCAAAACCACAATGGCAGCCTGAAACCTAAAATGGAGCGGCGACGGCTCGTCGCCAAATGGTTTATTAAACAGCGCATGGCTGATTTACCAAGATGTCGGCGAGCCGCCGACGCTCCATCGGTTACAGGTTTGGCAAAAATTTCAGGCTGCCTACCCCATTAAAAGCAGCCTAAAAACTTTACCTTTCCCCATCAACGTTTGGCATAAAAAATGCTTATTCGCGCCCCAATCTGTTAGAATAAGCCCATCCCCCATTTTCAGGCTGCCCCCAACCATGTTTGCCCCCCTTTCCCCCGAACGCCAACAACGCCTACACGACATCAAACTGCTGATTCTAGACGTAGACGGCGTGCTCACCAGCGCACAACTCTTCATCGGCAGCAACGGCGAAATCATCAAAGCATTCAACACACTAGACGGGCACGGCATCAAAATGCTGCACGGCACAGGCGTGCAAACCGCCATCATCACCGCCCGCAACGACCCCGCCGTTGCCCACCGCGCCGCCCAACTGGGCATCACCCACTACCTACACGGCGTAGAAAAAAAACAGCAAGCCTTTGCCCAACTCTGCGCCCAAATCAAAATCCCACCGCGCCATTGCGCCTTTATGGGCGACGACGTGATAGACCTGCCCGTGATGACCCGCTGCGGCTTCCCCATCGCCGTTGCCAACGCCCACGATTTCGTTAAAGAACACGCGCTGTATATCACCCAAAAAAGCGGCGGCTTTGGCGCGGTGCGCGAAGTAACCGACCTGATAATGCACGCCCAAAACACCCTAAACGCCGCCCTAGCTGAGTACACCAAATGAGCCGATTTCGCAGCCTAATCTTCCCCCTTGCGCTCGCCCTGATTTTGGGCGGCTTAACCGCGTGGCTCGGGCGCGTGAGCGAAGTGGTGATTGAAGCCGTGAAGCTAGACCCCGCCAAACCGCAATACACCATGACGCAAATCCACGGCAAACGCTACGACATCGCAGGCAGCCTGAATCAAGACCTAACCGCCCCGCTCGCATGGCAGTTGCCCGACCAAAAAAACGTGTATTTTCAACAGCCCACGCTGAAAACCTACCGCGAAAACAACGAGCAATACACCGTATCCAGCCAAACCGCCCGCTACGAAATTGAAAGCAAAAAAGTCTTTTTTGAACAAAACGTCGTGCTCACCAAAACCCCCGATGCCGAACGCCCCGCAGGCAAAGTGGTAACCGATTATTTAAACGTGGACACCCAAACCGAAATCGCCGAAACCGATGCCCCCGTGCAATACGAATACGGACGCTCGCACGGCACAGCCACAGGCTTAACCTACGACAACAAAAACGGCTTGCTCAACCTAAAATCCAAAGTGAAAGCGCAAATCTATGACATCAAACGCCCTTAAAACCCTTCTTGCCGCCGCGCTCGCCTTAGGCAGCCTGAACGCCCACGCGCTAGAAAGCGACCGCCAGCAGCCCATTTCCATTGATGCCGACCAAGGCTCGCTGGACCAAAAAAACCAAGTAACCGTGTTCACAGGCAACGTCATCATCACACAAGGCACGCTCAATATGCGCGCCAACGCCGTGCGCGTGGTGAAAGACCCAAACGGCAACCAAACCATGAACGCGCAAGGCAACCCCGTTTACTTCCGCCAAGAATTAGACAACAACAAAGGCATTGCCGAAGGCTGGGGCGATAGAGCCGAATACGTCTCCGCCAACCACACCGTTAAACTGGTGGGCAACGCCAAAGTGCGCCGTGGCGGCGACGTTGCCACAGGCAACGCCATCAGCTACAACACGCAAACCGAGGTGTACACCGTGCTGGGCGGCAACGCCACAGGCAGCAAAAACAACCCGCGCGTGCATATCGTTATCCAGCCCACTACCAAAGCGGATAAGAAATAAGCATAGGCAGCCTGAAAACGAGTTAGGCGCGTTAAGCGAAACGAAAACGATTGCCACAAAATACGTTTTCAGGCTGCCTTAATCAGTAGGGTGTGTGGCTTTGCCGCGCACCATGAAATCATTGATGATGCCCTAAAAAGTATGCTGCACTGCTGTTCTCTCCCCCGCCAGCGGAAGAAGGAATAGATGGCAGAATTTCTAATCTATGCGCCTTGTCATCAACAGCAATAAAATCAGCATACTTTTTAGGACACATCCAAATCATTTCTCCCAACTATGCTTTCAGGCTGCCTTAGCCATCGCCTATCATCCAAAGGCAGCCAGAAAACCCCACAACCGAGCCAAAGCCATGCCCCAAACCGCCCATCTCCACGTATCAGGTTTACAAAAATCCTTCAAAAAACGCCAAGTGGTCAAAAACTTCTCGCTAGACATCCAAAGCGGCGAAGTCATCGGCTTGCTCGGCCCCAACGGCGCAGGCAAAACCACCAGCTTCTACATGATAGTCGGGCTGATTGCCGCCGATGCAGGCAGTATCACGCTCAACGGCGAAGAACTGCGCCACAGCCCCATCCACCAACGCGCCCAAGCAGGCATCGGCTATTTGCCACAAGAAGCATCCATCTTCCGCAAAATGACGGTGGAACAAAACATCCGCGCCATCCTAGAAATCCGCCTGCGCGATAAACACCAAATTGACACCCAGCTTAACAAGCTACTCGCCGACCTAAACATAGAACGCTTGCGCCACAGCCCCGCGCCCGCGCTATCAGGGGGCGAACGCCGCCGCGTAGAAATCGCCCGCGTGCTGGCGGTGCAACCGCGCTTTATCCTGCTGGATGAACCCTTTGCCGGCGTTGACCCCATCGCCGTGATAGACATCCAAAAAATCATAGAATTTCTCAAACAACGCGGCATCGGCGTGCTCATCACCGACCACAACGTGCGCGAAACCCTACGCATTTGCGACCGCGCCTACATCATCAGCGATGGCACCGTGCTCGCCACAGGCAAACCCGAAGAATTGGTAAACAACGAACAAGTCCGCGCCGTGTATCTAGGCGAAAACTTTGATTACTAACAACAAAAATTATGAGCAGCACCAACATCCAACTCAAACTCAGGCAAACCCAGCAACTTAGCCAAAATATGCAGCAATCGCTGCGCGTTTTGCAAATGTCGGGCATTGAAATTGAACGCGAAGTAGAAGACTGGCTCGCCGACAATCCCCTGCTAGACCGCATAGAGCAGCCTGAAAAAACCTACGAACCCCCCAACACCACCGTAGAAATCGCCAAACGCGGCATCAGCTTAGATGATGACGACAGCAGCGCATGGGAAAACCTTGCCCAAGAAGAAACGCTTAACGCCTATCTGCATAAACAAGTTACCGAACACCCGCTCACCCCATCCGAAGCCGCCCGCGTGCATATTTTGATTGATTTTTTGGACGACAAAGGCTATCTCACCGAATCCATAGAAGAAATCATTGAACACACCCCGCTGGAATGGATGCTAGAAGAAGACGACATGGAAATCGCGCTGGAACACCTACGCGCGTTTGACCCCGCAGGCATCGCCACCCCCGATTTATCCCAATCGCTGCTTTATCAGCTAGACCGTCTCCCCCTTTCAGACGCACGCCGTTGCGCCGCGCAAATCATCACGCGCCATCTTGACCAAATCACCCAAAACATGCCCAAAAATCTCAACCGATTCAGCAAATTATTGCCCGGATACAACGAAACCATCCTGCGCGACGCACTGGAAATCATCACCAACCTGCGCCCCTATCCATCCTACGGCTTTGCCAGCGAAGAACCCACCCAATACGTTCGCCCCGATGTATTCGTGCAAAAAAACGAGCAAGGCGAGTGGTACGCCGTCAGCAACGAAGAATCGCTGCCACAAATCAAAATCAACGCCGAAATCACCGAAGCCCTGCAAGAAGAACCCAACCTAGACCCCGTTTGGCGCGAAAAAATCAACGACGCAAAACAAAAAATAGATATGTTGCAACAGCGCAAAAGCACAATTCTGCGCGTTGCCGAATACATCCTTGCCCATCAGCAAGATTTTTTCTATTTTGGCGAAATTGGGCTAGTGCCCATGCTGCTCAAAGATTGCGCCAAGCATCTGGAATTGGCGGAATCCACCATATCCCGCGCGGTGAGCAATAAGTATCTTGCCTGCCCGCAAGGTTTATTTGCGCTGCGCTATTTTTTCAGTCAAAATGCCGCCATCAACGACAGCGAAACAGGGCACGCCATCAGTGCCAACGCTATCAAATCGGTGATTGCGCAAATCGTTGAACATGAAGATAAAACCAAGCCACACAGCGATTGCTCCTTGCATCGCCTGCTGCAACAACAAGGCATCAACATCGCGCGGCGCACCGTTGCCAAATACCGCGAGCAGCTGGGCATCCCCACCGTGCAACAACGCCGCGAATAGTTTTCTTTGCACCTGAAACCCGTTTTCAGGCTGCCTTTTCTAACCACTCTGTATAAGGAGTTGCATTATGAATCTGAAAATCACTGGTCTCAATTTTGATGTTACCGAAGCCATCAAAGCGCGGGTAACCGAGAAATTAGAACGCATTGCGCGCCACACCGGTGGCATGATTTCGGCAACGATTACGCTTTCGGTGGAAAAAGTGCAAAGCAAAGCCGCCGCGCAAGTGCATTTGGCGGGCAAGGATTTTCACATTGAAGCATTGGAAAATGACGACAATATGTATGCGGCAATTGACAATATGGCGGATAAACTAGACCGCGCGTTGCTGCAATATAAAGAAAAAGCGCAAAATCGTTGATGATGGCGCGTTGAAAAAGACCGAGTGATTGAGTTCATTCGGTCTTTTTTGGTTTCAGGCTGCTTTTGGGTGGTTGAGGCAGCCTGAAAACGTGGTTTGGCATTTTCAGGCTGCCTAACCCCGCCCATCACTTAATCGCCAGCAGTTGCGCTATCAGCAGGGATAGGCGTTTGCGTTCGTCTGGGGTGGTTTCAGGCTGCATTAGGCGGTGTTTGAGTTGGGCGATTTGGTTGTTTTTGAGTTCGGTGATGAGCTTGGCAATGCCGTCTTGGAACTCTTGTTGTTTTTCTGCGCTGTTGTCTTCTAGCTCTTCTTCGTGTTGCAGGGCGTGGCGGAAGATGTGGTCTATGGTGGCGGCGAAGGGGGTGGCGCGGAAGTGTTCTATGGCTTGGGCGGCGGTCATGTTGGGGTGGCTGCGGTAGCTGTGGGCTAGGGCGAGCAGGCAGGCGAAATCGCCTTGGGCGGGCAGGTAGTCGGGGATGGCGACGTGTTCTGCCCATTGGGGGTTGAGCAGCAGGGTGCGGATTTGGCGTTGCACAAGGGTGGTGGTTTCAGGCTGCCTGAAACTTTCGCGCGGCAGGGCGTAGCGTTTGGCGGTAACGTGGCGTTGCGGCGCGGCTTGCCCCATTAGGTAGGCGAGATTGGTGGGGTCTATGCCTGTTTGTTCGCTGAGATTTTGTTTGAGCAGGTAGGCAAGGGTGGGGGCTTGGCTGATTTGGGCGAGATGCGGCGCGGCGCGTTTGACCAGCTCGGCTTTACCTTCTTGGCTGGCTAGGTCTAAATCGGTGGTGAGCGCGTCCCAAAAGTATTGCGACAGCGGGCGGCTTTGGTGCAGCAGGGCTTCTTCAAAGCGGGATTTGCCAAATTGGCGCACGAAGCTGTCGGGGTCGTGTTCGGCGGGCAGGAAGAGAAAATGCAGGCTTTTGCCGTCTTTGAGCTGGGGCAGGGCGTTTTCTAGCGCGCGCCATGCGGCTTTTTGCCCTGCTGCGTCGCCGTCAAAGCAGAAATAGATGTTGTCGGTTTGGCGAAACAGGATTTTGATGTGTTCGGCGGTGGTGGCGGTGCCCAGCGCGGCAACGGCGTATCCGATGCCGTATTGGGCAAGGGCGACGGTGTCCATGTAGCCTTCCACCACAAGGATGCGCCCTGCGTCTTTGATGGCTTGTCGGGCTTCGTATAGCCCGTATAGGTTTTTGCCTTTGTCAAACAGCGGGGTGTCGGGGGAGTTTAGGTATTTGGGTTTGCTCTCGTCTAACACGCGCCCGCCAAAGCCGATGATGCTGCCTGAAATGTTGCGGATGGGGAACATCAGGCGGTGGCGGAAGCGGTCGTATTGCTTGCCGTCTTGGTCTATCACCATGCCGCTGGCGATGAGTTCGCCGTTGGGATAGGGCTGGAACACTTGGGCGAGCAGTGTCCAGCCGTCTGGGGCGTAGCCGATGCCGTAGTGGGCGATGATTTCGGGTGATAAGCCGCGTTGGGCAGCATAGGCTTGGGCGGCGGCGGAAAGCGGCAGTTGTTGCGCGTAAAAGGTGGCGGCGGCTTGCACGGTAGATTCCAGCGTTTGCTGCTGTTGCTTGCGGGCGGCGCGTTCGGCGGCGTTTTCAGGCTGTGTGCTGCTGTCGTGTGGCACGCTCATGCCCACGCGGTCGGCAAGGTTTTGCACGGCTTCGCGGAAGCTCAACCCTTGGTGTTCCATGATGAAGCCGATGGCAGAGCCGTGCGCGCCGCAGCCGAAGCAGTGGTAGAACTGTTTGCTGGGGCTCACGGAAAAGCTGGGGGATTTTTCTTTGTGAAATGGGCAGCACGCCATGTAGTTTGCGCCGCTTTTTTTCAGCGGGACGTAGTGGTCGATGATGTCCACGATGTCGGTTTTGGCGAGCAGGTCGTCGATAAAGCTGGATGGAATCATGGGCGATGGTGTTTTCAGGCTAAAACTTTTGCAAAACCTAAAACGCAACCGGAAATAGTCAATTCCCCGTCATTCCCGCGTAGGCGGGAATCTTGGTTAAATTCGCACAGTAGATTGTTTTTTCATACATTTATGAATATCGGATAAGATTCCCGCCTACGCGGGAATGACGACATTTCTTACTTTCAGGCTGCGGTTAGGGTTTTGCAAAGGTTTCAGGCTGCCTATGCCGTATGGTTAGGCAGCCTGAAAATGGAGTGGATGATGGATGGGTTCGTTTACAAGGTTTGTGTTTTTCCACAGGGATAAGGTGTGGATAAGTGCACTAGCGTGTTGTATCAACGGGGGTATTTTGGGCTGCTGATTTTTTAAGCAGAAATGGGGTGCTGGCGGGGAAAGGTTTTCAGGCTGCCTTTTGCGATATGGCAGCCTGAAAACTATGCGTCATTTTTTTTTGGCAAACAGCACATAAATCAGCAGCAGCAAGGCGATGATGATTTGCGTGTATAAACCGATGCCGTAGCCCAGCACTTCGCGCGGCGTGCCGAGCCGTTCAAAAAAGGGTTTGAGCCGCAGATAGTATTGCGCGTGCACCAGCAGGGCGAAGATGGCAGCGAGCATGATTTCGGTGTAGGCGGTGGCTTTTTCTTGCTTGTCGTCCAGCCAAACTTTGGCGGCGGTGGCGGCGAAGATGATGGTGTTCACCCACGCGAGCAGGCGGAAGTTGAGCGATGCGCCAAGGTAGCTTTTGAGCGGAGTGCTTGCCCACGGCAGCAGCCATGCGATGATGGCAAGGGCACACAGGGCGAGAATGATGTTGCGGGTGGAAAGGAGCGCGCTGCTGGCGATGGCAGGGGCGCGGCGGGTGTTGCTGGCGGCTTGGGCTGGGCGTTGTTGGGGCTGGCGTTGTTGAGTTTGGCGTTGGGCTTGACGTGGTGGCTGTTGGGCTTGCGATTGCTGTGGCTGCTTGCGGGCGGCGGGTGCGTTGGATTGTGCTGACGCGGCGGCTTTGGGCTGCGGTTGGAAAAAGGCGGGGTCGGCTTGGCGCAAGGCAGCATCGTAGGCGCGGCGTTTTTCGCTGTCGTATAGGGTGTCGCGGATTTCG
The DNA here is from genome assembly GCF_030527935.1 of Kingella sp. (in: b-proteobacteria). Lineage (GTDB taxonomy): Bacteria > Pseudomonadota > Gammaproteobacteria > Burkholderiales > Neisseriaceae > Kingella_B. The sequence continues at coordinate 19,953 of NZ_JAUMZV010000019.1, forward strand.
TGCAGGATTTCAATCGGCACTTTGCCGCTTTGCGCGGCGAGTTTGAGCTTGCTTTGGATTTCGGTGGGGCTGGCGGTGGGGGGGAGACAGAGAAATTTGTAGTAATTGTTCATGGGTTTCCTTTGGGTTGTTTGAAATGTTTGTTGAGCCTAATAGGCAGCCTGAAAATAGGAAAACGTGCGTTTTATTTCAATTTTCAGGCTGCCTTTGAGCGGCACGCGCGGGGTGTTTAGCGATAGCGCACGTTTTCGGCGGCATCAATGTGGATTTTGCCTGCGCGTTGCAGTTCTGCAAGCATTTCTTGTGCAAGCTGGGGGTTGCTGCGTTCGGTGAGCAGGCGCACAAGGCCTTGTTTTTTCTTGGGGCGATTTTTTTTCAGCAGGGCAAGGGTGGCGGCGATGCTGGGCTTGGATTGGGCTTCTTGGGTGGCGAGCAGGGTGAACACTTGGCTGGTGGCTTTGCGCGGGGCGATTTGGGCAACGGCTTGTTGCACGCTGTGGGCGGCGTGTTCTATAACTTGTTGTTCGCTTTGCGGTTTGGGGTTTGGGCTGCGCTGAAACCCGCTGCGTTCGTTTTCAGGCTGCCTTGCTTGTTTGAGAAATTGGCGCACGCTTTTTCCGAACTTTTTCTTGTATAACAAGTTGGCTTGCGGGTATTTGATTTGCAGCGAGTAGATATACAGGTGCAGTTTTTTGCGCGCGGAGACGATGGCGATGTGCGCTTGCGGCTGGTGTTGCAGGATGTCGGCGGCGGCTTGGGCGATGCTGCGGGCGGCTTTTTTGCTGGGCAGAACGTAGATGCTGTGGGGTTCTTCGGGGGTAATCATGCGCTTGGCGGCTTTGAAGGTGGCGAATAAGCCGACTTTGGCGTGGGCAAAGGGGATTTTGCGTTTTGGGATGGGGGATTTGGCAAGGTCTAGCAGGAGATGGGGCATGGTGGGGACTCCTTGTTGGGGGGATGGGTTAGGCAGCCTGAAAACTAAAATGGAGCGGCAACGGCTCGTCGCCAAATGGCTTGTTCAATAGAGTTTTATGGGTTGGTTGGCAAGATATCGGCGAGCCGCCGCCGTTCCATTGGTTACTGCTTTTGCAAAGGTGGCAGCCTAAGAACCTGTATTCACTATTCTCATAGGCATCTTTTATGCCCTAAAAACGCGGCTACCGCGTTAAAAATGCTCGCAGGGTTGAGTGGCATGGCTGATGGGTTAGGCAGCCTGAAAATGCAGTTTAACCCAACAGCGTGTGGGGCGTTGGCGGCTCGCTGCCATCTTGTTTACAAGCGTAACGCCATTCGTAGCGACATGAAATGCGCCATTGGGCGATGAGCCGTTGCCGTTCCTTTTGCGGTTTCAGGCTGCCTGATGATTAGGCTTGGGTGGGCAACGTGCAAACCGCGTGCGTGGCAAAGTTGTGCATCCTATGCGTGTTGTTATGAGCTTTTAATCGCACCCGAAAAGGCTTCAATAATGGGATGAAGCAGGGCGTATTTGGTTTTGAGCGCGGCTTTGTTCACAATCAGGCGGCTGGATATTTCTACGATGTGTTCCACCGCTTCTAGGTTGTTGGCTTTGAGCGTGCTGCCTGTGGACACCAAATCAACGATGCAGTCGCTCAATCCCACCAGCGGGGCGAGTTCCATTGAGCCGTAGAGTTTGATGATGTCCACGTGCACGCCTTTGGCGGCAAAGTGTTCGGCGGCGATGCTGGGGTATTTGGTGGCAACGCGCAGGCGTTTGCCTGCTTGGGATGCGCGGGCGTAGTCAAAGCCTTTGGACACGGCAACCATCATGCGGCATTTGGCGATGTTTAGGTCTAGCGGTTGGTATAAGCCTTCGCCGCCGTGTTCAATCAGCACGTCTTTGCCTGCGATGCCGAAGTCGGCCGCGCCGTATTGCACATAGGTGGGCACGTCGCTGGCGCGCACGATGACGAGACGGATATGGGGCTGGTTGGTGCGGATGATGAGTTTGCGCGAGCTTTCGGGGGCTTCGCTGGGGGTGATGCCTGCGGCGGCAAGCAGCGGCAGGGTTTCTTCAAAAATGCGTCCTTTGGATAGGGCGATGGTGAGCTGTTGGGGCATGGTTTGGCTTTCGGGGGTGGGCAGCCTGAAATTTGAAATGGTGCGGGGATGGTTGGTTTTGCCAAGGTTTCAGGCTGCCTATATTGGCGAGTATTGCGATACGGTGCGTGGCAAGCCACACACCCTACTTGTGATTTTCAGGCTGCCTTTGTCAGAAGCGATTAGGCAGCCTGAAATCAGGCACACAGGCGTGTGCTATGCCATCGCGCTTATTCTGCCAGCAGTTTTTTGATGTCGGCGGCGATTTGTGGGGCTTCTGCGCCGAAGCGTTCAAAGTAGGCGGCGTTGCCTTGTTTGTCCAGCAGGTAAGTGCCTGATGAGTGGTCCACGTTGTAGAGTTTGTCGGATTTGATGTCGGCTTTGGCGGAGATGATGCGCCATAGTTGTTTGGCTAGGGCGATGTCGTTGCCGCCTGTGGTGTCGGTTAGCCCGATAAAGTCGGGGTGGAATTGTTTGACGTATTGTTTCATCAGCTCGGGGGTATCGCGCTCGGGGTCCACGCTCACGAATACCACGGCAACGTTTTTGGCATCGTCGCCCAGTTGTTTGAGCGTGTCGCTGTATGTGAGCAGCTCGGTGGGGCAGATGTCGGGGCAATGGGTGTAGCCAAAGGATAACACGACCACTTTGCCTTTCAGGCTGCTGAGTGCCATCGGTTTGCCGTTGCCATCGGTTAGGGTGAAGTCGCCGCCGATGTTGTCTTTGCGGATGTCCACGCTCATGTCGCCATTGGCTTGGGACGCGGTGGCATTGGCTGGGGATGCCGTTGCGCTGGCTGCGCTGGCGGCATCGGGCGCGCTGCTGGTGGCGGGTGCGCTGGCGGTGCTGGCTGCGGCAGGTGTGCTGCTGGTTTGCGCGGGGCTGTTGCTGGGGGCTTGCTCGCAGGCGGTTAGGATGAATGCGCTGGCGAGTAGGGCGGGGATGATTTGGAGTTTCATGGGATGTCCTTTCGGATGTGTGTTGGGATGGTGGGGATGGCGTTGCGAAATTTTATTTTCAGGCTGCCTAATCTTAATAAAGCAGCCTGAAAACGCTTTATAGCCTTATTTGGCGGCGCATTGCTCCACCAGCACGCCGTCGGGCGAGTAATCGGCGGGGTTTAGCGGCGAATGTTTGCCAAAATAGGTTTTGGTGGTGTCGGCATCCACAAAGCCTGTTTTGGTAAAGCCTGTGTGGGTTTTCAGCACAGGATAGCCGTCGCCGCCCGCTGCGATGTAATCAGGCAACACGAAGCGATAGGTGGCGGTGGGGTTGAGCGGCTTGCCTTGAATTTTCACATTGGCAATGGTTTTATCGGCGGGGCAATAGGTGAGCGACACGCCTGCTAGGTGGGGGTAGCCGCCCGAGCCTTTGTCTTTGAACACGATTTCTTGCAAATAATCAAAGGTTTCTTTGCCTGTGAGCGGCACAACGCTGAGCAGGTTGCCAAACGGTTGCACTTTGAGCACGGTTTTGTAGGTAATTGTGCCTGAGGGGATGGTGTCGCGGATGCCGCCGCCTTGCATCAGCGAGAAATCGGCTTGGGTGCGTTCTAGCTGGGCGCGGGTAATCAGTTGCCCGATGGGCATTTGTTGGCTGCGCACCAACTCGCGCGTGCCGTCAAAGGCTGCGGTGGCTTCGCCTACTTTGATGTTGAGTTTTTTGTCGCCCAAGTCTTGATATTTTTGCAGTTTGGCAAGCAGCTTGGGCTCAGCGGGGATTTCGCTGGTGTAGAAGCTGCCGTCTTTGCGTTTTAAGTTGGCAGGGATAAGTTGATAGCGCACCAGCTTGGTTACGCCGTTTTTAAATTCAAAATCGGCGCGTCCGAGAAATTTGCCCCATTCATACGCTTGCATAATCGGCATGCCGTTTTGCACATCGGGCTGGCAAGGGGTGTTAGGCACATACGGCGTTTTCAGGCTGCCGTCTTCGTTGATGCACACGGGGGTGTGCGAGTGTCCACCGATTATCATGTCAAACGATTTGGCGGGCAGGCTGCGGGCAAGGGTTACGTCCCCCGGAGCGTTGTGTCCGTGTTTGCCATCGTTGTAGTAGCCGATGTGGGTGAGTGCGATGCGTACATCGGGCTGGGCTTTGTTTACGGCGGGCAGGATTTCGCGTGCGGCTTCAATCACGGGCTGAAAGGTTACGTTGCCCAAGTATTCGGGGTTGCCGAGCTTGGCGGTGTCTTCGGTGGTTAAGCCGACTACGGCGAATTTCAAGCCACCGCGTTGGATGATGGTGTAGGGTTTGACCAGAAATTTGCCGTTTTTATAGCGCACGTTGGCGGATAGGAAGGGGAATTTTGCCCAGCGTTCTTGTTTGTCCAAGAGTTGCAAGGGGTTGTCAAACTCGTGATTGCCCAAGGCAAGGGCATCAAATTTCATGTCGTTCAGCCCTTCAATATCGGGCTTGGCGTTTTGCAGGTCGGATTCGGGCACGCCTGTGTTGAAGTCGCCCGCGTGCAGCAGGATAACAGTGCCACCTTGGGCGGCGACTTCTTTGCGCACGTCGTCGATGGCGGTTTTGAGCACGGAGAAGCCGTATTCGCCTTTGTCGTTTTTCCAGAAGCGTCCGTGGGTGTCGTTGCTGTGTAGCACGGTGAAGTGGTAGGTTTTGTCTTTCTCATACGCGTGGGCGGCAAGGCTGGCGGTGAGCAGCAGGGAAAGGGTGAGCTTTTTGGGGGACATGGTGTTGTTTCCTTTGTGGGGTGGGTTGGAAAGATTGGGGGTTTTAGCTTCGCTGAACTTTGTTTCAGGCTGCATTAGGGGGTTCGGGTTAAGGCAGCCTGAAAATGGTTTTGACTATTTTGGCGACGAGCCGTCGCCGCTCCATCGGGCTGGTTTGTGTTTACTCGGGCAAGGTTGCCGAACCCATGCGCCGTAGGATGATGTTGGTTTTGCGGCGCAAGCCTTTGTCGTTGGGGTGGTCTATGTAGAACAGGGGTTTGGGGACGCGGGCGGCGAGTTGGGCGGCTTGGGTTTTGTTGAGCTGGGCGGCGGGTTGTTGGTAGAAATATTGGCTGGCGGCTTCTGCGCCGTACACGCCGTAGCCCCATTCAATCACGTTTAAATAGAGTGTGTAGATGCGGTCTTTGTCGGTGGTGGCTTCTAGCATGGCGGTGATGGCGGCTTCTTCGGCTTTGCGCCAATAGCTGCGGCTTTCGTTTAGGAATAGGTTTTTGGCGAGCTGTTGGCTGATGGTTGAACCGCCTGCTTTGATTTTGCCGCTTTTTTCGTTTTTCTTGATGGCGTTTTTGATGCCGTTCCAGTCAAAGCCGTCGTGTTCGGCGAAGTTGGCATCTTCGGATGCAATCAGGGCTTTTTTTAGGTTTTCGGAGATTTGGTGGTAGGGCACCCATTGGTAGTCTAGGCTGATTTGGGGTTTTTCTGCGGCGATTTCGTTCATCCGCATGCTCATAAAGGCGGTGCGATGCGGGGCGAGTGCGCGGTAGCTGATGATGTTGCCATAGGCGTACACGTTAAACAGGATAAAGGCGAGAATGGGGGCGGCGATGAGCCATTTGAGTAATTTCATGCGGCAAGCTCGGCGCGTAGGGTGGCGATAACGGGGGCGATGTTGGGGGTGTAGCCGCGCCAGAGTTGATAGGCGGCGGCGGCTTGCCCAACCAGCATGCCTAAGCCATCGGCGGTTTGCGCTGCGCCGTGTTGGGCGGCGTGGGCAAGGAATGGGGAGGGGCGGGCGGCGTAGAACATATCGTAGGCGAGTTGGCAGCCTGAAAAGCAGTTATCGGGGATGGCGGGGATGCTGCGGGTTACGCTGCTGGATGTGGCGTTGATGATGATGTCGTAGGGCTGGGTTAATTGGTGGTATTCGGCGGCTTGGATGGCAAATTGCTGGGCGAGTTGTTGGGCTTTGGCGTGGGTGCGGTTGGCGATGGTGATGCTGGCGGGTTGGCAGTCGGCAAGTGGGAGAATCACGCCGCGTGCTGCGCCGCCTGCGCCGAGCAGTAGGATGTGTTTGCCTGCTAGGTTGATGCCAAGCTGCTCGGTTAAATCGCGCACCAAGCCGATGCCGTCTGTGTTGTCGCCAAGAAGCGTGCCGTCTGCTTGGCGGTGCAGGGTATTGACTGCGCCTGCGGCTTGGGCGCGGGCGGTGTGCTGGTGGGCAAGTTGGTGGGCTTGTTGTTTGTAGGGCAGGGTGATGTTTGCACCGTTGCCGCCGTGGGCGAAAAATTGGTTTAAGGCAGCCTGAAAACCGTTGGCGGCATCGGGCACTAGGGTGCGGGTGTATTCTAGGGTTGCGCCTTCTTGGGCGGCGAAAAGCTGGTGGATTTGGGGGGATTGGCTGTGGGCGATGGGGTTGCCGAATACAGTGTAGCGTGGAAGCATTTTCAGGCTGCCTTTGTTGGGGGTGTGGGTATTTTAGTTAGGTTTTGTTAAAAATCCAAGCGTGGGGGTGGATGGATTTCAGGCTGCCTACTGGTAATCACAGTAGGCAGCCTGAAAACGATTTGGGTTTATTGATGATATTGGCGCGAGACTTCGTGCACGGTTTCTACTAGGATTTCAACGTGTTCGGGCGGGGTGTGTTGGTTGATGCCGTGCCCAAGGTTGAACACATAGCCGTGTCCGTGTCCGTAGCCTGCTAGGATGTGGGCGGCTTCGGTGCAGATGGTTTTGGGCGTGCCAAATAGGGCGAGCGGGTCTAGGTTGCCTTGCAGGGCGACTTGGTCGTTTACGCGGGCGCGGGCTTGGGCGATGTCGGTTGTCCAGTCTAGCCCGATGGCATCTGCGCCGCATTGGGCAAGCTGTTCTAGCCATTGTCCGCCGCCTTTGGTGAACACGATAACGGGGATGGTTGCGCCGTTGTGGTGGCGTTTCAGGCTGCTGATGATTTGTTTGATGTAGTGCAGGCTGTATGTTTGGTAGGCTTCGTGCGAGAGCGTGCCGCCCCATGTGTCAAAGATTTGGATGGCTTGTGCGCCGTGTTCTATTTGGTGGTTTAGGTATTGGGTAATGGCTTGGGTGTTGATGTCTAACACGCGGTGCAGCAGGTCGGGGCGGGTGTAGAGCATGGTTTTGACGGTGCGCCAATCGCGGCTGCCGCTGCCTTCTATCATGTAGCAGGCAAGGGTGAAGGGGCTGCCTGAAAAGCCGATTAGCGGCACGCGCCCGCCTAGGGCTTTGCGGATGCTGGCAATGGCTTCGAAGACGTAGTTGAGCTTGTTCATATCGGGCACGGCGAGCAGTTCTATGTCTTGCTCGTGTTGCAGCGGGCGTTCAAATTTGGGGCCTTCGCCTGTTTCAAAGCGCAAGCCCAGCCCCATGGCATCGGGGATGGTTAGGATGTCGGAAAACAGGATGGCGGCATCTAGATTGAAACGGTCTATCGGTTGCAGGGTTACTTCGGTGGCTAGGTCTTTGTTGCGGCACAGCGACATAAAATCGCCTGCAAACGCGCGGGTGGCTTTGTATTCGGGCAGATAACGCCCTGCTTGGCGCATCAGCCAGATGGGGGTGTATTCGGTGGGTTGGCGCAGCAGGGCGCGGATAAAGGTGTCGTTTTGTAGATGGGACATGGTGTGGGCTTTCGTTTTGTGTTGTGGTGGGGCAGCCTGAAAGTGGGTTTTGCTGTTTTCAGGCTGCTTATTTTGGTTACAGCGATGGGCAGCCTGAAATCTGAAAATGGAGCGGCGATGGTTTGTCGCCAAATGGTGTATTAGGCAGGGCTGTGCTGGTTGGCAAGATGTCGGTGAGCCGCCGACGTTCCATTGGTTTCGGGTTGCGCAAGGGCAGCCTGAGATGAGTTTTGCTGTTTTCAGGCTGCCTTTTTGTTTACGGCAATAGGCAGCCTGAAAATGAATATTGTCGTTGGCACTTCGCTAAACCGCGTTTCAGGCTGCCTATTGATGCGAACCATCAAGGCAGCCTGAAACCGTTGCGCGACAAGATTACTACGGCGCAGCCGCTGCGGGCGCAGACGATGCCACGGCTGCGGATGCTTCGGACTGCGCGGGCGCGCTGGTATCGCTTTCCAAATCGGCGAATACGTCTTCGTTGGCTTGCAGTTGGAATGGCTTGCCGTTGAGCTTGATTTGATTATCGGCAACGGTGAGCTGGGTTTGGATGGCACCGTTTTCGCTGGCGATGTAGCCGTCTTGAATCATGGTTTTCAGGCTTTCGCTGGTGAGCAGGCGGATGGTGTCGTCCACTTCTTTTTGCTCTTGCGCGCTGTTGGGGTTTTCCATGGCAAACAGCCCGCGCGTTTGCGTGATGGCGAAGTCTTCAATGATGTTTTGCGACACGTCTAGGTTGAGCTCGGCTTGCATTTTGGCGAGCATGGGCTTGATGTCGTTTAAATCGGCAGCGGCTAAGCCGTTAAAGTTGAGCTTGCCACTGGCGTTCACATGCCCTGTGGGTGTGGTGAAGTTGAACGCGCGAATTTCAAGCTGCGGGTTGTCGGTAAACAGGGCTGCGCCTTCGTTGCGCACGGCGGCGAGTATGTGTTTTTGCTGCTCTTCGGGCGGCATTTGTTTTTCGGTGGCGATTTGTTGCCAGCGGGCTTTGAGCGCGTTCAGGCTGCCTGCGTTTAGGTGGTTGGCGGCGATGTCTATATTGAGCGGTCCGTAGGCGGCATCGCCGTAGTTGAGCTTGGCAAAGCTGAATTTGCCTGATGTGTTGAGATAGCCTGCTTCGGGTTCGCTGGTTTCGGTGGCGTAGCTTAAATTATCCACGCTGATTTTGTTGGGGGCGATGGTGCCGCGCGGATTGATAAACGCGCCGATTTGCAGGTCGGTTACGGTGTTGATTAAATCGTTGATTTTGATGTTGTAATCCATGCCTTCATTCCATGAAACGTTGAAATGGGCAAGGTTGGTGGTGGATGAGCCGAGTGTGGTTTTGCCGTCTTTGCTGTTGTAGCTGTTGGCGTTTAGGGTTAGGTTTTCTATTTTCAGGCTGCCTTTGTCGGCAAGAATGGCTTGGAAGCTGGGCATGGCGAGCTGGGTGGTGTAGCTGGCGTAGCCGTTTTGGTAGTTGATGTTGCCTGTTAGCCCTTGCCAGTTGATTTTGATGCCTGATAGTTCTTCGTAGTCAAACGGGGCAACGGTGATGTTGAGCGTGCCGCTGCCGTTGAGCTTAATCACGTTGTGCAGCTTGATGGGGATTTGCTCGCCAAAGAAGCGGGCTAGGGTTTTTTTGACTTCGGGGTCGTATTGGAATTCGGTTTCCACCACGGCGCGCACGGGCACGATGCCGTTGGCAAAGGGCTGATGGTGCACATGGTTTATCATGGTGATGGGTTTTTCCAGCACGGCGCGGATGTTGTCGGGGATGTTGTTGCCCAGATTGGCTAACACGGTGGGATGAAAGCGCAAGACGGTGGTTTCGGTGGATTCTAGCCAGCCGCTTTGGTATTGATAGGATTCAACGTCAAAAAAGAAAGTATCCGCCAAAATGCGGTGTTGGGTTTCTAGGCTTTGTTTGGCTTGGTTGCCCAGATAGAAAGGGGTGCTGATGCCTGCGGCGGCGATAAGGGCGGCGGCTGTGCCAGCGATGAATAGTTTTTTCATGTGCGAGATGCGGTTGCAAAACAAAATTGGGTGAATCATAACATAAAACGCCAAGGCAGCCTGAAAGGATGCAGCCTGAAAATGGGATGCAGCCTGAAAACGCTTATTGCGTGGGCGATTAAGGCAGCCTGAAAACCAAATTTGTAAACATAGGCAGCCTGAAACGCAAGATGGAACGGTGGAGGCTCGCCGCCAAATCGCTTTTCATTCAACAATGCTACAATCGCGTTCAACTGAAACTCTGCAATCCCAAAGGCAACCCCATGTCCCCCGACCGTTTCAAACACCTTGCTTCGTTATCCGAACCGCCAAAAGCGGCAGCTTTACCGCCGCCGCCGATGTGCTCAACCTAACCCCCGCCGCCGTGAGCAAAAACGTTGCCACGCTGGAACAATCGCTCAACGCGCGTCTGTTTAACCGCACCACACGCAGCCTGAATTTGACGGACGAAGGCAGGCCGTTTTTCGCGCAGGCGCAAACGGCGTTTGAAATGCTGGAAACCGCCGCCGAGCAAATCGGACACGCGCCCGACCACATCACAGGCACGGTGCGCGTGTCGGTGTCGTATCCCATTGGGCAGCATTTGGTGATGCCGCATTTGGGCGAACTGCTCAACCGCCATCCCGATTTGGAAGTGTAGTTGATTTACAACGACCATCTGGTTGATTTGGTTAAGGAAAATTTTGATTTGGCGATACGCGGCACGGTGAGCGAAGACAGCGCATTGATTGTGCGCCCTGTGGGCAAGCTGCACACTTGCCTTGCTGCCACGCCCGATTATCTGGCGCAATACGGCGTTCCCAAGCAAGAAAGCGACCTTGCCGCGCACCAAATTTTGAGCAGCCAAACCGCCACAGGCAAGCCCCGCGCATGGCTGCTGCAACAGCGCGATGGCACGGCAAAAGCCTATCAGCCCACGCGCAGCCGCTTTACCACATCCAACACCGATAGCCTAATTGCCGCCGCGTTGCAAGGCTTGGGCATCGCGCAACTGCCGATTTATCCCATTTGGCGGCATTTGCAAGCAGGCAGCCTGAAAACCGTGTTGAGCGACATCCACCAGCCGATGCAGTATGAATTGAGCATCCAATATCCTCACCGCACCATGCTTGCGCCGCGCGTGCGCGTGGTGCTGGATTTTTTGCTGGATGTGCTGAAAAACAACATGGGCTTGCAAGAGAACGCGAAGGATACGCGCCAGTTTGCCGCGAAATAGCGCAAAGGCAGCCTGAAAACGTTGCCGTGATGGAGCGGCGACGGCTCGTCGCCAAAATGGGCTTAACAACATAACTTGGGTAAGGGTTTCTATCCTTATGTCCCCCAATTTACCGCCCATCATTTATTCCCATTTTCAGGCTGCCTTATCATATTCAACCCCTTGTTTACACCATAAAAATCATGCATCTACACTTTCTTGGCACATCATCAGGCTCGCCCGCCATTGAGCGCAACGTCTCGTGCACCGCGCTCAACCTGTTGCCCGAAAACGGCGAAATCTGGCTGTTTGACTGCGGCGAAGCCACGCAACATCAAATCCTGCGCACCGCCATCCGCCCCAGCAAAATCCGCCGCATATTCATCACCCATCTGCACGGCGACCACATTTTCGGGCTGCTGGGTTTGCTGTGCAGCCGCTCCTTTTTATCGGGCGATAACCCCAGCCCGCTCACGCTCTACGGCGGCGCAGGCTTGCGCGAATTTGTGCAAACGGGCTTGCGCCTGTCGCACAGCTATTTAAGCTACCCCATTGAATTTGTTGAATTATACGAAGCAGGCGGCGAAATCGCGTGCGATGCCACCTTTCACGTGAAATATCGCCTGCTGGACCACGCCGTGCCATCGTTTGGCTTTCGCGTGATAGAAGCCGACCGCCAAGGCAGCCTGAAAACGGACGAACTGGAAGCCCTAGGCGTGCCCAAAGGCGCGTTATACGGCGCACTCAAACGCGGCGAAACGGTAACGCTGCCCGATGGCAAAGTGTTGAACGGCAATGATTTTATCAACCCACCGAGCAAAGGGCGCGAAGTGGTTTTGTTTGGTGACACCCGTTTTCAGGCTGCCTTTGCCGATTTTTGCGCCGATGCCAACGCGCTGGTGCACGAAGCCACCTTTGCCGCCGACGAAGCCGCCAACGCCGCCCAGTTCGGGCACAGCACTTGCGCCCAAGCCGCCGAGCTAGCCAAACTCGCCCGCGTGAACACGCTGTATTTAAGCCACATCAGCGCGAAATTTTCGGGCAACCGCGCCCAAGAATTGCTTGCCGCCGCGCGAGCCATTTTCCCCCATACCGAATTGGCGCACGATTTTATGGAAGCGGCGATTCCGTTTGCGGCGGAGTAGTTTGGGCTATTAGGCAGCCTGAAAATAGGATTACGACTGTTTTAGCTTCGCAACTCCGCTTCGCTACTCAGGCTGAAACCTTTGCAAAACCCTAACAGCAGCCTGAAAGTAAGAACCTGTATTCACTATTCTCATAGGCATCTTTTATGCCCTAAAAACGCGGCTACTGCGTTAAAAATGCTCGCAAGGTGTCCAACCTTGCTGTGCTTTTTGCCTTGTATCCGCGCTTTTATGCCATAAAATCTGTCTATGGAAATAGTGAATACAGGTTCTAAGAAATGCCGTCATTCCCGCGCAGGCGGGAATCTTGCTTGATATTCAAAAATCTACGCAAAAACAAACCATTGTGTAAATTTAACCAAGATTCCCGCCTACGCGGGAATGACGGAGCGTTTACTATTTCTTGTTGTGTTTTGGGTTTTGCAAAGGTTTCAGGCTGCCTATTGGTTCGCGCGATTAGCGAAGTAGGCAGCCTGAAACCATCATTCAACCAACCGCAACCGCCACGCCCCCCGTTTTCAGGCTGCCTTGATGCCCCCCGCGCAATCCCCTATCATTCGCCCTTTTTTGCAAGCGATTCCATCCTATGTCCCACGCCATCCCCGAAGCAGAAACCAATCCCAACGCGCATTACCACAGCGACAACCCCAATTTCCCCGCCAAGCTCATCGTGTTCACGTTGTTTATCGGCGCGTTTTTCGGCTACCTAAACGACACGCTGCTCAACGTTGCGCTCACCAAAATCATGGCGGATTTCCACATAGACAAAACCACCGTGCAATGGCTCACCACAGGCTTTTTGCTGGTGATGGGCGCGTTCACGCCGATTACCGCCAGCCTGATTCAATGGATGGAAACCCGCCGCATGGTGCTGATTACGCAAGCCGTGTTCATCATCGGCTCGTTTATCTGCGTGGTCGCGCCCAATTTCGCCGTGTTGCTCACAGGGCGGCTGTTTCAAGCCATTTCCGCCGCGCTGTTTGTGCCGATTTTGTTCAACGGCATTCTCGCCATCTATCCGCCGCACAAACGCGGCAGCGCAATGGGCATCATCACCATGATGTTCACCGCCTCGCCCGCCATCGGGCCAACCATTTCAGGCTATATCGTTGACCGTTTAAGCTGGCATTACCTGTTTGGGCTCACCATCCCCTTTATGCTGGTCGCCATGTTTTTAGTCAACAAATACTTAACCGTAAACCTAAGCGACATCACGCGCCCAAAAATAGACCTGCCATCCGCCATCGCATCGGTCATCGGTTTTGGCGGGCTGGTGTACGCCAGCAGCAATTTTGAACACCTGCCGCTGCCCAATTTTTTGAGCGTGCTGGCGGTGTCGCTGGGCATTGTCGCCTTTTTTGTGCGCCGCCAATTTACGCTGGAAACGCCGCTGCTCAACCTGCGCGTGTTCCAGCACGCCCAATTTCGCTATGCCGTGCTGATTTTGGTGTGCGCCTATTTTCTGTTTATGGGTTTGGAAATTTTGATGCCGATGTACACGCAACAAGTGCTGGGGCTCACCGCCACGGTAACAGGCTTGATTTTGATGCCCGCCAGCATCGCCCAAGCCATTGCTTCGCCGTTTTTGGGCGTGTTGCTGGACAAAAAAGGCGGCAAATTTTTGATGCTGCCCGCCGCGTTAATATTGCTGCTGTCCATCATCGCCATGTGGATGGTGCTGGATTTGCATACTAACATCGTGATTTTAAGCTGTTTGTTTACCGTGCTGGCGGTGGCGGTTTCCGCCTGCATCACAGGCGAAACGCACGGCTTAAACGCCCTACCGCGCGAACTCAACTCGCACGGCGCAAGCACGATTACCACGCTCAACCCCATCGCAGGTGCATTGGGCGCAGCGTTTATGGTGGGCATCACCAGCATGGGCGAAAAAATGGGACACGCCGCCACGCCGCAAGCCGCGTTATTAAGCGGCGTGCATCTGGCAATGGCGTGCGCGCTGGCGGTGGCGGCGGTGGCGGTGTTGTTTGCGTTGAAAATTAAGCCGAATGAATGGCGGGAGAAGGGGGAAGCGGGGCATTGATGGGGTGATGTTTTAGCTTCGCAGAAGCTCGTAAACTCGCTTTCAGGCTGCCTATGGTGCACACGCATTAAGGCAGCCTGAAAAATGCGTAGGCAAGAAAAACCGTTTGGCGCGATAGCAAACGGTTTTGTGTTTTCAGGCTGCAACCTTTGCAAAACGCCTAGAAGCAGCCTGCGTAGCGAAGCGGAGTTGCAAAGCTAAAAATAAGAAATGTCGTCATTCCCGCGTAGGCGGGAATCTTGTTTGGTATTCAAAAATCGTATAAAAAACAATTTATTGCACAAATTCAACTAAGATTCCTGCCTGCGCGTGAATGACGGAGAATTGACTATTTCTTGTTTCATTTTAAGTTTTGCAAAGGTTTCAGGCTGCCTATTATAGATAAACCCCAAAGGCAGCCTGAAAACACATCATCCTTTAAACACGGGCAAAATCTCGGCGCGGCTGAGCAATTGGGCAACAATGTTTGCCAAGCCAAACAGCAGCACCCAAATCATCAGCCATGTGCCGCCGAACACGCTAAACCCTTTGCCTGCGCCAAATTTTTTGCGCACCGCGCGCAGCATCAGCGCGGGCACAATCGCCACCCAAATGGTCGCCGCCAAGCCCACATAGCCAATCACCGCCACAAAGCCCATGGGGTAGAGCAGGCAGGCGATAAACGGCGGCAGGAAAGTGATGGCGGCGGTTTTGCTGCGCCCGCTGCGGCTGTTGTCAAAGCCAAACATATCGCTCAAATAGTCAAACAAGCCCAGAGTTACGCCCAAAAACGAAGTGGCAATCGCCATATAAGAGAAAAACGACAAGATTTTTGCCATACTGCCCGTGGGCACAAATTTGGACAGTTCGCCAATCAACACGGCAACATCGCCATCGGCTTTAATCACAGGCGCAAAGGCGTTGCGCGGCAAATTGCCTTGGATAGCAAGCTGCCACAGCGCGTAAATCACCAGCGCAATCAGCGTGCCTATCCACAAGGCGCGGGCAACTTTGGGCGCGTCGCCGTTGAAATATTTATACAAGCTGGACACGTTGCCATGAAAGCCAAACGAAGCCAAGCACACGGGCAGGGCGGTGCCAAGGTAAATCCAATAGCTCGTGCCTGCGGGGGCGGCGGTGTCTAGCAAAACGGGCAGTTGCGCGGTGCTGAGCAGCCCGCCTGTTGCCCAGATAAAGGTAATGACCATGCCGCCGATGAGTATGCTGGACAGCTTATCCACCACCCGCGCGGAATACCACACGCAGCCTGCAAAAATGATGAAAAACGCCAACTGCCCCAGCCACAGCGTGCTATCGGGGTTGACCCCCAGCGCAACGGCGGTGAGCCTGCCGCCCACGAAAATATAGGCATAAGTGAGCAGATACAGCACAAAAGCCACGCCCAGCCCGTTGACGATATTCCAGCCTTTGCCGAGCAAATCGCGCACGATGGTGTCAAAACTTGCGCCCACGGGGTAATGGGTGTTGGCTTCTAAAATCATCAACCCCGATGCGAGCATGGAAAACCATGTGTACAGCAGCACGGCGAGTGAGCTGAGAAACCATACGCCAGAAGTGGCGGTGGGGTTGGCGAGCATACCTGCGCCGATAATCGTGCCCGCGATAATCATCGCGCCGCCGAGCAGGGTAGGGGTTTTGGTGGTCATAGGGGATTCCTTGTAGATGGGGCTGCGCTGGATTTTGCTGCTGTGAGCAGGGTTTAGGCAGCCTGAAAATGGGATTTGTAAAGAAAGTATTTTACGATATTAGGCGGGATTTAACTTAACTTTGCAGAATAATTTTCAGGCTGCCTTGTGGGGGGTATCAAGGCAGCCTGAAAAGCGCGGATGGTTGAGCGATGCGGGGGTGTTGTATTTTGCGAATTGTGATACATGGGGGGCGACGGCTCGGTGCTAAATGGCGGGTTAAATGGGCTTGGCTGGTTGGCAAACCATGTCGGCGAGCCGCCGACGCATTGCGGTTTCAGGCTGCCTACTTCGTTAATCGCGCGAACCAATAGGCAGCCTGCGTAGCGAAGCGGAGTTGCGAAGCTAAAACGGGTGTAATCCTATTTTCAGGCTGCTAATCGTTGCCATTAAAGTAACCCGCGCTTAATCAAACGCGAAATGGGCGGCAATCACGGCGAGCCATAGCCAGCCGATGCGGTTGTTGTCCAAAAAGGCGGCGTGGCATTCTTGGCGGTCGCGGTTTTCCACGCGCAGATATTGTTGCCATTGCCAATACACCACCAAAATCAACGCGACCCAATACACCCACGCTGCGCCCAGTTGGCTGCCCACTTGTATCATCAAAATATCAAAAATGCCGTGGCAGAGCATGGCGGCTTCGGCATCGTAGCTGCCGAAGGTGATGGCGGAAGTTTTGATGCCGATTTTTAGGTCGTCTTCTTTGTCTGCCATGGCGTAGAGCGTGTCGTAGGCGAGTGTCCAGAACACGTTGGCGAAAAATAGCCACCATGCGATGCTGGGCACGCTGCCTGTGATGGCGATAAACGCCATGGGGATGCCAAATGAGAACGCGAGCCCGAGATAAAGCTGCGGGATGGGGAAGATGCGCTTGGCAAAGGGGTAGGTGAAGGCGAGACACAGCGCGGGAATCGCCATCAGCCATGTGGTGTAGCTAAACGGGATGAGACATAGGGCGGCGAGTAGGCATAGGATGATGATGAGCCGTTTGGCTTCGCGTGCGGTTACGGCGTTGCGGGCGAATGGGCGGTTTTGCGTGCGCGCGACGTGGCGGTCAAAGTCTTGGTCTGCCCAGTCGTTGGCGACGCAGCCTGCGCTGCGCATCAGGAATGTGCCGAGTGTGAACAGGATAACGGTGGAAAGCGGGGGGCTGCCTGCGGATGCTATCCAGATGGCCCATAGGGTAGGCCAGAGCAGCAGCAGCGTGCCGATGGGTTTGTCGGCGCGCATCAGTTGGATGTAGATGGGGATTTTGCTGTGCCAGCTTGGGGCGTGGGATGGGGTGATTGGGGTGGTGGGCATGATTATTTGGAGTAAATGTTCTTTGGTGGATTATAGTGGGTTCTGTTAGGATTTTGTTGTGTTTTGTTAAGAGATAAGCAATTTTTGTTCCATTGCGGGCGGTGGGGGGTGTAAAGATGGGGTTTGGGGTGCTTTGGATGGTGCAACATTCAAGGCAGCCTGAAAATGATTTGTGCTTTGTGGCTGGCTTTGGGCACAGCTTTAACCATGCATCTCATGCCGACGGGGCACTTACTTTTCTTTGCTTCGCCAAAGATAAGAACCTGCATTCGCTATCTGCACGGCTGCTTTTGCATTCATTGAACACGCCTACTGCGTTGCCAAGCCAAGCTAATAGTCTCGCTATTAACTTGGCTTGTCGCCTTGTATTCGTATTCACTGAATACAAAATCCGCTCGCGCAGATAACGAATACAGGTTCTGGCAAAAGAAAGGCGACCCCGACGTGCGGGTTTGGCTGCGCCAAACTTCCCTCACTGCGCATCCTTTTTTCGGCGCGTGCGAACTAGCCGCGCTTTGCGCGTCGTCGAACAAGCGCACGCTTGTTTCCGAAAAAAGGATGCTCCGTTCGGCTGGACGTAGGGGAGTGGGCGGTAGCATTAAACGGATGTGAAGAGTTAGGCAGCCTGAAAGCCAATCTAACCAGCAAAAAATGTTTAGCTAAGCACCAAATGGGTTTGTTTTTTAGCTGTGTTTAAGAACCTGTATTCATTATTTACATAGACAGATTTTATGAAATAAAATCTGTCTATGTAAATAATGAATACAGGTTCTTAAACACAGTTGTGCATCACGCCCCACCTATCGTTTCTGCCAAAAAACGCAACACGCAGGCGAGTTCTGCGGCGGTTTCTTGTTGTGTGCCGTTGCCTGTGTGTCCGCCGCTGGCGGGGGCGTAGAGCTGGCTGGGGGCGTGCTGTTCGCGCAGTTTGGCGTGGAATTTGAGCGCGTGGGCGGGGTGTACGCGGTCGTCGGCTAGGCTGGTGGTGATGAGTGCGGGCGGGTAGTTCAGGCTGCCTGAAACGTTGTGATAGGGCGATAGGGCGGCAAGGTAGTCGCGCATTGGTGGGTCGGCGGGGTCGCCGTATTCTTCTATCCAGCTTGCGCCTGCGTAGAGCTGGGGGTAGCGCAGCATATCGGTGAGCGGCACTTCGCACACCATCGCGCCGATGTTTTCAGGCTGCCTTGTGTACGCGCTGGCAACGATTAGCCCGCCGTTGCTGCCGCCTTGGATGGCGATGCGTTGGGCGCGGCTGTAACCTTGTTGGCAAAGGTGGGCAACGACGGCGAGCAGGTCGTCCACGGATTTGTGTTTGTGTTGGCGTTGGGCGGCTTCGTGCCAGCCTGCGAACTCGCCGCCGCCGCGTATGTTGGCAAGCACAAAGGCGTTGCCTTGTTCCAGCCAATGCTTGCCGATGATGCCCATATAATGCGGCAGCTCGGGCACGTTGAAGCCGCCGTAAACATAAACCAGCGTGGGCGTTTCAGGCTGCCTTGGCTGTTTGCCCACCCAGTAATACGGGATGGGCGTGCCATCGGCGGATGGGGCGTGGTGCTGTTCTACGATGATGCCTTCGGCGTTGAATTGGGCGATTTGGCGGCGCATCACGCTCAATTCCATCACGCTTAAATCCAGCGCGTAGAGCGTGAGCGGGGTGGTGAAATCGCTGGCGGCCAGATACAGCACATTGCCGCCCCAAGGCTGGTCGGTGAGCTCAATCGCGCCTTGCGGCAGGCTGGGCAGGGCAACGGCTTGCCATGCGCCGTTTTGCCATTGCCATGCTTTCAGGCTGCCTGAAACGTTGTCCAGCAGGTTGGCGATGATGTAGCGGCGCGTGGTTTCCACGCTTTCTATGGCTTGCTGCGCGTTGGGCGTGAGCAAGCATTGGGCTTCGCCGAGCACGCCTTTGTTGAGCTTCACCGCAATCAGGCTGCCTGCGGGATAGCTTTGGTTGGCACGCTGCCACGCGCTTTTAAGCTGCACCACCAGTTGCCCCGCAATATAGCCCACCATCTCGGCATCGCTGGGCAGAGCGATGGGCTGCGCTTCGCCTGTTTTGCTGATGTGGTAATAGGTTTTTTGGAAAAAGCTGGTGGCGGATTCCGCAAGGTCTATCGGCGCACCTTGCGGGTCTAAATAACGCCATGCGTGCACCATTACGCCGTTTTCAGGCTGCCTGAAAATGGCTTGCGCTTGGTCAAACGTTTGCCCGCGCCGCAGCAGCCACACTTCGCGCGGGTAGCCCGATGGCGTAAGCTGGCGTTCATCCCACGCAGGGCACACCCACACGCTGTTTTCATCGCGCCACGCAATATGATTTTTGCCCAGCGGAAAGTGAAACCCATTGGGCACAATTTGGCGCGTGGCAAGGTTAAATTCCACCGTATAAGCCGCGTCCGAACCCGCAGGCGAAAGCGTGAGCAGCGCGATTTCAGGCTGCTCCACATAATGCGACACGCCGTCTAAATACACATCATCGCCCAAAATCTCATCAAAATCCGCCACCGAAAACAGCGTTTGCCACTCGGGCAGCCCCGCGCGATAAGTGGCAGCAGTGCACACGCGATACACGCCCTTGGGGTATTCGGGCGATTGATGGAAGTGGTACATCCGCGCACGGTGTTCTTGGCAAAACGGAATTTGGCGTTCGTCTTGCAACTGGGCAAGGATGCCATCGCGCAGCGCAGCGTATTCAGGCGATTGGCACAAACGCGCCAGCGTATCAGCGTGTTCCTGCGCGATAAATTGCTGGGTGGCAGGCGCGGCAAGGTCTTCTAGCGATTGATGCGGGTCTTGCATGGGGAGCTTTCGGGGATGGGTTGAAAAGGGAGCGATTTTAGCATGGCGATGGGGTGGGGTTTCAGGCTGCCTTATCGTGCAAACAAAGGCAGCCTGCGTAGCGAAGCGGAGTTGCGAAGCTGAAACGCAAAATGGAGCGGCGACGGCTCGTCGCCAAATGGCTGTTGGGCAGCGTTGCTTACGATTGTTGGCAAAATGCCCGCGCAATTGCCCATCTTTTGCCAGCGCACGGCTTGCAAGCAAGCCGTAGGGGGCGCGGGGTGAGCGTTTCAGGCTGCCAAATGGTTGCGCCCGCGTGCAAGTGTTGTATGCGTTGGTTTGGACTTGGCTGCACCAAACGGTTTTTCAGGCTGCCTTAGACGTTGCAAAAATTAAAACCGCCATCCGCGCACACAACAAAAGCAGCCTGAAACCCATTCGCCCGCCGCCTTACCCCAACGCCCGCCCCAGCTCCACCGACCGTGCCGCCGCCGCGTTCACGCCATCGCGCAGATGCTCCGCCAAACCCCGCTGGCGGAACGTTTCCAGCGCGGCAAACGTTGTCCCGCCCTTGCTGGTAACGGCATCCTGCAACGTGGCAAAATCCGCGCCCGATTGCGCCGCCAGCTCCACCGCGCCGCGAAACGTTTGCAAGCTCAACGCCCGCGCCGCGTCCGCGCCAAAGCCCAAGCCCTGCGCCGCTTGCTGCAAGGCGTGCATCAAATAAAACACATACGCCGTGCCGCTGCCCGACACCGCCGTAACCGCGTGCATCTGCGCTTCATCGTCCAGCCAAAAGGTCAAACGGCACGACGCGGCGATAATCGCTTCCGCCTTAGCCCTATCCGCCGCGCCCACCGCGCTGTCGGCAAACAAGCCCGCCACGCCTTCGCCCACCTGCGCGGGCGTGTTCGGCATCACGCGCACCAGCCGCCGCGTGCCGCCCAAATAGCGCGACAGCGTCGCCACGCTCAACCCCGCCGCCAGCGAAATCACCAACGCGCCATTGGGCTGCACATCCGCGCACGCCGCCTGCATATCCTGCGGCTTCACCGCCAAAATCAGCACATCATCCGCCGCCATTTCAGGCTGCCTTGCCGATACCGCCACGCCATATTGCGCTGCCAAGGCTTCGCGCTTTGCCGCGCCGCGATTGGTAACGTGCACTTCGCCCGCCCGCCCCGCGCGGTGCAATCCCGCCACAATCGCCGCCGCCATGTTGCCGCCGCCGAGAAAATAAATCGTCATCGCGTTGTCCTTTGCTGGTTGTTAAAACGCTGCATTATAAAGGCAGCCTGAAAATAGGTTTACGCCTGTTTCAGGCTGCCAATTTTACCAATCACTAGGGCGTTAAAAACCGTTAAAATATGCCACTTCCCAACCTATCCCCACCGCCATGCAACCCCTAGACTACTGCCGCGAAAAAGCCCAAACCAGTCAATCCAATTTTCTCGCCAGCTTCCGCTTCCTATCCGCGCCGCAACGCGATGCCATGACCATACTCTACGCCTATTGCCGCGAGCTAGACGACATCGTGGACGACAGCCGCGACCCCAGTATCGCCCGCACCACGCTCGCATGGTGGCGACAAGATTTAGCCAAAGCCTACCAAGCCCACGCCATGCCCGAGCATCCCGTAAACCAAGCCCTGCGCAGCATCCACCCCGTTTTCAGGCTGCCTGAAAGCGAACTTACCGACATCATCAACGGCATGGAAATGGACTTGCACCACAGCCGCTACGCCACCTTTAACGACCTAAAATACTACTGCTACCGCGTAGCGGGCGTAGTCGGGCGGCTGATTGCCCGCATCCTAGGCTACACCCAAGATGCCACCCTGCAATACGCCGAAACACTCGGGCTCGCCCTGCAACTGACCAACATCATCCGCGACGTAGGCGAGGACGCACGCATGGGGCGCATCTACCTGCCGCAAGACGAATTCGCCCAATTTGGCGTACCCGAAAACAGCATCCTAGCCGTCCAGCCCAGCCCCCAATTTGCCGCCCTAATGCAACACCAATTCAACCGCGCCCGCGACACCTACCGCCAAGCCATCGTCCTGCTGCCCGATGCCGACAAAAAAGCACAAAAAGCAGGGCTCATCATGGCAAGCATCTATTACGCCCTGCTGCAAGAAATAAAACGCGACGGCTTGGCAAACGTATTGCGTTACAAAATCCGCATCCCCACCCCCCGAAAAATGCGCATCGCCCTGAAAACATGGCTGTTTGGGTTTAAACCATAAAGCGTTGTGGTTTCGCTAAACCACGTTTCAGGCTGCCCAAACAGGGAACGTCGACGGCTCGTCGACACAGTTGCCAACCAGCGCAACACCTTTCACACCGCCATTGAGCAGCGAACCGCCGCCCCACAATACACAAGATTTCAACCATAGAACGATTTTCAGGTTGCCTTTAATCCCCCCTAAAAGGCAGCCTGAAACGCCCAATCACCCAATCATCCCACACCCAATTTCGCCAGTGCACGGCTTGCAAGCAAGCCGTAGGAGCGCGGGGCAAACATTTCAGGCTGCCAACATCCGCACCCGCGTTCAATCAACGCAACCATCTACGCCACGCCGAATGTAGGGTGTGTGGCTTTGCCACGCACGCCGTTTCCCATGCCGCACATTCCCGCTGCGGTCGCTGCATTTTTATATTTTCAGGCTGCCTTGGATGGTGCGAAAATTGCGTAATGTTTAATAAAACCTGAAACCTTTGCAAAACTTAGAACCTGTATTCATTATTTGCATAGGCATCTTTTATGCCATAAAAGATGCCTATGCAAATAATGAATACAGGTTCTTAAAATAAAACCAGAAACAGTAACGTCCGTCATTCCCGCGTAGGCGGGAATCTTGGTTAATTTTATGCAATGAATTGTTTTTCAAAATTTTTTTAGCTATCAAACAAGATTTCCGCCTACGCGGGAATGACGGCATTTCTTGTGTTTCAGGCTGCTGTTAGGAGTTTTGCAAAGGTTTCAACCTGTATTCATAGAAAAAGGCTTGCCCAAGGCAGCCTGAAAATGATGGCACGATAATGAGTAAACCTAAAATTGCGATTATTGGCGCGGGCTGGGCGGGCTTATCCGCCGCTGCGCATTTGGCGGAACACGCGGATGTGGCGTTGTATGAAGCGGGGCGCGTGGCGGGCGGGCGGGCGCGGGGCGTGCCGTGCGATGATTTTTCGTTTTTGGACAACGGGCAGCATTTGCTGATTGGCGCGTATCAGGGCGTTTTCAGGCTGCTGGATAAGGTGGGCGCGGATTGGCGGCGGTGTTTTTTTCATCAGCCGCTGCGTTGGTATTTGCACGATGGGCTGCGCTTTGAAGCGGCTTGGTCGCTGCCTGCGCCGTTGAATTTGCTCACGGGGCTGTTGCGCGGGGAAAATGCGTTATTTGGGGAAAAGATGGCGTTGGTGCAGCAGTTGAAGCATTTGCAGGTGCATCATAAGCGGCAGTTGCCCGACCAAAGCGTGCAGTCGTGGCTGGACGCGCAGGGCGTGTCGCCCAAATGGCTGGCGGAATTTTGGCAGCCGATGGTGTGGGGGGCGTTGAATACGCCGTTGGACGAAGCGAGCTTGAATGTGCTGTGTCATGTGTTGGCGGATGGGGTGTGGGCGAAGTGCGAGCTGAGCGATTATTTTGTGCCCAGGGTGGATTTAACGCGGGCGTTTGCTGCGCCGATTGTGGCGTATTTGCAGCAGCAGGGGGCGGCTTGGCTGCCCAATCAGCGGGTGAAGCGGGTGTTTTTGGATAATCGGCGCGGGGTGCGCGTGGATGGCGAGCGGTTTGATGGGGTGGTGATTGCGACTGCGCCGTATCATGTGGAAAGCGTGTTGCCGCCTTCGCTGGGGGGCGAAGTTCGCTTGGCAATCGGTGATTTGCAGTATTACCCGATTACCACGGTGTATTTGAAATACGCGCACGCTTTCAGGCTGCCTGCGCTGATGACGGGCTTTGCCGATGGCACGGCGCAATGGTTGATTGACCGCCGCCGTTTAACGGGGGTGAACGAAATCGCGGCGGTGGTGAGCTTGTCGCATCGCATCCGCGCCACGCCGTTGCAATGGGCGCAGCGCGTGCATAGGGATGTGCTGCGGGTGTGCCCCGATGTGGGCAAGCCTGTGGCTTGGCGGGCGATTACGGAGAAGCGGGCGACGATTGCTTCGCAGGTGGGGCGCGTTGTGCCATCGCAGGCATCGTTGAACCAGCACGCGATTTGGCTGGCGGGGGATTGGCTGCATCCGCGCTATCCTGCGACGCTGGAAGCGGCGGTGCAATCGGGGGAGATGATGGCGCAGGCGGTGGTGGAGCGGTTTGATGCAGCCTGAAAGCGGGGGATGGCTTAGCGGTTTGCGAAGTTGAAAGTGAATACGGGTTTTAATCTATCCAGTAAAAAACCGTTTGGCATGATGCTGAACGGTTTTGTTTTTTTAGGCTAAAACCTTTGCAAAACTCCTAACAGCAGCCTGAAACACAAGAAATGCCGTCATTCCCGCGTAGGCGGGAATCTTAATTTGATATTCAAAAATCCACGTAAAAACAAACCACTGTGCAAATTTAACCAAGATTCCCGCCTGCGCCTTGTTGTGTTTTGGGTTTTGCAAAGGTTTCAGGCTGCCTTAACGCGGGTGGGATGGTTGGGCAGCCTGAAAACTGTCTTCGCGCTCCTACGGCTTGCTGGCAAGCCGTGCACTGGGCAAATAAATAGGAACAGTGGTGGTTTGCTCATAGCTTGCCCAAACGCATCTCATTTATCGTGGCATCAATCCAGCCATATCCGATTTAATCGGCGCGTTATATCGCGCTATGGCGTGGGCGTGGTTTAAAGGCAGCCTGCGGAGCGTCGCGGAGTTGCGAAGCTAAAAACGGTCAATCGCTGTTTCAGGCCGCCTTTGCTTTACTGCTCGGCTTCGTGAACCTTATCCACCACGGCTTTTAGATGCGGGAAGATGTAGCCGCGCAGGGTTTCGCTGCTGATGGCGTGGGGCGCGTCTTCGTCTGCCCACACGGCAACGGCTGCGCCGCCCATCAGCGAAGCATCCACGGCGTTGTTGCTGTTTTGCTCGTCCCAAATGCCGATGTGCCAGTTTGCGGCACGCACGGCTTGGGCATCGTGTTGCGCGTCGCTTTGCGAATCCGCGCTGATGATGTGGTAAAGATAATAATGATTGTAATTCAATACGTTGTAGCCTTTCTGGATTAAATCCAGCACGGTGGCGCGGTGGGCGATGTTTTCCGCGCGTTCGGCTTGGCTGGCGCGGTTGCCGTCTCTGTCCCAATAGGTGATTTCCACGCTGCTATCCAATCGGGCGAGACTGGTTTTGAGTATGGCATCGTTCCACACGCGCACGATGAGATTTTTGTTTTTCAGGTGCAACACGATGTTGTTCACATAGGCGATGTAGTGTGGATTCTGGCTGATGCTGCCTGAAAACTCGTCGCCGCCGATGTGAAAATGCGTGCCGCTGCCAGCAAACATATCGGCTGCTTCGTCATAAAGCTGCTGGATAAATTGCTGCGCTTCGGCGCTTTCGTAGCGCAATTCGTTGTTGGCATTGAATATTTGGCTGGCTTGGGTGCTGTTTTCACGTTGCAGCAGGCTGTGGATGGCGCTCATGTGCGCGGGCGCATCAATTTCGGGTACAAGTTCTATGCCTTTTTGCTTGGCATAGCGCACCAGCTCTTGAATTTGCGCGGCGCTGTAAAACGATTTGCCTGTGGCGGGATTGGTGTAGCTGCCATCGGCGTTTTGTTTGGCGTTGCGCGCGAGTTGCCCCAGCATAGCGCTTTCTAGCGCGTAGTTTTGGTCGTCCGACAAATGCAGATGGAAGAATGTGCCGCCTGCGCGGGCGATGTCGTCCACATAGCCTTTGAGCGTGTTCAAAGGATAGAACTGTCGCGCCACATCCAGCATTAAGCCGCTGTGTTTACGAGATTGTGGCATGGGCAGGGATGGAGCGTTTTCAGGCTGCCTTTGTGGCTCGGGAGCGGGTGCAGGCGCAGGAATGCTGGCTTGCGGCGCAGCGCTTGGCGCAGGCTCGGATTGGTTATTGCTGGTGGCGATTTGGGCTTTTTCATCGGCTGGTTTTTCAGCTGTTGGGGCTTCTTTTTCTGGGTCGAACAGATTTTCCAGCGCTGCGATGCCTGCCAATGGACCTAGCCCCAGCACTGCGCCCATGCCTGCGCGCATAGCCTGTTTCAGGCTGCTTGTATTGTTGGGCAATGTGGTGGTGTTGCTTGGAGTGGCGGCGTTGTTACGCGCAGCGGCAATCTCTGCCAATGCAGCCTGAATGCCGGGCGAGGCAGCGTTGGCGTCATGACCGGAATAACCGGGTTTCACCCATACGGTTTTTTCCCATGGGAATTTGTTGATGTCCTTATTCAAACGCGATGCGGCAGCTTTCAACTCGGGATCGCTGTCATACGGATTGTTTTTAAACGAAAGCGGCGATTCAACGTTCAGCGCCATGCACCAGAAATTCTGGTCGGCAACATAGCCGCCGTACTGCTGCACGGCTTTGAGCACGGCTGCCATTTCGGCGCTTGCGTTGTTTTCCTTCACCCATGCGTCCACATCAAAATTGGGCGGCAGGGTAAACATCTGACCTGCGTACGGCGCATCGGCATCGTCCAGTTTGCCATCGCTCACCTTGGCGGGGAAAACGGCGTCGCGGCGGTAAGACGGGAAGGTAAACGACAAGGCATGGTTGATTTTGGCAGCCTTCAATTCTGCCAAGCCAAGCTGCATCAGCTCAGTGGCGCTGCCGGTAACGGTAGAGGTGCCTGATAGGTGGGACAGCCAGTAGTTGCTTGTGCTGCGGGTGTTCGGGTCAAAGCGTTGATAGCCTGCCGACGAATAGTTCATGCTGCCGTCGGGATTGGCGGTAACTTTGAAATAGCTGCGCCAAATACCGGTGGCAACGTCGTAAATCGCCAGCGCACGGTCGCCGCCTTCGCTGGGCACAGCCCATGAAGGCAGGGGAATCTTGCCGCTGGTGGCTTTGACTAGATCAGGGAAACTGGTTACCCGCGCATCGGTGCTGGCAAACTGGCGGTATTCTTGGTGCGGATTAGACGAATCAACGGTGTACACCGGGATATTGTCTTTGGCACCACCGCCGTTCGGACCGGTGTTGAGCGAAGTGCGCAGCCAATGGAAACGCCCGGGCAAAAAGCGCTTGGGCAGGGCACTGACAAATTCTGCCGTTTTCTGCGAATTGGGCGCGACGGGTGCAGACTGGATGTTGCGCGTTGCCAGCGTGTTTTTGCCCAGATACATGCCGGGGGTGAGCGGGCTGATCATCTGCACTTCTTGCAAATCGTTCAGCGTTTTGGACTGGTTGACAGACGCCAGCCAAGGCAGGGTAGCCGCCAAGGGATCTTCTGCCGAATAAGCCATGGGCTTGGGCGCGATCTTGTCGGGGATGGTGGCTTCGTAGTTGCTGCCGGGGATGGGTTTTCCGTCTTTGTTTACGGCATCGGTTGTTTTGTTGTCGGGTTTCGGATCAGGTTTCGGATCA
>NZ_JAUMZV010000020.1 GCF_030527935.1 Kingella sp. (in: b-proteobacteria)
CTAAATGTCTTGGTGGGAATTTAGGGGATTTTGGGGAATTTTGCAAAGGTCTCTTCCTGAAAACGGGTTTCAGGCTGCCTTTGGGATGGATAACAGCGGTTAAGTTTCGCGGGCTGCTGCGCTTTATTGCTAACCTTTCAGGCAGCCTGAAAACCCTTTTCAGGCTGCCTTTCTCAATCCGCACCAACAAAAAAGCACTCTGCCCATCCAGAGTGCTTTTCCATTCGCAACGTCTTAATGCGCCGCTTCAAATACCAGCGAAATGATAAACGTCCACACGCACACAAACACCAGCAAAGCAAGGCTGTATCGCAGCACCAGTTTCAACACAGCAGACTCTTCGCCTGTTTTGCCCAATGCGCCTGTGGCGATGGTGATGGATTGGGGCGATACCAGTTTCGCCATCGTGCCGCCTGCGGTGTTGGCACTCACCAGCATATTGGGGTCAATGCCCAGCTTGCCTGCCACCGTGCTTTGCACGCCCGCAAACAAGGTGTTGTTGTTTACCACCGAGCCTGTCATAAACACGCCAATCCAGCCCAATATGGGGGACAGCAATGGGAACACTTTGCCTGTTTCGGCGATGGCTTCGCCCAACACTTTGGTCATGCCTGTAAACGTCATCAGCTTGGCAATCGCCAAGATGCAGGAAATGGTGATAATGGCGATTAAGAACGATTTAAACGTTTCTTTTAACACGCCAAACGCTTTGCCAAACGACAGCGTTTTGCTGCTCATGGCGATGCTAATCAGCGTTGCCACCAAAATCGCTGTGCCTGTGGCTTTGCCCAAATCCAGCGTAGCCATCACTTCGCCTTCGCCTGGTAGCACATCCAAAGTGATGGTGGTAAACGCCAACGCGCCTTCTTTAATAAACATTCCTTTAAAGAACGGCATACTCCACAAAATCACCGCGATGCTGAGCAGCACAAACGGCATCCACGCATCCACGATTTGCCCTGCGGAAAATTTCGCTTTGCTCGCTTCGTCTTCTGCCACCAAGCGGAAAATGTTTTTCGGTTTCCATTTGGTGCACAGCCCAGCCAAAGCCGCCAAAGACAGCAAAGGAGGAACAATGTCCACCAGCTCGGGACCCAAGAAATAGCTCACTACCACTTGCGATAAAGTGAACACCACAGAAGTTACCAGCAAAGCGGGCAAGGTCTCTTTGATGCCTTTGAAGCCATCCAAAATCCACACCAGCAAAAAGGGCACGCTGGCGGCAACGATGGGCAAAGTGGTGTTGGCGGCGCGTGATACGCCCAGCGCAGTTACGCCTTCCAATTTAAATGTATCCACAATCGCCACGGGAATACCAATCGCGCCCCACGCGCCTGCTGCCGCATTCGCCACCAAGCACAACATCGCCGCTTGCAAAGGGTTGAAGCCCAGCGCAGCCAGCATCACGCTACAAATGGCAATCGGCACGCCAAAGCCCGCCGCACCTTCCAAAAACGCGCCAAAGCAAAAGCCAATCAGCAATAATTGGATGCGTTGGTCGGCGGAAACCATGGTCAGCGAGCCTTTGATGACTTCAATTTTGCCTGTGGCAACGGTTAAGCGGTAAAGCCACATCGCCATGATGATGATGTAGCCAATGGGCCAAAAGCCTGCCCAAAAGCCCGATGCCACGGCGGCAAACGCTTTGGCAAAAGGCAGGTTAAACGGATAAAACGACAGCACCAGCGTTGCCACCAAGGTAAGCATGGCGGCGTGCAAGCCTTTGAGCTTCAACACGGTTAAGCCGAGCAAAAACAATACAATAGGAATCGCTGCCACCAATGCCGACAGCCAAATGCTGCCCAGTGGGTCGTGCGTAATGGGAGACATGGATAAATACTCCTAAAAAAATGCAGCTTTGTGGGCTGCGTGGTTAAACAAACTTTTTCCGATGGCGTGATGCTACGCCTGTTTGGCGTGAAAGAATATGTCGCGCATCAAGTTTTGTAAACTTAGAACCCGTATTCACTATTTCCATAGGCAGATTTTATGCCCTAAAAACGTGGCTACTGCGTTAAAAATGCTCGCAAGGTGTCCAACCTTGCTGCGCTTTTTGCCTTGTATCCGCGCTTTTATTTCATAAAATCTGCCTATGGAAATAGTGAATACAGGTTCTTAAATCGCCGTGTTGGTTTTGTTTACATGGCTTAACGCTTATAATTTAAGGCAGCCTGAAACGCCGTTTAAGCTATTTTCAGGCTGCCTTTTTTATTTACTCCACAGCACCATCATGCCCCACACCGCCCAACTTGCCGAAAAAACCCAACGCCTTGCCGCCCTACTCGCCCCCTTTGCCGCCCCCGCGCCGCAAGTGTTCCCATCGCCCGAACAAGGCTACCGTATGCGCGCCGAGTTCCGTATTTGGCACGAAAACGAACACATCAGCTACGCCATGTTTGCTCACGGACAAAAAGCATCCCGCGCATCGCTGATTAAGCTCACCCATTTTCAGGCTGCCCACAGCAGCATCAACGCCCTGATGCCGCGCCTGCTAGAACGCCTTTCAGGCTGCCCCACGCTGCAAACGCGGCTCTACCAATGCGAATTTCTTGCCACGCTCAGCGGCGAAATGCTGGTAACGCTGATTTACCACCGCAAGCTGGATGACGACTGGCAAACCGCCGCCCGCGCCTTGGAACACGAGTTCAACATCCACATCATCGGGCGCAGCAAAGGGCAAAAAATCGTGCTCAGCCAAGACTTTGTAACCGAGCGATTGGCGGTAAACGGGCAAACTCTTGCCTATCGCCAATACGAAGGCAGCTTCACCCAGCCCAACGCCACCGTGTGCCAAGCCATGCTGGCGTGGGCGTGCCAACAAGCGCAAGGCGCGGGCGGCGATTTGCTGGAACTGTATTGCGGCAACGGCAATTTCACGCTTCCCTTGTCGCGCCACTTTCGCCGCGTGCTGGCCACCGAAGTGTCCAAAACATCCGTTGCCGCCGCGCAATGGAATATCGCGCATAATCAATTGGATAATATTCAAATCGCCCGCCTATCCGCCGAAGAGTTTACCGCAGCGTTTTCAGGCTGCCGCACGTTTCGCCGTTTAGCCGAAGGCGGTATCGCGCTGGCGGATTACGATTTTTCCACCATTTTTATAGACCCGCCCCGCGCAGGCGTGGACAGCGCAACGCTGCAACTGGTTGCCCAGTTTGACCGCATTATTTATATGTCGTGCAACCCCGAAACGCTTGCCGCCAATTTGCACACGCTCACGCAAACCCACGCCATCCAAGCCACCGCGCTGTTTGACCAGTTTCCGTTTACCCCGCATATTGAAAGCGGCGTGATGCTGACCAAAAAGGCAGCCTGAAACCGCGTTACCCATTTTCAGGCCGCCTTGGCAAACGCATCCGATGGAACGTCGGCGGCTCGCCGACAACTCAAATGCTATTTGACAACAAGCCATCACCACGCCATTTGCGTTTTCAGGCTGCCCCAATCATCCCCCCGAAAGCCCCACCATGAACTACCAAGACCAACTCAAAGCCCTGCACAAACAAGCCCAGCAACAAACCGCCAACCGCCGCGCCGCCGAAGCGCAAGCCAAGCAGCAAGCCGCGCAAGAAGCGGAAGTCAATTTTAGCGAGCTGATGAAAGACGTAACCCCGATTAAAAACACCAATCAATACATCGCCCCCGCCAGCCGCAAAACCATCAAACCGCGCCAGCAGCCCGCCGATTTGGGCGAAGACAACTATTTTTATGTGGGCGAAGGCATCCACCTAGAAATCCCCGCCACATTCAGCAAAAACGGGCAAGGCGCAAACGATATCAAACGCCTGCAAAACGGGCATTACGAAGTGGTCGCCGATGTGGATTTGCACGGCTACACGCAAGAAGAAGCCCAGCAAGTGCTCAACGAATTTATAGAATTTGTGAAACGGCGCGGCGTGTGCGGCGAAATCATCCACGGCAGCGGTTTAGGCTCATCGGGCTACACCCCCGTGCTCAAAAATCTGGTGCGCCGCTGGCTGATGGCGCACCCCGATGTGCTCGCCTACTGCGAACCGCGCAAAGGCAACGACGGCGCAGTGCGCATCCTAGTCAAACGCCAACGCCGCGAAGACCCGTGGGCGGAAGATTAAGGCAGCCTGAAAAGCCCAACCACCGCGCCAACAATGGAGCATCAACAGCTTGCCGACATGACCACCAAAGCCACGTCCCCTTTTCCATATAACCATTTGGCGACGAGCCGTCACCACTCCACTTTCAGGCTGCCTTAACCGCCCATTCCTACGCCATCCCCCCCTTTTTCAGGCAGCCTGAAAACAGTAAAATCCCCACCCTTTCCCAATCACACAACGAAAGCCCACTATGACCATCAAAACCCGTTTCGCCCCCAGCCCCACAGGCTACCTGCACATCGGCGGCGTGCG
Organism: Kingella sp. (in: b-proteobacteria); assembly: GCF_030527935.1. Classification (GTDB taxonomy): domain Bacteria; phylum Pseudomonadota; class Gammaproteobacteria; order Burkholderiales; family Neisseriaceae; genus Kingella_B. Next base: position 4,383 of record NZ_JAUMZV010000020.1, read on the forward strand.
CACCGCCCTGTATTCATGGGCGTTTGCCAAACACCACGGCGGCGAATTTCTGCTGCGCATTGAAGACACCGACCTAGAACGCTCCACCGCCGAAAGCGTGCAAATCATCCTACAAGGCATGGACTGGGTAGGCTTGCATGCCGACAACAGCGACCACATCGTTTACCAAACACAAAATTTCCCACGTTATAAAGAGCTTATCCAACAACTGCTCGCCAGCGGACACGCCTATTACTGCTATTGCAGCAAAGAAGAACTCGCCGCCATGCGCGAAAAAGCCGAGTGCGAAGGCACCGCCACCTACGACCGCCGCTGGCGACCCGAAGCAGGCAAAACCCTGCCGCCCATCCCCGCCGACATCCAACCCGTTGTCCGCTTCAAAAACCCGCTGGATGGCGCAACCCAATGGCACGACCTAGTTAAAGGCAACATCAGCATCCCCAACGCCGCGCTGGACGACCTAATCATCGCCCGCGCCGATGGCACGCCCACCTACAACTTCTGCGTGGTGGTGGACGATTTTGACATGGGCATCACCCATGTGATTCGCGGCGACGACCATGTAAACAACACGCCCAAACAAATCAACATCTTCAAAGCGTTAGGTGCAACGCCACCACAATACGCCCACCTGCCCATGATTTTGAACGAGCAAGGCAAAAAAATCTCCAAACGCAGCGGCGACACCGTTGCCATCACCGAATTTGCCGACATGGGCATCCTGCCCGAAGCCATGTTAAACTACCTTGCGCGGCTGGGCTGGGCGCACGGCGATGACGAATTTTTCAGCATGGAACAATTTGTGCAATGGTTTGATTTGGAACACGTTTCCGCATCCGCCAGCCGCATGGACGGCAAGAAACTGCTGTGGATTAACGGCGAACACATCAAAGCCGCCGACAACCAACGCCTAGCCGACTTGGTCTCCCCGCGCTTGGCACAACAAGGCATCCACGTTTCAGGCAGCCTGAAACTGGCAGACGTGATTGCCTTGGTGAAAGACCGCGCCCAAGATTTGAACGCACTCGCCAGCGAATGCGCCTATTTCTACGCCAAAGCCACGCCCGCCGCAGCCGATGTCGCCAAACATTGGGATGCCGACGCGCCCGCCCGTATGCAACGCTTCGCCGCTAGGCTCGCCGCCCTGCCCGCTGGCGACTGGACAGCCGAAAACATCCACGCCCTGTTTGCCCCGTTCTGCGAAGCCGAAGGCATCAAAATGGGCAAACTGGGCATGCCGCTGCGCCTTGCCGTGTGCGGCACCGCCAAAACCCCCAGCGTGGACGCGGTGTTAGCCTTGCTGGGGCGCGAAGAAGTGTTGAAACGGCTGGCGGAGATGGATTAAGCCGCCAACCATGCAAAGGTAGCCTGAAAACGAACGTAGCGCGTTTTCAGGCTGCCTTTTGTTGTCCGCGCAATCAGCGCAGCAATTCATCGGTAATCTTTTGCAACAACGCCACGCGCTCTGCCGACACTTCGCCGCGTTCCGCCGCCGCTTTTACCGCGCAATTTGGCTCGGCGCGGTGGGAGCAGTTGTGAAAACGGCATTGCCCAATCAAGTGCTTCAAGTCGGGGAAATACCGCAGCAAATCCGCCGCCGCCAAATGGTGCAAGCCAAATTCTTGCAACCCTGGGCTGTCAATCAGCTTGGTAGTGTCGTCCAAATCGTAAAGCTGCGCGTGGGTGGTGGTGTGTTTGCCCGAATCCAACGCGGTGGAAATGGTTTGCGTGCGGGCAAGAGTTGCACCGAGCAGCGCGTTGGTGAGCGTGGATTTGCCCATGCCGCTTTGCCCGAGCAGGATGTTGGTTTCGCCGTGTAGCTGGTCGCGCAGGCTGTCCACGTTGCCCAACGCGCTTAACATGATGATTTTGTAGCCTAATTGGGCGTAAAACGACAATTTTTCTTGCAGCGCGGCGGTGCTGGGCAAATCGGCTTTGTTGATGACAATCACGGCACGGATGTGCGCGGCTTCGGCGGCGATTAAGGCGCGTTGAAGCAGGGCTTCGCTGGGGCTGGGTTCGGCGGCAACCACAATCAAAAGCTGGGTTACGTTTGCCGCGATGAGCTTGGATTTCCACGCATCTTGGCGATAGAGCAGGCTTTGGCGTGGCTGCATGCTTTCTATCACGGCTTGCTCGCCGTTGATGATTTGGATGCTTACCCAATCGCCGCAAGCGTAGTCGGTGCGCTTTCTGCGGGTGCTGGCTTCGTAGGTGTGCTGGTCGGTCGTGCGGACGATGTAGCGTCTGCCGTAGCTGGTGATGATTTGGGCGGTTTGGGACATGGGGGTGGGCTTTCAGGCTGCCTTTGGGGGGTAAAATACGTTGTCAAGGCAGCCTGAAACGTATTTAGAACCTATATTCACTATTTTCAGGCTGCCTTGGGTTGATAGCCCACATAGGCAGCCTGAAAGTTTATTCATACCGCTGCCCATTGTGTTCCAGCCAGCCATCGGCGTGGCTGCGGTTGGGGTCTTTGTGCGTCCAATGAATCACGCCGCCTTGTTCGCTCCATTCGTATTCGCCGTTAAACGTGATGGTGTCGCCTTTTTTCAGCCCGCGAATCTTGGGCGCAAGGTCAATATTGTGGGCAAACAGCAGCGTTTGCCCGCTGGCGAGTTTGACGATAAAGCGTTGATGGCGCGAGCCTTGGTTATCATCGGGCAGGGTTTTGATGACGCGCCCGCTGCCTTGAATTTGCAGATTGCCTTGGTGGTTTTGATAGGCTTGTTGCAAGATGTGTTCAAAATCGGCAGTCGGCTGCGCGGCGGTTGTGCTGGGCGCGGGTTGGGCAATAGCAGGCTGGCGTGACTCGTGCGTTTGCGCCGTCGTGGGGCGGGCGGATGCGTTTGGCGTTTGATTTTGCCGTTGTGCGTAATGGGCAAACTGTTTGCCCGCCGCCAGCAACACAATCAACACCAGCACCCACCATTTATTTTTTAACATACTCGTTCCTAAACATACTTTTCAGGCTGCCTATTCACAACAACAAAGGCAGCCTGAAAATGTAATCAGTAAGCAAACATCACACTTCAATCTTATTCGGCGTAAACGTTTCCCATTTGTTGCACGCGGGGCAATGCCAGAAAAACACTTGCGATTTGAAATGGCAGTTGCGACAGCGATACATCCAACTGCGCTGCACCTGCCGCCCAATCACATTGCGCATCATGTCGGCATCGGCTTTCCATTGCGGGTTTAAATCGCTCATTTGCAAGCCCAGCAGGCGATACATCCCGTTTAAATCGGGCTTGGCACGCACCAATTCCACCATGGTTTGATTGGCTTTTTCTTCGCCCCACATCAGCAGCGATTTTTCGTAAATCACATTGTTCAAATCCAGCTGCGGGAAAGTTTTGGCGTAACCAATCAACACATCCAAGCCATCTTGCGCCTTGCCCAGCGCGTCATAAGCGTCATACAGCTTCTCGCCTATCATGCTCAAATAAGCATGGTTTTGCTTTTCAATCGCGGTGTAGGCATCAATGGCAGCCTGAAAGTTGCCCTGCTTTTGCTCAATATCGCCCAAAATCATGTTGGCGCGGCTGCATTTTTTGTTGGCAGACAAGGCAGCCTGAATATGCGCACGGGCAGGCTCAAACTGCGATTTAAACAATTCGCCCTGCGCGATTTCGCAATAAAACTGCGCCATTTCAAATTGATAAGTCTGCTCATCGTGCGCCAAAAGCTGCGCGGTGGCGATGGCTTGCTCCCAATCGCGGTCTTGCTGATAAATATTGAGCAGCACTTCATTGGCTTGCTTTGCCATATTGCCCTGCTGCAATTCCAAGAAAATTTGCTCGGCTCTGTCCACCAAGCCCGCGCTTTGATAGTTCAAACCCAGCTCGTATAACACGCGCGTGCGCTTGTCGCCCGCCGTGTCGGGAGAATCCAGCAAGGCTTTGTGCATGGCGATGGCTTTGTCGTTTTCGCCGCGCTGGCGATAAAGCTTGCCCAGCGTTAGGTTTAAATCATACGAATTTTGTTGCTGGTCAATCACTTCGGCAAGATTGTGCGCCGCCCGCCCCGTGTTTTTGTCCACCAGCGCATCCAAGCTGGCGTAAAAGCCTGCGGGCACGGTTTTTGCCTGTTTGAGCACGGTTTTCATGTCTATCCGCGCGGCAAACCAGCCCATCCCAAAAAACACGGGCAGCAAGATAATCGGAATCAGCATCCACCAAAGTAGGTCAGTGTTTTCCATGTTTTGCCTTATTTTTGGCTACGTTAATCGGCGCGGGCGCGGCAATATCTTGCGTTGCCAAGCGGGCATTTTTTTGCACTTCGGCACGCAACCGCGCATTTTCGTTGCGCAGATGAATCAAGCGACCAAACAGCGCAAACAAGCCAAACAATGCGCCCGCCACAAACGCGCCAAACAAAATTACAATCAACGGCAGCTCAACAAACTCGCTGGGCAGATAAAAAAATTGCACTTTGGCTGTGTTAATCAAAGCAAACACCAGCAAAATTGCCAAAATAACCAGTTTAATTATGGTGTAAAACAGTTTCATAATGGTTTCCCTGCTTATATTAAAAATTATCTGTGTTAAGACCGCCCAAAAATAAAAGGCTTGGGGCAGCCTGAAAACTAGGGCATAAGTGTAAACGATTTGGCAGCCTTGTGATACTGCCTTTCATTTTGAACAGTTTCTTACATCGCCCGCAAATCTTAACCATAGGCAGCCTGAAATACAACAAAATCCCAACCTTTCTTAACATTTGCTTTCAGACTGCCTAAAATTTCTTTAAAATACGCCATTTATTTAATCAACTTTTGCAAAGGCATCATTATGAGCACAGCTATGCAGATTACCGACCTTCTCGCCTTTGGCGTGAAAAACAAAGCATCAGACTTACACATCTCCTCAGGTCTGCCCCCCATGATTCGCGTAAACGGCGACATCCGCCGCATCAACTTGCCCGAAATGAATGCAGACGAAGTCGGCACAATGATTAGCTCCATCATGAACGACTTGCAACGCAAAAACTACCAACAAAACTTAGAAACCGACTTTTCGTTTGAGCTGCCCAACATCGCCCGCTTTCGTGTGAACGCCTTTAACACCAATCGCGGGCCTGCTGCCGTGTTGCGTACCATTCCCAGCAAAGTGCTAACGCTGGAAGAGCTCAAAGCCCCACGCATTTTCCAAAAAATCGCCGACAACCCACGCGGTTTGGTGCTGGTAACAGGGCCAACAGGCTCGGGCAAATCTACCACACTGGCCGCCATGATAGACTATGTAAATGACCACTATGCCGCCCACATTCTCACCATTGAAGACCCCATTGAGTTTGTGCATCAATCCAAAAAATGCCTTGTAAACCAACGCGAATTGGGCGAACACACCCTCAGTTTTGCCAACGCCCTGCGCTCTGCGCTGCGTGAAGACCCCGATATTATTCTGGTGGGCGAAATGCGCGACCCCGAAACCATTGGCTTGGCACTCACCGCCGCCGAAACGGGGCACTTGGTGTTTGGCACGCTGCACACCACTTCCGCCGCCAAAACCATTGACCGTATTATTGACGTATTCCCCGCTGCGGAAAAAGAAATGGTGCGTTCTATGTTGTCCGAATCGCTACGCGCCGTAATCGCGCAAACGCTGCTGAAAACCAAAGACGGCAAAGGGCGTGTTGCCGCGCATGAAATCATGATTTCCACCCCCGCGATTCGTAACTTGATTCGTGAAAACAAAATTGCCCAAATGCAATCTTCTATTCAAACGGGGCAAAACTTCGGTATGCAAACGCTGGACCAATGCTTGCAAGACTTGGTTCGCCGCAACATCGTATCGCTTGCCGATGCCCGCGCCAAAGCGCAAAACCCCGAGATGATTGTGTAAACCATTCAATAAAGAGAGAACATCATGTCAGAACAAAACAACCCCAACGCTGGCTTGGCCAACCTATTGGAAGACTTTGTGAACGATTACCAAGTTAAACCGCAAGCCCCAAAAGCCGCGCCCAAAGGGCAGCCTGAAAAAACCGTTGCCAGCGTGATGGCGCGTAAAGAAAAACCGGGGCTGCATCCCCTACTGGAAAAAATGTCTGCCGAATGCGAAAAACGCTTGGCTTCCGATATTTTCATCAGCGTGAACTTCCCACCATCATTCAAAATCAACGGCGAGCTGACCCCCGTTCCGCTTAAACCGCTCACCCCGCAAGACACCGAAGTGTTGGTGTATTCCACCATGAGCGATGAGCAACGCATCCGTTTTGAAGAAGAGCTGGAGTTGAACTATTCGGTTACTTCTGCCACAGGCGTGCGCTATCGGGTGAACGCTTACCACGAGCAAGGACACGTGGGCATGGTGTGGCGGCGCATTACCACCAAAATCTTAACTGTGGACGATTTGCAACTGCCGCAAGGCTTAAAAGAGCTTGCCATGCAGCCACGTGGCTTGATTATTCTGGCTGGGGCAACGGGTTCGGGTAAATCCACATCCATGGCGGCGATGCTAGACTGGCGCAACAAACACGCCGCTGGGCATATCGTAACCATTGAAGACCCTGTGGAATACATCCACACGCCGATTAAAAGCATTTTCACCCAACGCGAATTGGGCATTGACACCAACTCTTGGTCTATGGCGGTGCAATCGGCGATGCGTCAAGCCCCGGACGTAGTCTGCGTGGGCGAGGTGCGTAACGAACACACCATGGAATACGCCTTGCAACTGGCGCAAACGGGGCACTTGGTATTCTTTACCATCCACGCCAACAACGCCGTGCAAGCGGTGGAGCGGATTATGAACTTCTACCCCGAAGAGCAGCACAAACAAGTGTTGCTGGACTTGTCGCTCAACGTGGTGGGCATCATCGGGCAACGTTTGGCACGTTTGATTGAAGGCGGGCGTACCGCGATTGTGGACTTGCTGATTAACTCGCCCGCGATGGCGGACTATATGATGAAAGGCGAGCTGATTGAGATGCTGCGCTTGATTGAGCGTTCGCAATCCGAAGGCATGCAAACGTTTGACCAAGACTTGTTCAAACTCTACACCGCAGGGCGCATCACCCTAGACGAAGCCTTGCGCCAAGCCGAATCCGCCAGCGACTTGCGCCTGAAAATCACCCTGTGGGAAGAAGGCAAAGAACCGGGGCAAATGTATGACCGCGTTTCGGATTTGAATATTTTGTAAACGGTTTTAATTACGCAGAACTTGCATTTCAGGCTGCCTTTGTTTGATGGATTAAAGCAGCCTGAAAATTTGTTTATAAGTCCAACCATGCTGTTATCCGTTTTCAGGCTGACTTATCCATCACACACCAAGGCAGCCTGAAAACCAATTCAACCCAACCAACAAACCCACAAAAGCCCTTACCACCATGCCCCATTTTTCCCTACCATCATCCAACGGCGACACCTTCCACAGCCAAGACCATCTGCCGCTGATTGTCTATTTCTACCCCAAAGACCACAGCGCAGGCTGCACCACCGAAGGCTTGGATTTCAACCGCCTGCTGCCCGAATTTCAAGCCTTGGGCTACACCGTGGTCGGCATCTCGCGCGACAGCGTGAAAACGCATCAAAATTTCTGCGCCAAGCAAGGCTTCGCCTTTTTGCTGCTGAGCGATGCCGATGAAACCGTGTGCCAACAATTTGGCGTGTTGAAACTGAAAAAACTCTACGGCAAAGAACACATCGGCATTGAGCGCAGCACTTTTGTGTTAGACCGCGCAGGCAATATCGCGCACGAATGGCGCAAAGTGAAAGTGGCGGGGCACGCCGAAGCCGTGTTAGCCGCGCTGCAAAATGCGTAACCCGCTGGATTTTGCGCGTTCAATACACCGCCGCTAAACCATTCTCGCGTTTGAGCTTTCCTAGCCCCAAGCGTATAATCCGCCTCGTTTAACAACCCTATTAGGCAGCCTGAAAACCCGTTTTCCCGTTTTCAGGCTGCCTCATCTTAATCATGCAAAAAACCCATCCGCCCCTATCCACCAAACAAATGGCGGCTTTAATGGCGATGCTCATCGCCATCATGCCGCTGTCCATTGATGCCTATTTGCCTTCGCTGCCGCAAATCGCCACCGCGCTGCACGCCGACATCCACCAAATTGAAAAAAGCCTGAGCACATTTATGTTTGGCGTGGCGGCAGGGCAGTTGCTCGGCGGCTCGCTGTCCGACATCAAAGGGCGGCGCAACATCGCGCTGTTTGGCTTAACCATTTTTCTGATTGGCTGCGCGGGGCTGATTTTTGTGCAAACCGCCGAGCAGCTGATGGCGTTGCGCGTGGTGCAAGCCTTGGGCGGGGGGATGTCTGCCGTGGTGGTGGGCGCGTTGGTGCGCGACAATTATCAAGGCAAAGAAGCGGCGCAAATGTTCACGCTCATCGGCATCATTTTGATGATGGCACCGCTGGTTGCGCCCATGCTCGGCTCAGCGTTGCAATCGCTCACGGGCTGGCGCAGCATTTTCGCCTTTTTGTTTGTCTATGCCAGCATCGTGTTCGCGCTGCTGTTTCGCTTTTTGCCCAAACACAAATCCGCCGAGCCGCTGCGCCTGTCGCACGTTAAACAAATCGGCAGCCGCTATCGCCAAGTGTTCGCCACGCTGCCCGCGCTGGGTTTTTTGTTTTACCAAGCCGCTTCGTTTTCATCCATGATGGCGTTTTTAAGCGAATCGCCCTTTGTTTACATGAAGTTATACAACCTAAGCTCGCATCAATACGCTTGGGTGTTTGGCTGCAACATCGTAACCATGATGCTGTGCAATCGGCTGACCGCGTTTGGCTTGCACCGTGATTGGCACAGCCGCGATTTGCTGAAAGTCGGCATTGCGCTGCAAGGCTGCGCCAATATTGCCCTTGTTGCCAGCGTGTTGTGGTTCAAACAGCCGCCGCTGGTGTTGTTGATTCCGCTGGTGATGGTGTCGGTGGGCACGCAAGGCTTAATCGCCGCCAACACCCAAGCATTGTTTATGAGCAATTATCAGCCCGAAGTGGCAGGCAGTGCCAACGCCGCGCTATCGGCAACGCAATCGCTGATTGGCTCGCTAGCAAGCTTTTCGGTTGCCTTTTTGCACAACGGCACGGCGTTGGTGATGACAGGCACGATGCTCGCCGCCACCAGCATCGGCTTGGTGCTGCTGTTACTGTTTTCGCGTGAGCAGATGTGGGGTAAGGCAGCCTGAAAAGCCAAAATGGAGCGGCGACGGCTCGTCGCCAGATGGTGTGTCCAACCAGACGTTGCTGATTGCCAAAATGTCGGCGAGCCGCCGACGCTCCATCGGTTGCAGATTTTGCCAAGATTTCACAGCCTGAAACGAGAATTATGCCAACACGTTTTCAGGCTGCCTTAATCGCCCCAATTTCAAGTCCGCCAAACGGTAAAAACCGCACCGTTAAGCGTAATTTATCGTTAAGCCAACTGGTCTTTGCCAAAAAACATCGGTATATTGCGCGGTTTTCAGGCAGCCCAAGAACCTGTATTCACCATTTTCATAGGCAGATTTGATGACATAAAAGCGCGGATACAAGGCAAAAAGCACAGCAAGGTTTGTACACCTTGCGAGCATTTTTAACGTAGTAGCCGTGTTTTTAGGGCATGAAAGATGCCTATGAAAATGGTGAATACAGGTTCTAACACTGGTTCTCCGCCCATCAACCTTTTTACAAGGAAACTCACATGAAACTGATGAAAACCACCACACTCGTTACCCTAACCGCCGCGTTCGCATTGAGCGGCTGCGTAACCGATGCCACCACAGGGCAAAACAAAATCAGCAAAACCGCGCTTTACGGCTTGGGCGGCGCAGCCACCTGCGGCATCGTGGGCGCATTAACCCACGGCGGCAAAGGCGCGCGCAACTCTGCCTTGGCTTGCGGCGCAGTTGGCGCAGGCGTAGGCGGCTATATGGATTACCAAGAGAAAAAATTGCGCGAGCAACTGCAAGGCTCGGGCGTAGCCGTTGACCGCCAAGGCGACCAAATCAAATTGACCATGCCCGCCGCCGTTACCTTCGCCACCAACAGCGCAACCCTATCTGCCCAAGCGCAAAACTCGTTGAGCCAAGCCGCGCAAACGCTGGCGACCTACACCGACACCACCATCACCATCGTGGGACACACCGACAACACAGGCAACGATGCCATCAACAACCCCTTGTCATACAACCGCGCCCAATCCGTTGCCAACTACCTGAACCAACACGGCGTAGCCAGCAACCGCATGAGCGTGTCAGGACAAGGCTCGCGCCAACCCGTTGCCGATAACAGCAGCGAAGCAGGCCGCGCCCAAAACCGCCGCGTAGAAATCTTGATTAACCCCAACCCCGCCGCCGTTAAAGCCGCAGGCGCATAATCATCCACAGTAAACAACATAGGCAGCCTGAAATCCCTTTTCAGGCTGCCTAGCTGTTATCCAAATCGTACACGGAACATCGCATGAAAATCGCCACATGGAACGTCAATTCGCTCAACGTGCGCCTGCCGCAAGTAAGCGACTGGCTCGCCGCCCACCAGCCCGATATATTGGTGCTGCAAGAGCTGAAACTGGAACAAGACAAATACCCCGCCGCCGCCTTTCGCATGATGGGCTGGCACACCGCATGGGCAGGGCAAAAAACCTACAACGGCGTTGCCATCATCAGCCGCCACGAACTGCACGATGTGCAAACAGGCTTGCCCACGCTGCCCGACGACCCGCAACAGCGCGTGATTGCCGCCACCATCAACGGTATCCGCGTCATCAATGTTTACTGCGTGAACGGCGAAGCACTGGATAGCCCTAAATTCGCCTACAAACGCCAATGGTTTGCCGCGCTTGCCGACTATGTGCGCGACCAACTCGCCCAATACCCCAAGCTCGTGCTGCTGGGCGACTTCAACATCGCCCCCCGCGATGATGATGTGTACGATGCCAAACGTTGGCACGAGAAAATTCTCTGTTCCAGCGAAGAACGCCAATGGTTCGCCAATCTGCTCCACCTTGGGCTGCATGACGCATTACGGCACATTCACCCCACAGGCGCGCACTACACATGGTGGGACTATCGCGGTGCCATGTTCGCCAAAGGCTTGGGGATGCGCATTGACCACTTGCTGATTAGCTCCGCCCTGCGCGATACGCTGCGTAGCGTAACCATAGACCGCGAAGCCCGCGCCGAAGAACGCCCCAGCGACCATGCGCCTGTGATAGCGGAGTGGGGCTGAGTGGCTTGGTGTAATTAGGCAGCCTAAAATCTAAAATGGAACGGCGGCAGCTCGCTGCCAACGCTGCTTAAACATAGCATGACTGGTTTGCCAAGATGTCGGCGAGCCGCCGACGCTCCACGGCGCATCGCGTTTCAGGCTGCCTCAAATCATCCAAGGCAGCCTGAAAAGCAAAACCGCTTGGTATATCAAGCCAAACGGTTTTTTTTACTGGATAAATTGGGTTTCAGGCTGCCTATTACCCCGCTCCAAATCCACCCCACAAAAAAAGGACAGGCATCACCCTGTCCTTGTAAAAATTTCAGACCGCTCGAACTCTCACAAACAAGCAGCCTGAAACCCCATCAAAAGTTAATCTCAATTATCCAAAATCAAGCAATCATCAATCTGATTTTTGCGCAAACGCTCCACCGTTTGCTCCGCTTGCTGCCGCTCCATGCGCGGCATGCGCACATGATACATCGGCGTGCCATCCGCAGATTTAGTCTCTTTCACCGAAGCAGGCACGCCCGCCAAAGCCGCGTTCGCCACCATCCTTTGCGCGTAATCCGACTCTCTAAACGTGCCCAATTGCACCGCAGAACCTGCTGCCCATGCGCCGTTGACGGCTGTCATCAAAACCAAAGCCAAGCATAATTTTTTCATCACAGCCTCCTTGTGCCACAGGGCAAGAAATCAGTTAGGATAAAAAATCTAGTTGCAAGAGTGTTAGCATTTGCCGTGCCAGCTCGTGTAAAAACTAACGTATATTTACATTAAACCACGAAACCATGCCCCTTTGCCAAGGCAGCCTGAAACGTAAATCTGCGCAACCAGAAACAGCATTACACCATAACATCACCACTGCAATCATCATAACCATTTGAAAAACAATATATTTAACACAACACCCAAGGCAGCCTGAAAATCCCCACCGCATCCACGCCGTGCCACAAACTGCCCTTTTTTGTAACTAACCCACCAACTACGCCAAATTTTCAGGCTTCCAAATATGCTAAAATTCGCCCCATTTTCTTAACAAATATTCCCGTCATGACCTACCAAGTTCTCGCCCGCAAATGGCGACCCAAAACCTTCGCCGACCTTGTGGGGCAACAACACGTTGTCAAAGCCCTGCAAAACGCCCTTGCCAACGGGCGTTTGCACCACGCCTATTTGCTCACTGGCACGCGCGGCGTGGGCAAAACCACCATCGCCCGCATTCTTGCCAAAAGTTTGAACTGCGAAAACGCTCAACACGGCGACCCCTGCGGGCAATGCGACACCTGCCAAGCCATTGATGCGGGGCGATTTGTGGACTTGCTGGAAATTGATGCCGCCAGCAACACGGGCATAGACAATATCCGCGAAGTGCTGGAAAACGCGCAATACGCGCCCACAGCGGGCAAATACAAGGTTTACATCATTGACGAAGTGCACATGCTGTCTAAATCCGCGTTCAACGCCATGCTCAAAACGCTGGAAGAACCGCCCGAGCACGTCAAATTTATCCTTGCCACCACCGACCCGCACAAAGTGCCGATTACGGTGTTAAGCCGTTGTTTACAATTTGTTTTACGCAATATGACCGCGCAACAGGTGTCCGACCATTTGGCGCACGTTTTAAACGCGGAACACATCGCCTACGACCCCGCCGCGCTCACGCTGCTCGGACGCGCCGCGCAAGGCTCTATGCGCGATGCGCTCAGCCTGCTAGACCAAGCCATTGCGATGGGTTCGGGCAGCGTTACCCAAGCCGATGTGCGCCAGATGATAGGCGCGGTAGACAATCGCTATCTGTTTGAATTGATGGAAATTTTGTCGCAAAAAAACGGCGCGGCACTCATCGCCAAAGCCAGCGAAATGCACAGCCAATCGCTTGGGTTTGACAGCGTGCTGGGCGAGCTTGCCCTGCTGTTGCAACGCATCGCCCTGCTGCAAACCGTGCCCACCGCCATCCCCGCCGATGACCCCGAATACGACCGTTTGCACGCCCTTGCCCGCGCGTTTAACGGCGAACAAATCCAGCTTTATTACCAATGCGCGCTGCACGGCAAACAAGATTTGCCGCTTGCTCCCGATGAATACGCGGGCTTTGTGATGACGCTGCTGCGTATGCTTGCCTTTGCGCCGTTTACCGCCGAAAACGTGCCGACCAACGCGGCAATTGAAAACACGCAAATGCACGAGCCTGCCGCGCACAATGTAGGCAGCCTGAAAACGCCAGCGGTTGCTGCGCCGCAAAACATTGCGCAGCCCAGCCAGCCCGCAAACAATCCTGCGCCAACCGAACCACAGCCACTTTCAGGCAGCCTGAAAACCGAGAATGCCAACGAAGTTACAACCAATACAATCCCTGCACCAACAGCGACGACCGCAGCGCAAGCAGAAACGCCTGAGCCGCCGCCTGCTATCAGCGAAAAGCCAGCAGCAAAAACAGTCGCGCCTGAGTCTCCCAATCCATCCGAAGAACCATCAGGCAGCCTGAAAACGGGTAACACCGATTTTGGTGATGCAGATAATTTTGGCGATGCTAAAACCAGTGCAAGCCGTTCCACCCAAACGCCAGCCGTTGAAGCGCAGCCATCGCCTGTTATCGCAGCCGAGCATAACGTTGAGAACAACAAATCTCTGGCAAACGAAGCCGCGCCTGAAACACCAGTAGTCGCGCCTGAACAAATAGGCAGCCTGCAAGCTGGGAACGCCAATAAAGTGGAAACACCAGCCGCGCAATCTAGTGAAACAAAAGACAGCGAAACACCAGCCGCCGAAGCCAAACCACTTTCAGGCAGCCTGAAAACCGAAAGCGCCAACAAAGCCGAAACAGGTGCAACAAATTCTGCTGAAACCGAAACCCAATCCCCACAAAACATTGAACCAGCGCCCCCCCCCGCACCCAAAAAATCCCCCCGCAAAAAAAGCAGCACCACAACAAGCGATGCTGATTCAGGCAGCCTGAAACCAAACGAAGTGAGCTTCGGCGAATCCCAAAGCGAACACATCAGCGAAGCCCAAACCGATGCCACCCCCTTCCCCGCATTCGCCGCCGAAAACTGGACAGCCATCGCCGAACGCATCAGCAAGCAAATCTCCGCCGCGCGTATGCTGTTAGACCACACCGCATGGGTGGCTTACCAAGACGGTGAGTTGCGCCTAGCCATCGTCTCCGAAAAAACCAAAAACACAACCAAAAAAGAATATTTTGACCGCATCGCCAACGCATTAAGCGAAGCCTACCAAATCCCCGTGCGCATCCAAACCCAACCCTTTGCCGATGGCAACGGCTGGGAAACGCCCGCCATGCACCGCAGCCGCCTCGCCGCTGAAAACCGTGCCCACGCCCAAGCCCTGATGGAGCAAGACCCCGCCCTGCAAGCCATCCAACAACACTTCGGCGCAACATGGGATAGCGACAGCATCGCGCTAAACGCCGAAGTAGCCTGAAAAACGAATTCATACGTCGTTTTGACTTTGTTGAAACGCTCATTGTTTTCAGGCTGCCTACTGAACTACACCCGCAAAAGGCAGCCTGAAAATGGAATACTATTTGCTTCAAACTTACCGTTTATCTAATCCGAAAGAACCATCATGTCCTCCGTACTCAACAACCAAATTCTAGATATAAAAAAACCCTCTGCCCGCGAATGGCTTTACTTTCTTCTGATTATCCTTATCCCCAACCTCATTTTACTGGGTATCTGTTACACCTATAATTTCGCCCGTCCTCTTGTTAACACGGATTATCTTGTCTGCCTATGTTTGTTACTTATCCCTAACCGCTGGGTGCGCGCCGTAGGCTTACTCGGTTTTGCCATTGCTATCTTGCTAGACATTACCATGCTCATAATGCAAGTTGTGCCTATGGTAGATTTAGGCGCACTCGTTTCTTTGGCAGCTTTTTTAGGTGATGCTCCCACTGAATACATTGCGCTCACTGCCTTTTTGGTGGTTTACATCATTGCAATGAGTGGCTTTGTACTCTTTCTCAGTAAACGCAAACATTTCACCCGCGAACTTTACATCATCCCCATTATTTTAATCATTTCCTTTTTTATCAAAGACATCAAATACTCTGGCAGCCCAAACTACGAAGGAGTTATGGGACGTAGCAACCATTTTGTAATCAATAGCCAATTTTCGCTTATGGATCAAATGCTGACCACAGGCTGGTTCAAAGCCATGAATACCACACCAACACTTATCCCCTACCCCACAGTCAGCCCCAACGATAGCAACATCAAACTTGACCGTGCCATCACCCATTTTACCCAACCTACATCCAATAAAATCCTATTCGTTATTGTTGAATCGCTGGCAGGCTATCGCAACCCACAAATAATTACCGACCTTACTTCGCCCATCGCCGCACATAGCGACAAACTTGAATACCTTGAAACTGGCGATTTTGCCACCGTAAACTCCAATACCATTGGTGGCGAAATGCGCGAACTTTGCAACAAAGCCATCAAAGGCGGTTACGCTTTCCGTCGTCTCGATGCCCAAGAATTTGCCGACTGCATCCCCAATCAAATGCTCAAACAAGGCTATCAAACCACCAGCCTAGTCGGCGTTAATGGACGCTTTGTGGACTATATCTACTGGTATCCCAAAGCAGGATTCCAAAAATCATGGTTTCTCGACAGCTTCGCCAATAATCTAAGACACTGTCAAGTATTTCACGGTGTATGCGACACCGAAATCCCAAAAATTATTGCCCAAGAAGTCTTTCAACCCAACCAGCCTAAACAATTTGTTTACTGGCTCACGCTAACCGCCCACGCCCCTTATCACCTTGAAGACCTTACCCAACCTAACCCCAACGTAAGCTGCGAAAAATACAAAATCAATGAAAATACCGAAACATGTCGCAACATTAAACTTAATGGGCAGTTATTCCGTGCCATAAGCACCATTATTGACCAACCCAATATGAAAGGTGTTGAAGTTGTCATGGTGGGCGACTACAAAGCCCCTATTTATGACTACAATGAAGAAGACTACCTTATCTACAAACCTGAGCTAGCCGTAAGCTGGGTACACTTCAAAATCAAATAACCATGCTCCAAACCGACAACCTCACCACCCAAGCCCAACCCCGCCTGATTGCCGCGCAAAATCTCTCCGCCCAAGAAGAACAACTAGAACGCGCCCTGCGCCCCAAAACCCTCGCCGACTATATCGGGCAACACAAAGCCAAAGAACAGCTTGCCATCTTTATCGCCGCCGCCAAAAAGCGCAGCGAAGCCCTAGACCACAGCCTGTTGTTTGGCCCCCCAGGTTTGGGCAAAACCACGCTTGCCAACATCATCGCGCGCGAGCTGGGCGTAAATCTGCGGCAAACATCAGGCCCCGTGCTGGAACGCGCAGGCGACCTTGCCGCCCTGCTCACCAACCTAGAACCGCATGACGTGCTGTTTATTGACGAAATCCACCGCCTAAGCCCCGTGGTAGAAGAAATTTTGTATCCCGCGATGGAAGACTATCAGCTAGACATCATGATAGGCGAAGGCCCCGCCGCCCGTTCCGTCAAAATAGACCTGCCGCCGTTCACACTCATCGGCGCCACCACCCGCGCGGGCATGCTCACCAACCCGCTGCGCGACCGCTTCGGCATCGTTGCCCGACTAGAATTCTACGAAATCAACGATTTATCTACCATTGTCGCCCGCTCCGCCCAGCTGCTCAACATGGATTTAGACCAACAAGGCGCGTTGGAAATCGCCCGTCGCAGCCGTGGCACGCCGCGCATTGCCAACCGCCTGCTGCGCCGTGTGCGCGATTATGCCGAAGTCAAACATTCAGGCAGCATCAACGCCCGCATCGCCGATGCTGCCCTATCCATGCTGGATGTGGACAAAATCGGGCTAGACATGATGGACAGAAAATTCCTAGAAGCCGTGTTGCACAAATTCAGCGGCGGACCCGTTGGGCTAGACAACATCGCCGCCGCCATCGGCGAATCCACCGACACCATCGAAGACGTAATAGAACCCTACCTTATCCAACAAGGCTTCCTGCAACGCACTCCACGCGGGCGCATGGCAACCACCAGCGCGTTTGCCCACTTCGGCTTAACCCCGCCCGAGTAGCCCCATCCGTTTTCAGGCTGCCTTATCAAACAGAAACCTTTGCAACACCCGCAACCCAATGGAGCGTCGGCGGCTCGCCGACATTGTTCCAAACAACAAAGTCCTATTATTCAGCACCATTTTAGATTTCAGGCTGCTTCATAGCTTTCGCCCAAGCTCCAAACAGCCCATGCCAACAACCATTAGGCAGCCTGAAAACATCATCCCCCATTTTTCAGGCTGCCCCATCATCCAAAACCATGCTCCTATTCCTAGACTTTGACGGCGTACTCCATTCCGCCTACGCCTTTCGCCAAGAACAAATGTTCAGCCAACTCCCCATTTTTGAACGCTTTTTTAGGCAGCCTGAAAACGCCGCCATCCAATTCGTCATCTCATCCACATGGCGACACGGGCGCGACCTTGCCGCCTTACGCCGCCCCTTCTCCCCCGACATCGCCCAGCGTATCATCGGCAAAACCCCCGAACACGTCGCCACCAGCCCCATCGCCCCGCGCGAACAAGAAATCCTGTGCTATCTGGAAGACAACCTAATCCCCAACGAACCATGGCTCGCCCTAGACGATGCCCGCAGCTACTTCCACCACCACAGCCAGCGCGTCCACTTCTGCACCGCAGGCACAGGGCTAACCGAACGCGACCTGCCCGAGCTCGCCCAACTGATTGACCGCGTTAAACACCGCTTTCAGGCAGCCTGAAAACACCACCCCGCGCAATCCACCCCAATCAAACAACCCACCCCTTTTCAGGCTGCCCCATCCCCCAAGGCAGCCTGAAAAACCAAATTAAAACCACCCATGCACATCCGCCCCGCCACCCCCGCCGACATCCCCGCCTTAGTCGCCCTAGATGCCCAAACCAACCCCCATCCGTGGACAGCCAACCAATTTCAGGCTGCCCACCGCCCCCCCATCCACACCCTGCTCATCGCCGAACAACACCAACACATCATCGGCTACATCGCATGGCAACACATCCCAAACGAAATAGAACTCCACCTTATCGCCACCGCCCCCAGCCACCGCCAACAAGGCATCGCCAGCCAGCTCATGCAAGCACTCATCGCCACCGCCCAGCAACACCACGCCCGCATCATCCTAGAAGTTCGCGCCAGCAACCACATCGCCCAAGCCCTTTACCGCAAACACCAATTCGCCCCTATCGCCACCCGCAAAAACTACTACGGCAACGAAGATGCCATCATCATGGAGAAATCATGCTAAACAGCCGCTATATCCACCTACACCAAGCCCTAGGACTGGGCGCAATGTGGCTCAACCAACACGCCCAAATCCGCCCCACCCAAGGCAGCCTGAAAGCCGAAGGCTTCAACGGAGTTAAAACAACCCCCGCCCACCCCAGCGCAACCCCATCCCACAACACACCCCAGCCAACCCAACCCCGCCACACCAGCCCCGCCACCCAAGGCAACGCCCTAGCCAAAATCCGCCAACGCGCCCCCAGCCATCCCCCTGCCACCCCAACACCCCAACCCATTCCCACCCCACAAACCACCCCGCTGCACAGTCCCACCATCCGCCCCGCCAAACTCCTGATATTAAGCGTCTGCCCATCCGTGGACGACATCGCCGCAGGCAAACTATTCAGCGGCGCAGACGGCGAAATGCTGCACAAAATGCTCCAGGCCATCGCACTCCCACCCGAGCAAGCCCATTTCAGCACATGGCTCAAAAACAGCCCCGACTTCAACCCACGCCCCGACGCGCAAACCATCACCGCCGCCGCCCCCAGCATCGCCCAAGAATGGCAGCAAACCCAAGCCCAAGCCATGCTCCTGCTCGGCGACTTCTTCCACCGCCCCGAAGTCCAAACCGCACTCAACGCCATCGCCCCCGCCGCCGCGCGTTACCACATCCCCCACCCCATGCGCCTTGCCAGCAATCCCCAGCTCAAACGCAGCGCATGGGAAACCCTGCAAAAACTCCAAGCCGCGCTAAAATGATTTGACAAGGCAGCCAAACATCCGCATAATGCGCCACTTCATTCCCCGATAGCTCAGTCGGTAGAGCGACGGACTGTTAATCCGCAGGTCGCTGGTTCGAGCCCAGCTCGGGGAGCTAAAAAAGCCAAGTTTTTCGGAACTTGGCTTTTTGCTGTTTGGATGATTGGGCTAACGGTTTAGGCAGCCTGAAACGCCTATTTCACCGTTTCCACGCCGCCTTTAATCTCGCCATAGGCTTGCGTATTGCCTGCACCGTCCGTGCCCGCACAAGCCGCCAGCATCAAAGTTGCCAAAGTCAAAACCAAAAGTTTCTTCATCATCATTCCTTCCATATTTAAAAACACATTTTCAGGCTGCCTTTTAGTAAACCATATAGGCAGCCTGAAAACGAGCAAAGCGAGTTTCAACGAAGTTAAAACCCCGCTTACGACAACGCCGCTTTCAACGCCTTGTTCACTTCGCCCATATCCGCCTTGCCCGTCAAGCGCGTTTTCAGCAGCCCCATCGCCTTGCCCATATCCGCCATGCTGCTTGCGCCTGTTTCAGCAACTGCTTTTGCCACTTCCGCCGCAATCGCTTCTGCCGACAGCATCTCGGGCAAATAGCCTTGCAGCACCACGATTTCTGTGTTTTCCTTGTCCACCAAATCGGCGCGACCCGCATCAGCGTAGATTTTCGCGCTGTCTTTGCGCTGCTTAATCATTTTGCCGATGATGGCTTGCACTTTGGCATCGTCTGCTTCGGCGCGCTCGTCCACTTCAAACTGCTTAATCGCCGCGTTCACCAAGCGGATGGTGGACAACGTTGCGCTGTCTTTGGCTTTCATGGCGGCTTTCATGTCTTCAGTTAATTTTGCTTTTAAAGTCATTGTGTTGCTCCTTGTAAACAAAAACACCGCAAACTCAAACGCTTGCGGTGTTGATTAAATGGATGGCGCATAGCAACCCTGTTTTATGTTTTCAGGATGCCTAATGCGCTTGGCGCAAATCAGTACAATTTAGGTGGCAATTGTTGGCTGCGCAGGCGTTTTTGCAAGCGTTTAGCGGCTGCGGCTTTTTTACGTTTGCGCTCGGTAGTCGGTTTTTCGTAGGCTTCGCGCGCGCGCAATTCGGTCAAAAGACCTGTTTTTTCAATCGCGCGTTTAAAGCGACGCATCGCAACTTCAAAGGGTTCGTTTTCTTTTACTTTAATAGAAGTCATTGTTTTTCATCCTTAAAAATGGGTTTAAATCAAAATATCGTATCCAAGGTTTTTCAGACTGCCTGAAAGGGCGAGATACTGCGCCCTGATGATGCAAACATCACCTCCAAACTCAATCGGCAGCGCGTTGGGCGCATACCGCAAAAAATTAAGCCGTTTAAACAACGGCGTATCAAATCAAAACTGGGCGCGATTATCGCAGCGCGGCGGCTTTTTGTCAATGTTTCGGCAGCCTGAAAACGGGTTTTGCGCTACAATGCGCGTCTTTCAAAAACCCACACAAGGCACACAAAAATGACCCACGCCACCACGCCAACCATTCACATCACCCCGCAAGATTTGCCGCTGCATTGCGATGGTTCAGCCACCACGCAACACGCATGGAACGGGCATCCGCGCGTTTTCCTGCCCATCCAAGCCAACAGCAGCATAGAATGCCCCTACTGTGGCACGGTGTATCAACTTGATGGCGAGTTGCCCTACCACCACGCCCCTGTTCTGGCAGGCGGGCATTAACATGAACAGCCCCCGCGTAACCGCCATAGACCGCCCCAAGCTCGTGCTGCCCAATGGCGCAGACAAGCTGTTGCTGCATTCGTGCTGCGCCCCTTGCTCGGGCGAAGTGATGGAAGCCCTGCTCGCCAGTGGCATTGACTACACCATTTATTTCTACAACCCCAACATCCATCCGCTCAAAGAATACGAAATCCGCAAAAACGAAAACATCCGCTTTGCCGAGCAACACGGCGTGCCGTTTATTGATGCGGATTACGACATGGACAACTGGTTTGAACGCGCCAAAGGCATGGAATACGAGCCCGAACGCGGCATCCGCTGCACCATGTGTTTTGATATGCGATTTGAACGCACCGCGCTGTATGCGCATGAACACGGCTTCAAAGTGATTAGCAGCAGCTTGGGCATCTCGCGCTGGAAAAACATGGCGCAAATCAACGATTGCGGACACCGCGCCGCCGCGCATTATCCCGATATGGTTTACTGGGATTACAACTGGCGCAAAGGCGGCGGCTCATCGCGCATGATAGAAATCAGCAAGCGCGAGCATTTTTATCAACAGGAATACTGCGGCTGCGTTTATTCGCTGCGCGACACCAACGCTTGGCGGCGCGAAAAAGGGCGCGAGCCGATTAAGATTGGCGTAAAGTATTACGGCGATGATGATGCCAACGATGCCAATGAAGGGCGTTGAACGTTGGTTGTGTTGAGATGGTTTTAACTTCGTTGAAACTCTCTTTGCTCGTTTTCAGGCTGCCTATGGGTAACATGGGCAGCCTGAAATTTTTGCATCGCGCCCAATCCATATCATGTTCTTGTAAACAAGAATACGCGCGTGGATTGTTTTTCAGGCTGCCTGTGTTTACAACCGTAAGCATTAAGGCAGCCTGAAAACGCGTAATGCGAATTTCTGCGCAGCCTAAAACCTACTCCCGCGCCGCACAATATGCCCAATCGCCACGGTGGCGCAATGCAAGCCAAAGCTCGCGGTTACCAGCATACTCGCGCCGTAGCCCGCGCAGGATAAGCCTTGCGGCGCATCGCAGGCTTGGGCGATTTGCGGCGGCGTGATTTGTTCGCGCGAATACACGCAGGGCACGCGCATTTTGCCTTGGCGCGGGAAACCGTATTTTTTGCGCAGCGTGTAGCGCAGGTTGGAGAGCAAGGGGTCGTGCGTGGTTTGGCTTAAATCGGCGGTGGCAATCAGCGCGGGGTTGCGTTGCCCGCCTGCGCCGCCGCTGATGATAAACGGCTGTTTGTGGCGCACAAAATGCGCTGCCATCGCGGTTTTGATGCGCACTTGGTCAATCGCGTCTATCACAAAATCAAACGGCAGCCTGAAAAGCTCGGCAAGGTTGCTCTCGTCCACAAAATCTTCAATTTCAACTACTTGGCAATCGGGGTTAATCTGGACGATGCGTTCGCGCAGGGCGGTTACTTTGGCTTTGCCAAAATCGGGCGTGAGCGCGTGGATTTGGCGGTTTACGTTGGATTCGGCGATGTTGTCCAAATCAATCAGCGTGAGCTTGCCGATGCCGCTGCGGGCAAGGGCTTCCACCGCCCAAGAGCCTACGCCGCCCACGCCCACCACGCAAACGTGCGCTTGTTGCAGGGCGCGCAATCCGTGTTCGCCGTAAAGCCGTGCGATGCCGCCAAAACGGCGGTTAATGTGTGTTTCCATGTTGCGTTTCCAAGAAAATTTTGCTGATTTAGATTATACTGTATGCGTAGTGTGCAGTACCTTTCTCGTAAACCCATTTTATAAGGAGTGTGTTATGTACAAACATATCGTGGTGGCTGTTGATGGCAGTAGAACTTCTTTGAATGCGTTGCAACACGCATCTAGCCTTGCGGTGGCGGGCGATGCGCGTTTAACGCTGGTTACGGTGGCGAATCCGAGCGAATACATGACGCTTGCGCCTGAATTTTTGCAACACGATAGCTATGAAGCGGCGGCGGTTGCGGGCGGCAATGAAGTGTTAGCCGAAGCGCAAGACGCGGCAAAAACAGCGGGCGTGGCGGATGTGCAAGCGCATTTGTTGGTGTCGTCCAAAGGCGCGAAGGAAATGGCGCAAGGCTTGGTGGATTATGCCGACAGCCACGGCGCGGATTTGATTGTGATTGGCACACACGGCCGCACAGGTTTGATGCATTTGCTGATGGGCAGCTTTGCGGAAACGGTGATGCGCCAAAGCCATTTGCCTTTGCTGGTGATTCGCAGCACGCACAGCGAAGATGAGACCACAGACGAGCGCGAAGAGTTTTCGTCTTCGGCGATGTAAAATGGTATCAATAGGCAGCCTGAAAACGGATAAAGCACGTTTCAGGCTGCCTTTGTATAAGGGGGTTTATTATGCTGCGCTATCTGGCTTTATTCGCCATTCGTTTGTATCAACGCTATGTGTCGCCGCGAAAAGGGTTTAGCTGCGCCTATCGCTTGGTGTATGGCGGTTGCGGCTGCTCGGGCGTGGGCTATCGCTTGATTCGGCGGTATGGCGTTTTTTCAGGCTGCCGCTTGCTGCGCTTGCGTTTGGCGCATTGCCGCTATGCCTACACGCATTACTGCGCCCCAGCCCAGCCGCCCGCCCCGCCTGTTAATCGCGTAAACGGCATGGCGTATTACCAGCGCGGCGATTGCGTGCCATGCGATGCGGGCTGCTTGGATGTGGGCGGCTGCGATTCGTGCGACTTGGGCGCGCCCGATGCCTGCGATTTGAATCTGCCCGATGGGTGCGATTGCGCCGATGCTTGCCCCTGCGATGCGTGCGATGTTTGCGATGTGGCAGATTGCGGACGCAAGGATGAAGAGCGCGAGCCGAAACGAAGACCGATGCAGATGCCGAATTTGCGGTAGCGATGTTGTTGGACGGCATTTTTTATTTTTCAGGCTGCCTATTGCACACACCAAAGGCAGCCTGAAAACGAGTTCACACGCATCGGCAAAGCAAAAACGCCCATTCCATTTTCAGACTGCCGATTGATGCACACAACAACAGCCGCTCACTCCCACTCAATCGTAGCAGGCGGCTTGCCGCTCACGTCATACACCACGCGGTTAATCCCACGCACTTCGTTGATAATCCGATTAGACACGCGCCCCAGCAGCGCATACGGCAGCTCCGCCCAATGCGCCGTCATAAAATCGCTGGTTATCACCGCGCGCAACGCCACCACATAATCATAAGTGCGCCCATCGCCCATCACGCCCACCGACTTCACAGGCAAAAACACCGCAAACGCTTGGCTGGTCAAGTCATACCACGACTTGCCGCTCTCATCGGTCGTATTGCGCAATTCTTCAATAAAAATCGCGTCCGCTTGGCGCAGCAAATCCGCATATTCGCGCTTCACTTCGCCCAAAATCCGCACGCCCAAGCCCGGGCCGGGGAACGGGTGGCGATACACCATTTCGCGCGGCAAGCCCAACGCCACGCCCAACTCGCGCACTTCGTCTTTAAACAAATCGCGCAACGGTTCAAGCAGCTTCAATTTCATGTTTTCAGGCAGCCCGCCCACATTGTGATGCGACTTAATCGCATGAGCCTTTTTCGTTTTCGCCCCCGCGCTTTCAATTACATCAGGGTAAATCGTCCCCTGCGCCAGCCATTTCGCCTGCGTGAGCTTTTTCTCTTCCGCATCAAACACTTCAACAAATTCCGCGCCGATGATTTTGCGTTTTTGCTCGGGGTCGGTAACGCCCGCCAGCTTCGCCATAAACTGCTCACTCGCGTCCACGTGCACCACCTTCACGCCCAAATTTTGCGCGAACATCTGCATCACATTCTTACCCTCGTCCAAGCGCAGCAAGCCGTGGTCAACAAACACGCAGGTTAATTGGTCGCCAATCGCCCGATGAATCAACGCCGCCGCCACCGAGCTATCCACCCCGCCCGACAAGCCCAAAATCACTTCATCGCTGCCCACTTGCGCGCGGATTTTCGCCACTGCTTCGTCAATATAATTCGGCATCGTCCAGCTTGGCTGCGCCGCGCAAATATCCAACACAAAACGGCGGATTAACGCGCTGCCCTGCTTGGTGTGGGTAACTTCGGGGTGAAATTGAATGCCGTAAAAACGTTTCGCGCTGTTTTCCATCATCGCAATCGGGCAAGACGGCGTATGCCCCGTGATGCGGAAGTTTTCAGGCAGCCTGAAAACCTTATCGCCGTGGCTCATCCACACATCAAGCGTATGGGGCGCGTCTTCAATGCCGCGCGTTAAATCGCCGTCTTCCGTGCGCACCTGCGCGTAGCCAAACTCGCGCCGATTGCCCGCCTGCACCTCGCCGCCCAAATGATGCGCCATAAACTGCATACCATAGCAAATCCCCAGCACAGGCACGCCCAAATCAAACAGCATCGTGTCCGCCTGATAATCCGAGTCGTACACCGAATTGGGCCCGCCCGATAAAATAATCCCCTTTGGATTGAACGCTTTAATATCAGCAAGTGGCATATCATAAGGGTGCAATTCGCAGTAAACATGCGCCTCGCGCACGCGGCGAGCGATAAGCTGGGTTACTTGCGAGCCGAAATCTAAAATCAGAATTTTGTCTTGGGTCATAATGTTTAATCTTGTAAAGAAAAAAAGAAATGTGGCGCGATTGGCAACACAATAAAGGCTAAAAACAAAACATATTTTAACATAGCCGATTAAAATTCAGGGCTTATCTATCACAACACCCCTCAAAATCCATCCACCATGCAAATCATAACCAATTATTTTTTAACAAAAATTAAAAATAACATCCACCGCACCCCGCTTATCCCGCCACAAAATGCCAAAATATCTCATTATTTAAATTGAAATAATCCCCAAACCGCGCCCTATTTTACCTTTACTAAATAAAACACTGGTTTTATAATTCCACCCGAGTTTCTAGGCAGCAAAACAAACCAGCAAATCAAATTTGTACTGGCTAGTGGGAACCTGGTAACGAATAGGTAGTATATAAAGTATGCCTTTGTTTATTTTGGTTAAACCGCTATTTCATGTGCGGTATAAATTTTATTTAAATTTCACGGAGTTTTATTATGAACTATGAAGGTGCAGTATCAGAATTGTTGAATGTTGATGGCGCGTTGGCTGCTGCCGTTGTGGATTTTGCCAGCGGTATGCTGTTGGCTGGTAACGGCACTTCTGGCATTGACTTGGAAATCGCTGCTGCGGGTAACACCGAAGTGATGCGTGCCAAAATGAAAACCATGCAAATGCTTGGCTTGAAAGACAGCATTGAAGACATCTTGATTACTTTGGGCAAACAATACCACCTGTTGCGCCCATTGGCTAAACACGAAGGCTTGTTCCTTTACACCGTGTTGGATCGTTCTAAATCTAACTTGGCTTTGGCTCGCCGCGCTTTAATTGACACAGAACACCACTTGGACGCTTAATTTAGCCGTTCCATCCATTTAAAAACCGAGTGATTTTCGCTCGGTTTTTTTGCGACCCGCCAAGGCATAGAATAAAAAATCTAGCAAATCAATCATCAGCGTTTTGCCCATCAAACAAAAAGCGCATTTTGCTGCATTTTGCCGATATTTCGCTAGACTTTTGCGCCTAATTTCGCCAAAATTACTCTTTTTGCGTTGCGCCCAATGGCGTGTTAATCGCACCAAATTTTATTGAAAACCGCGTTTCAGGCTGCCTGAAACCACTTTTTTATTGGATAGGAATTGCCAAAATGGATTTACGCAAACTTAAAAAACTGATTGATTTGGTTGAAGAATCAGGTATTGCCGAAATTGAAGTAACCGAAGGCGAAGAGAAAGTTCGCATCACCCGCAGCGTGGCTGCGCCTGCGGTGCAAACGGTTTACGCGCCCGCTGCGCCTGTTCAGGCTGCCCCAGCCGCGCCTGCCCCATCGGCTGCGCCCGCCGCACCTGCTGCCCCTGCTCCTGCCGTGCGCGATTTATCCAACGCGCAAAAATCGCCGATGGTGGGCACGTTCTACCGCGCCGCCAGCCCTTCTACGCCTGCGTTTGTGGAAGTGGGGCAAACGGTGAAAGCGGGCGACACGCTGTGCATCATTGAAGCGATGAAGCTGATGAACGAAATTGAAGCGGAAAAATCGGGCGTGGTAAAAGAGATTTTGGTGGAAAATGGGCAGCCTGTGGAATTTGGCGAGCCTTTGTTTATTATTGAATAATACGTTTCAGGCTGCCTGAAACCCAGTTTGACCAATCCAATTCTTGCGATAACCATCCCTTTTCCTATCTTTCCGCACAGCCGCACGATATGCGCATCTTGGTTGAACAAGATTGCAACGACACCCGAAGACGATGGCAACCCGAAAAGCCGTTAATTTTGGAAACGCGAATTGGGAACAACGCGGCGATTTCAAATATTACTGTTAATGGCGGAATTTAAACGGTTTGCCGAATGAAACACCCCAACAGATTGAACACAATGGAAAGATGTTATCGCCAAATGGATGGATTAGCTTTTCAGGCTGCCTGAAACTTAAAATTGCTGGGAAAAATTATGCTAAAAAAAGTTCTCATCGCCAACCGTGGCGAAATTGCTTTGCGTGTGTTACGCGCCTGCCGCGAAATGGGCATCGCCACCGTTGCCGTGCATTCGGAAGCCGATAAAGACAGCTTGCACGTTAAGCTGGCAGACGAAAGCGTGTGCATTGGGCCTGCGCCCAGCCCGCAAAGCTATTTGCACATTCCATCCATCATCGCTGCGGCGGAAGTTACGGGCGCGGATGCGGTTCACCCCGGCTATGGTTTTTTGGCGGAAAACGCCAATTTTGCCGAGCAAGTGGAAAATTCGGGCTTTGTGTTTATTGGCCCGCGCGCCGACACAATTCGCCTGATGGGCGACAAAGTTTCCGCCAAAAAGGCGATGATTGAAGCGGGCGTGCCTTGCGTACCAGGGTCGGATGGGGCGTTGTCGGGCGTGCCCAGCGAGATTTTGAACACGGCGGATAAGGTGGGCTTCCCTGTGATTATCAAGGCATCGGGCGGCGGCGGCGGGCGCGGTATGCGCGTGGTGGAAAAGAAAGAAGATTTGCTCAAAGCGGTAGAAATGACCCGCGCCGAAGCGGAAGCGGCGTTTGGCAACCCGATGGTGTATATGGAACGCTTTTTGCAGCGTCCGCGCCATGTGGAAGTGCAAGTGTTGGCGGATGAACACGGCAATGCGATTTATTTGGGCGAGCGCGATTGCTCCATGCAGCGTCGTCATCAAAAGATTATTGAAGAAGCCCCTGCGCCGTTTATCACGCCTGCGGAGCGCAAGAAAATTGGCGAAGCGTGTGTGGCAGCGTGTAAACGCATTGGCTATCGCGGCGCGGGCACGTTTGAGTTTTTGTATGAAGACGGCGAGTTTTTCTTTATTGAGATGAACACGCGCGTGCAAGTGGAGCATCCTGTAACCGAGCTGATTACGGGCGTGGACATTGTGCAGGAACAACTGCGCGTGGCGGCGGGCTTGCCCTTGCAATACAAACAAAAAGACATTGCGATTGAAGGCCATGCGTTTGAATGCCGCATCAACGCGGAAGACCCGTACACCTTTATCCCCAGCCCTGGGGTGATTGAAAGCTGCCATTTACCCGGTGGCTTTGGCATCCGCGTGGACAGCCATATTTATCAGGGCTACCGCATTCCGCCGAACTACGACAGCCTGATTGGCAAAATTTGCGTGCATGGCAAAGACCGCGCGCAAGCGATGGCAAAAATGCGCGTGGCGATGGCGGAGC
This sequence comes from Kingella sp. (in: b-proteobacteria), assembly GCF_030527935.1. Classification (GTDB taxonomy): domain Bacteria; phylum Pseudomonadota; class Gammaproteobacteria; order Burkholderiales; family Neisseriaceae; genus Kingella_B. The sequence goes on from NZ_JAUMZV010000020.1 coordinate 32,995, forward strand.
TGGCGGTGGATGGCATCAAAACCAACGCGCCTTTACACCGCGAGCTGTTTAACGACAAGGGCTTTGCGCAAGGCGGCGTGAGCATTCATTATTTGGAGCATTGGTTGGAAGAGCGCAAAGCGGGTATGCGCAGCGAGAAGTAAGTTTGAGATAAATAGGCAGCCTGAAAATGGAAAATGGTTTGAGCTTGGCTAAACCTGTTTATCCGTTTTCGGGCTGCCTTTGTGTTGGGCTGCGTGATAATAGGCAGCCTGAAACCCTCTAACCCATTGGAAACACTATGAAAGCCATGATACTTGCCGCAGGGCGCGGCGAACGAATGCGCCCGCTCACCGACCACACCCCCAAGCCGTTGTTGCTCGCAGGTGGCGAGCCGCTGATTGGTTGGCACTTGCGCCGTCTGCGCGCCGCAGGCATCCGCCAAATCGTCATCAACCACGCATGGCTGGGTGCGCAAATTGAAGCCACGCTGGGCGATGGCGCAGCATACGGCGTGCACATCGCCTATTCGCCCGAAGGCGGCAAAGGCTTGGAAACCGCAGGCGGCATCGCCACCGCCCTGCCCTTGCTGGGCGATGCGCCGTTTCTGGTGATTAACGGCGATGTGCTCACCGATATTGATTTTCAGGCTGCCATCCGCATCGCCGATGCGCTGCCGCAAAGTGGCAAACTTGCCCATTTGTGGCTTGTGCCCAACCCGTCGCATCATCCCAACGGCGATTTTGGGCTGGACGAGCATGGCGCAGTCCACGCCAGCGCAGCCATCGGCACAGCCACCACATTCAGCGGCGCGGGCGTGTATCTGCCTGAGCTGTTTCGCCACACGCCGCCGCGCCAGTCCGCCAAACTCGCCCCGCTGCTGCGCCAAGCCATGCAGCGCAACCAAGTTTCAGGCTGCCTGCACACAGGCTTGTGGCTGGATGTGGGCACACCCGAGCGTTTAGCCGAAGCGGATAATATTGTGCGCCAACAGTTTGAGATAAATTAAGGCAGCCTGAAACGAAGTTCAGCGTAGCTAAAACGCCAAACTGTTTTTCAGGCTGCCTGAGCCATCCCTATAATCAGGCAGCCTGAAACGCCATCCCGCCCCATATCGCCCCCAAACAAAAAACCGTGCCATCCAACCCGCACGGTTTTTCTTGCGCCCGCCCTTTTCAGGCTGAAACCTTTGCAAAACACTAACAGCAGCCTGAAAGTAAGAAATGCCGTCATTCCCGCGTAGGTGGGAATCTTGTTTGATATTAAGGAACTCATGTAAAAACAAACCATTGCAAAAATTTCACCAAGATTCCCGCCTACGCGGGAATGACGGAGAATTGACCATTTCTTGTTTCGTTTTAGAACCTGTATTCACTATTTCCATAGGCAGATTTTATGAAATAAAAGCGCGGATACAAGGCAAAAAGCGCAGTAAGGTTGGACACCTTGCGAGCATTTTTAACGCGGCAGCCACGTTTTTAGGGCATAAAAGATGGCTATGGAAATAGTGAATACAGGTTCTTAGGTTTTGCAAAGATTTCAGGCTGCCTATGCTTTTGCTTTTTCAGGCTGCCGCTGCGCTACTTATCATGGTACTCATGCACTTCATAATCATAAGCCACCGCCTTGCCCGCGCGGATTTTCGCCAAATAATCATCGTACACCGCCTTAATCTCGCCGCGCAGCAAAAACAGCGCAATCAAGTTAGGAATCACCATAAAGCCGTTAAACATATCCGACAGAGCCCACACCAAATCCACCTTGCCCAGCGTGCCCAGCACAATCGCCAGCAGCACCAGCGCGCGATAGCCGTTTAAAAACTTGCCCTTAAACAAAAATCGCACATTGGATTCACCAAAATAATACCAGCCGATAATCGTGGTAAAGGCAAAAAAGGTCAGGCACACCGCCAGCAGCCCCGCGCCCCAGCCGCCAAATGCCATGCTAAACGCCTGTTGCGTAACCGCCGCGCCGTTTAAGCCTAGCGTGTTGGCTTCGGTGAGCAAGATGATTAACGCCGTTGCCGTGCACACCAAAATGGTGTCAATAAACACGCCCACAAACGCCGCCATACCTTGCAGCGCGGGATGCGCCACATCTGCCGTGGCGTGCGCGTGTGGCGTTGAGCCCATGCCCGCTTCGTTGGAAAACAAGCCCCGCGCCACGCCATAGCGCACCGCTTCTTTCATGCCGATGCCTGCCGCGCCGCCCAGCACCGCTTGCGGGTTAAAAGCAGCCTGAAAAATATGGCTCATCATGGCGATGGCGTGGTCGGCATATTGGAATAGGATAAAAATCGCGCACAGGATGTAAATCACCGCCATAAACGGCACAACAATCTGGGCAAAATTGGCGATGCGGTTGATGCCGCCGATAAAAATCGCCCCCGCTGCCGCCGCCAGCACCAAGCCTACGGCGATTTCAGGCAGCCCAAACGCCAGATGGATTGCGCCCGCAATGGAGTTCGCCTGCGTGGCGTTGCCGATAAAACCCAGCGCGATAATCAGCGCGATGGAAAAAAAGCCCGACAAAAACCGCGCCTTGCCGCGCCCGATTTTTTTGGTCAAACCGTGCGTGATGTAAAACGCGGGGCCGCCAATGTATTTGCCGTGGCTGATGACGCGGTATTTTTGCGCCAAAACGGCTTCGGCAAAAATTGTGCCCATGCCCAAAAAGGCGGACACCCACATCCAAAAAATCGCGCCCGGCCCGCCCGACACAATCGCCGTTGCCACGCCCGCCACGTTGCCTGTGCCGATTTGCGCCGAAATCGCCACCGCCAAGGCTTGAAATTGCGACAGCGATTGCGCGTTTTTTTCCTTTTTGGCAAACAAGCCGCCGAACACCGATTTAAACGCCGCGCCAAACTTGGTAATTTGCGGCGCACCCAAGTAAACGGTGAAAAACAGCCCAATGCCGATGAGCGCGTAAATCAGCAAATAGCTCCACAGCGCGGTGTTGATTGCGCCGATGATGTTTGATAATGATGCTTCCATGTTAAGAATTGTTTGTTTGGTAAAAAAGGGGCGGATGATACCCGAAACGGCGGGGGATTTGAAATTGAGTTACAGGGGGATGGGGGTGGGGTGTGTAGGATGGGGGAAGGCAGCCTGAAAAAGTAAAGACGTTTGGTGTTCTGTCAAACATTTTTTTGTTGAACAGATTAGTTTTCAGGCTGCCTTGGATGTGGGTGGTAGGGTGGGCAACAAGTTGCCCACCCTACGATGTGCTATTTGGCGGCGAGCCGCCGCGCCATTTGTGGCAGCCTGAAAAACTGTTTGTGCTTTTCAGGCTGCCTTTGCAATGCCCAAAGACAGCCTGAAATGCTTGCGCCACAGCAACGTAAAGAGTGGGTATGGCGGCGATACGCCATGTTCTGTTTCAGGCTGCGCACATGATTGAAGCAGCCTGAAACCCCATCCACCCAACAAAAACCGTTTGGCATCACCACCAAACGGTTTTGTTTTCAGGCTGCATCACCCCACCCGCGCCAACACCATTGCCACAATCTCATCTTCATCATCCAGCAGCGTCAGCAAATCCAAATCTTCCGCGCGGATTAAGCCACGCGCAGCCAACTGCGCGTTCAGCCAATCCAGCAAGCCCTGCCAAAAAGCGCGTCCCACCAAAATAATCGGCTTCGCCGCCACCTTGCGCGTTTGCATTTGCGCCAGCGTGTCAAACAGCTCGTCCAGCGTGCCCAAGCCGCCTGCAAACACGATAAACGCTTGCGAATAGCGCACAAACGCTGATTTGCGCGAAGCAAAATATTGAAATTGCAGCGATAAATCTTGATACGGATTGGCGCGCTGCTCGTGTGGCAGTGCGATATTCAGCCCCACCGCCGCGCTTTTGCCTGCGTGCGCGCCCTTGTTTGCCGCTTCCATAATGCTCGGACCGCCGCCCGACAGCACCGCAAACCCCGCATCCGACAGCCGCCGCGCCACGCGCTCCGCCAGCGCGTATTCGGGCGCAGTCGTGGGCAGGCGCGCGCTGCCAAAAATGCTGATGGCGGGGCAAACATCGGGCAAACGCGCATCGGCGATTTGCCATTCTTGGGCGATTGGGGGCAAAGGGCTGGTCATAATCTTGTGCATAAAAAAAGGGCGCATTGTAGCGCGTTTTGCGGTTTCAGGCTGCCTAACTGCTGCGGATTAGGCAGCCTGAAAACGCCCTACCGCCCATACATATCCGCAATCCATTTTACCTGCTCATCGGTAACCGCCTGCTCGCCCAGCTTGGCAGACACGGCAAATTCGCCGCTCAACCCCTGCTGCGCCCGCGCCTGCTGCCAGCCTTGCACGCGCTGCTCGGCGGTTAAATCGTGCTTCACTTGGTGGATGGTTTGCGCGGCTTTTTGGCTTTGGGATGACATTTTTTACTCCGTTTATAGTGGAACAAATCAAGAAATATCTAATTCAATCAGTATGTAGGGTGTGTGAGCTTGCTCACGCACCGTTTAACGATGCTTAACGGTGCGTGGCAAAGCCATACACCCTACCTGTGCCATTTTTATTTTGGATTACTATTATTTGAGTTGTACGACATAGGCAGCCTGAAATGGGGCAAAGTGCGTTTTCAGGCTGCCTTTCCATTTTCAGGCTGCCCCTACTCTATTGCCAACTTCTCCGCCAACGCCTGTTTCGCCGCCGCCCATTCTTCGCGCAGCATACTGTATGCCACCGTATCGCGCAGCGTGCCGTCTTTGCGGACTTTATCGCAGCGCAGCACGCCGTCTTTTTTCGCGCCCAAGCGTTCAATCGCCGCCTGCGAGCGCGTGTTCAGCATATCCGTTTGCCAGCACACCACGCGGCAATCCAGCGTTTCAAAGGCGTGCGCGAGCAGCAAATATTTGCAAGTGCTGTTGATGCGCGTGCGCCATGCTGATTGGCGATACCAAGTGTAGCCAATATACACGCGGCGGATGTCGGCATCGGGCTGGTAAAACGCGGTTGTGCCCACGATTTCGCCCGTGGTTTCATCCACCACCGCAAACGCCATGCGCGTGTTTAAGGCAGCCTGAATATACTGCGCCACTTGGTCGGGCGCGGGCGCGCTGGCAAACAGCAGCTTCCACAGCTCGCCATCCTGCACCGCTTGGCGCAGCCCCGCTTCGTGTTGCAAGGCAAGCGGGTCTAGGCGCACTTGGTTGGCAGCTAGGGTAACGGGTGCAAGAAATTGGCGCAGAAACGCGAGTGATTCAAACGGCGCGGGGTTATCGGAAATGGTATCGGCTTGTTTAAAATAATTTTGCATCATCGCTCCTTATGGTTTTCAGGCTGCCTATTGTTAAATCATGTTGCCCGCCGCGCAACCCAATTTAACCTTTTCAGGCTGCCCAATCCTGCTAACCATACCACTTTCCCTTTGATTTCACATCAAAATTTTTGCCCATTTTGCCCGTAAAAAAACGTAAAACCGCGCCACGAAATTAAATTACTCCGTCATAATGCCCCGCAGCGCAACTTCGGTTGTGCTGTTTTTTTTTCAATACATACAGGAGTTTATATTATGAAAAAATCTGCATTGCTCGCCGTTTTCGCCGCCATTGCGTTGTCTGCTTGCTCTTCTTTTGGTTCAAAAGACCAAGCCGCTGAAAGCACCCCCGTGGTAAACGCGCCCGCAGCCGAAACTCCTGCGGCGCAATAATCCCACCGCCGTACGCAGCCTGAAAACCAATCCACGGTTTTCAGGCTGCTTTTGTTATAATCTCACCCTTTTCATCACAGCCATTCAAAACATCATGCTCAACAAATACTCCCCCGCCGAAATCGAATCCAAACACTATCAAAACTGGGAAAACCAAGGCTACTTCGCCGCCGATTTTGCCCGCGCCGAAGCCTTTTCTATCCAGCTTCCGCCGCCCAATGTAACTGGCACGCTGCACATGGGCCATGCCTTCAACCAAACCATTATGGACGGCCTGGCGCGCTATTACCGCATGAAAGGGCGCAACACCTGCTGGATTCCCGGCACCGACCACGCCGGCATCGCCACGCAGATTGTGGTGGAACGCCAGCTCGCCGCACAGGGCTTATCCCGTCATGACTTGGGGCGCGAGAAGTTTTTGGAAAAAGTGTGGGAATGGAAAGAAGTCTCCGGCGGCACGATTACGCAGCAGATGCGCCGCGTGGGCTGTTCCGCCGACTGGTCGCGCGAATATTTCACCATGGACGACACGCGCGCCGAAGCCGTTACCGCCGTGTTTGTGAAGCTCTATCACCAAGACTTGATTTACCGCGGCAAACGGCTGGTGAACTGGGACCCCGTTTTGGGCACGGCCGTTTCCGATTTGGAAGTGGAAAACGTGGAAACGGAAGGCTCGATGTGGCACATCCGCTATCCGCTGGCGGACAATCCCGCCGAAGCGGTCGTGGTGGCGACCACACGCCCCGAAACATTGTTGGGCGACGTGGCCGTGGCCGTCCATCCCGAAGACGAACGCTACACGCATTTAATCGGCAAGCAATTAACCCTGCCGCTCACAGGCCGCACCATTCCCGTGATTGCGGACGAATATGTGGAAAAAGACTTCGGTTCAGGCTGCGTGAAAATCACGCCCGCGCACGATTTTAACGACTACGAAGTCGGCAAACGCCACAACACCGAACTCATCAGCGTATTGGGTTTGGATGCGAAAATCCTTGCCGAAGCGCAGGCCTGCGATTATCGCGGCACGCCCACGCAGGTGTGCAGGCTGCCTGAAAAATACGCGGGGCTGGACCGCTTTGAAGCGCGCAAACAAATCGTGGCTGATTTGGACGCGGCCGGCCTGCTGGTGAAAACCGAGCCGCACAAACTGATGACGCCGAAAGGCGACCGCACCGGTTCCGTGATTGAGCCGATGCTGACCAACCAATGGTTTGTCGCCATGAACGCCGCGCCCCAAGGTGGCGAACCCGAATCCGAATTCAAAGGCATGAGCCTGGCGCAGAAAGCCAAACACGCCGTGGACAGCGGCGCGGTGCGCTTCATCCCCGAAAACTGGGTCAATACGTATAACCAATGGATGAACAACATCCAAGACTGGTGCATCTCGCGCCAACTATGGTGGGGGCACCAAATCCCCGCGTGGTACGACGAAAACGGCAAAATCTACGTCGCCCGCAGCGAAGCCGAAGCGCAGAAACTTGCAGGCAGCCTGCACTTAACGCGCGACGAAGACGTGTTGGACACCTGGTTCTCCTCCGCGCTCGTACCGTTCTCCACATTGGGCTGGAAAGACGGCGAACCCGACACCAAAGCCATGAAAGCGTTTATCCCGTCCAGCGTGCTGGTTACCGGCTACGAAATCATCTTCTTCTGGGTCGCCCGCATGATTATGATGACCACCCACTTCACCGGCAAAGTACCGTTTAAAGACGTGTATATCCACGGCATCGTGCGCGACCACGAAGGCAAAAAAATGTCCAAATCCGAAGGCAACGTCATCGACCCCGTCGATTTGATTGACGGCATCGGCCTGGACAAACTGCTGGTAAAACGCACCACCGGCCTGCGCAAACCCGAAACCGCGCCGAAAGTGGAAGAAGCCACACGCAAACTCTTCCCCGAAGGCATCCCCGGCATGGGCACGGACGCCTTGCGCTTCACCATGGCGAGCTACGCCAGCCTCGGCCGCAGCGTGAACTTCGACTTCAAACGCGCCGAAGGCTACCGCAACTTCTGCAACAAAATCTGGAACGCCACCAATTTTGTGCTGATGAACACCGAAAACCAAGACTGCGGCCAAGACGAAACCCAGCCGCTGGCCTACACCTTCGCCGACCAATGGATTATCGGCCGCCTGCAACAAACCGAAGCCGCCGCCGCCGAAGCATTTGAAACCTACCGCTTCGACCTGGCCGCACAAACGCTGTACGAATTCGTGTGGAACGACTATTGCGACTGGTATATCGAATTGGCCAAAGTGCAAATCCAAACCGGCTGCCCCACCACCCAGCGCACCACGCGCCGCACCCTGGTCCGCGTGCTGGAAGCCGCCCTGCGCCTGCTGCACCCGATTATCCCGTTCATCACCGAAGAGTTGTGGCAGGCCGTCGCCCCGCTGGCCAACGCCAAAACCGCCGACAGCATCATGTTGGCCGCCTATCCCGAAGCCGACCCGGAAAAAATCGTGCAGGCTGCTTTTGACCAAATGGCGCAACTGCAAGACCTGGTGGGCGCCGTGCGCAACCTGCGCGGCGAAATGGGCATCGCCCCCAACGTGAAAGCGCCGCTGTTTGTGGAAGGCAGCGTGCCCGAAGCACTGCTGAAATACCTGCCCGCCCTCACGCGCCTGACCGAAGCCAAAACGGTGGACAGGCTACCTGAAAATGAAGACGCGCCCGTCGCCGTTTGCAACGGCGCGCGCCTGATGCTGAAAGTGGAAATCGACAAAGCCGCCGAAACCGCCCGTTTGAGCAAAGAAGCCGAGAAACTGCAAAAAGCCTTGGACAAACTTAACGCCAAATTGGGCAAACCCGGCTATGTGGGCAAAGCCCCCGCGCATCTGGTGGAAAAAGACAAGGCTGAACTGGCGGAGTTGGAAGAGAAGATGGCGAAAGTGCAAAGCGCATTGGCGAAGCTGCAATAAAGCCGGTTGAGCGCTGAAAAAAGCAGCCTGCACCCTGAAAACGGAAGTGCAGGCTGCTTTTTGCCTATTTGCCTATTTATCTATGGGGCTGACGTAGATTAGCAGTTATGCTAGGCATACGAAAATGCAGATAACCAATTGTAAATTAAGCAATAGAGTTCAAAAGAAACTGCTTGAATTTTTTGTACTCCAAGTTACCGCCCGTTCTGCTGCCGATATTTTGGGCATTCAGCCCAACTCCGCTATTCTGTTCTACCGCAAAATCCGTATGGTCATCAGCCATTATCTGGCCTTTGCTGCCGATGAGGTTTTCGAGGGCTCTGTCGAGTTGGACGAAAGCTATTTCGGCGGACACCGCAAGGGCAGACTCGGTCGCGGTGCGGCAGGAAAAGTGGTTGTCTTCGGCATTCTGAAACGCAACGGACGGGTCTATACCGTTGTCGTAGATAATGCCAAGTCCGATACTCTAATGCCTGTTATCAAACAGAAAATCATGCCGGACAGTATTGTTTATACTGATAGTCTGAGCAGCTATGACAAGCTGGACGTAAGCGGTTTTATCCATCACCGCATCAACCATTCCAAGGAATTTGCCGACCGCCAGAACCACATCAACGGCATTGAGAATTTTTGGAATCAGGCAAAACGCGTCTTGCGCAAATACAACGGAATCGATCGCAAATCTTTCCCACTGTTCTTGAAAGAATGTGAATTTCGGTTTAACTTCGGCACACCGTCCCAGCAGCTAAAAATCTTGCGGGTTTGGTGTGGAATTTAGGGCTAATCTAGTACAGCCCCAAAAAGAATACAATTGATGCTTGCAGGCTGCCTGGAAATGCCAAAGGCCGTCCGCGCCCGCCACCCCTGTTTCATCACACACCACAAGGAGACACTTATGACACCGAACCTGCAATCCACCGAACTCTGCCGCGTCCGCGCCATCACCGTCTTCACTGTCCTGCCGCGCGACACGGCGCAATGGCACGGCATTCTTGCCGAAGCCAAAGCCCAATGCGACACGCTTGCCGCCGCCTGCCAGGCACAGGGCTACACAGTGCAGTCCGTCCGCATCGTCAGCAATCCTTTCGGCGAATATTTGGACACGGGCAGCCTGCACGCCGCCGCGCAGGGATTGGTCGAAATCCGCCGCATTTTGAACTAGCTGAACCAAAACGGCCTGCGGATACGCTTTGCCGTGGGCGAAGCACGCACCGATGCCGAAATCGCCCTGCTGCCCGGGCTGATTGCCGAATACGGCGATTTGTGCAATGCCTGCGTGAATGTTCCCATAGACGAAAATGGGTTTCTGGACAACGATTTAATCCGAAAGTCCGTTGCCGTGGTGCAGGAAATCGCCCGCATCACCCCGCGCGGCGAAGGCAATTTCAATTTCACCGTGAATTTCAACTGCGCCTCTTATATCCCTTATGTCCCTGCCGGTTATCACCGCGGCGAACGCGGCAACGCCATTGTGTTCGGCTTGGAAACGCCCGATTTACTCGCCGCCGCCCTGCGCGGGTTGGAAAAGCAGCCTGCACCCCATGCCGCGCAGATGCAGGCTGCTTTCACGGCCATGAAAAACGCGCTGCAATACCATATCGACCGCGTGCAAGGCATCATCACCGCCACGCCGCTGGCAGAAGGCTGGACATACATCGGCATGGACACGTCCGCCGCGCCGTCGAAAAACTGCACCTCCATAGCGGAACTTTACCGACTGCTCGGCGTGCCGTATTTCGGCGCAAGCGGCACGGTGGAAGCGTCCGCCCTGCTCACGCGCGTGTTTAAAGCGCAGGAAAACGTACAGTTGCAAGGCTTCTCCGGCCTGATGCTGGCGGTGACCGAAGACGAAGGGTTGGCCGCCGCCACCCGCGCCGCGCAATTCGACATCCGCGCCCTGCTGACGTACAGCAGCGTGTGCGGCATCGGGCTGGACACCGTGCCCATTCCGGGCGATACCGATGCGGAAAAAATCGCCGCCATCATACGCGACACCAGCACGATGGCCTTCCGCCTGAACAAACCGCTCACCGTACGGCTCTTCCCCGTGCCCGGCTTGGGTGCAGGCGATATCACGCCGTTTGAAAGCGACGATTTGTGCAACTGCGCCGTGCTGGCTGTGCCTTAAACCATGCAGGCAGCAAGCGTAGGGTGGGCACTTGTTGCCCACGCACTTCCTTTCAGGCTGCCTGAAAAACCGCGTGGGCATAAATGCCTACCCTACGTTTATTCCCTTTGCCACAATATCGGTACAGCCAATCATCATGTTCCGCCGTCTTATCGTTATCCTGTCCGCCCATTTTCTAGCCGCCTGCGCCATATCTCATCAAGGAAACACTGTGAACATTGCCGATTTACCCGTTGCCGTTGTATCCCACGATATTCTTTTGGACGGCAGCAGCGTAGAACTGACCGTAAGCGATGCGGCAGGCAGGGAACACCGCTATCTCCGCCGCCGCAGCCTTGATATACAGGGAACGCCGCGTTACAACAGCATTACCGCCGAAAACGAGCGCACGCTGACCGCAGGAGAGCAAACCGCCCTTTTAACGCAACTGGCCAAACTGCGTCCGCAATGCAATCCAATCTGCCAAGCGGCGTTGGATGACTTTATCGGCAACACGACAAAACAGCAGCCGTAGGTATCGGATTCTCAAATCCAACACCCGTCTTACCCAAAGGCAGCCTGAAACCGCCGCCCGCGCATCCACTCCTCCGCAATCACAAACAAAAGGACGTACCATACCCGCTTCTCCCAACTGGCAGGCAATAGAAGACCTCATCTGCCAAGACCTCGCCCGCTGCATCCGCATCACACAAGAATACCGGCCAGACGAAAGCATCCGCGCCGCCATATACTGCAATTTCTACGCAGACGAGCAATACGTCTGCTCCACCGACCTGTTTGTGGCAACCGCACCCGTACCCAGTGAAACAGGGTTTTACCCGACTGAAAACTGCATCGGTCAAATATTTGAAGGCGATGGATCAGTGATTTGCAGCGGGAAGGAACGGTTTCCCCCGATTTCAGGACAGGTTGTCACCTTCTTTGAAAACTGCGCTGGCACGGGTAATAAAAAACACCCTTAATACACAAAACATTTCAGGCAGCCTGAAACCATTTACACCGCCCCGCAAGCCACCTAAAATCCCCTTTCCCATCAAACAAATAAAGGCAGCCTGAAAATGAATCGCTTCTATCCCCATCCCATCGTTGCCCGCGAGGGCTGGCGCATCATCGCCACACTTGCCGCGCTCACGCTGATTGCCTTTTCCTGCGCCAGCAACAGCCCCAAACTCGCGCTGTGGCTGCTGCTTGCCACGCTGGCGAGTGCGCATCTGTTTCGCGACCGTGTGCGCAATATCCCGATGGATGCCAACGCGCTGCTTTCGCCCGCCGATGGACGCGTGATTTTGGTGGAAAACGCACACAATCCGCACACCGAGCAAAATGCGCTCAAAATCAGCATCCGCACCCGTTTTTTCCGCGCCTACGCCATCCGTAGCCCGATACGCGGCAGCGTGGTGGTACAAAAAAACGGCAAACGCCACATCTTTCAGCTGCTCACCAGCGCGGGGCAAACCGTTACCATGGTGCAAAATTATGGCGATTGCTACGCGCAAACGGGCAGCCTTGTGCGCGGCGAACGCATTGGCTTTGCGCGTTTTGGCGGGCGCATTGATGTGTATTTGCCGCTGGGCAGCGTGCCCGCCGTGGCGATTGGCGACAGCATCAAAGCCAGCAGCACGATTTTGGCGCAACTGCCCGATGGCACGGTAAAGGCAGCCTGAAATCTAAAATGGAACGGCGACGGCTCGCCGCCAAATGGTTGCATGATTAAACAGCCTGAAATCTTTGCAAACCTAAGTAGGTCGGGCATTGATGCCCGACGTTTTTATTTGTGGCGCATAAGGCAAAGAGTTCGGCATTTGTCGGGCATCAATGCCCGACCTACAAACTACGCGGGAATAACGACATTTCTTAGAACCTGTATTCACTATTTGCATAGGTAGATTTTATGGCATAAAAGCGTGGATACAAGGCAAAAAGC
>NZ_JAUMZV010000021.1 GCF_030527935.1 Kingella sp. (in: b-proteobacteria)
TGCAGGCTTATTTTTCCCAAACTGTTGTGTAAACAACGCGGTTGATTTCTACACCGCTTAATTTTGAAGACGTAGTAAAGGCACAATATGCAAAATAATCTTGTTCCGTTTATCGAATTTCGCGGCGCAGGCAAGCACTATGACGGCAAATATGCCGTGCGCGATTTGGATTTGACCATTTACCAAGGCGAGTTTTTCGTGTTGGTGGGCGGCTCGGGCAGCGGCAAATCCACCACGCTGCGCATGATTAACGCACTGATTGAACCGACCGACGGCAACGTTTATCTGCACGGCAAGCGGATTAAAAACTACGACATCCGCCAGCTTCGCCACCAAATTGGTTACGTATTGCAGCAAATCGCCCTGTTCCCCACCATGACCGTGGCGGAAAACATCGCGCTCATGCCCGATATTTTGGGCTGGCCGAAAGCAGAACGTAAAACGCGTGTGAATGAATTATTGGAGCTGGTGGAACTTGACCCCGCGCACTACCGCGACCGCTATCCGCACGAACTTTCCGGCGGCGAACAGCAGCGCATCGGCATTTTGCGCGCCATTGCCGCCAAACCCCAAGTACTGCTGATGGACGAACCGTTTTCCGCGCTTGACCCGCTGGTGCGCACCGTGCTGCAAGACCAAATCGCCATGATTCACCAGAAATTCGGCACCACCATTGTGTTTGTGACCCACGATATGCAGGAAGCCCTGAAACTCGCCTGCCGCATCGGCGTGATGCACAACGGCAAACTCGTGCAAATCGGCACGCCCGAGGAAATCAAAAAGCAGCCTGCCAACGATTATGTGCAATCGCTGTTTTCCACCGCCGACGTACCCGATGCCGAACGCATCATCCACCAATTCCTGTGGCTGGACCCAAAGGGGCAGGAGGCGGTGAGACGGGCAGTGTTATGATGGTGAAGGCCGTCTGAAACCTCTTTCAAGGCGCTAACACCTTGCTGTAAAGCAAACATAAACATCTATTATTCAACATACTAACCATAACAATTAAAACTATGTTCTCATCCCTAAACGTTACCCCCACCGAACTCTGGCAAATGCTGCTCACACATTTATGGCTTTCCGGACTGGCTTTGCTCGCGGCCGTGGCCATTGCCGTGCCCGCCGCCGTGTTGTTTGCGCGCAGACAGCGTGCGGCCGAAGCGGTATTGCAGTTCACCAATATATTGCAAACCATCCCGTCTTTGGCGCTGCTGGGATTGCTGATTCCGTTTGTCGGCATCGGTTCGCCGCCCGTCTTGATTGCGCTCACGCTATACGCGCTGTTGCCGATTTTTCAAAATACCTATCTGGGGCTGACCCAAATCGACCAATCGATTCAAGATGCGTACACCGCATTCGGGCTGTCGCGTTGGCAGTCGCTATGGCGGATTGAGCTGCCGATGGCACTGCCTGCCATGATTTCTGGCATCCGCACGGCGGCGGTGCTGATTGTCGGCACGGCAACGCTGGCGGCGTTAATCGGCGCAGGCGGCTTGGGTAACCTGATTCTGCTCGGCATCGACCGCAACAACATGACGATGACGTTTACCGGCGCATTGCTCTCCGCGCTGCTGGCTGTCGGCGTAAGTGGCATTATCGGACTGTTGCAGAAATCGCGGCGCAAGTTGCCGATTATTTTGGCATTGACTGTGGGCTTCGGCGCACTCGGTCTGTCGCAGATTTCATTTACGCCTGCCACGCAAAACGTGGTGATTGCCGGCAAAATGGGGAGCGAGCCTGATATTCTGATTAACATGTATAAATCATTGATTGAACGTGAAAATCCGAATATCAAAGTTACAGTCAAACCCAATTTCGGCAAAACCACCTTCCTGTTTAACGCGCTGAACAGCGGCGAAATCGACATTTACCCCGAATTCACCGGCACCGTGCTGGAAGCCTTAGTACAAGTACCAACTGAACAGAAGAACCGCCATTTATCGCCAGATGAAACCTATCGACTGGGCAAACAATTATTGGCGGAACAATATCAGCTAGAGTTTCTACCACCGATGTCTTATCAGAACACTTATGCGTTGGCCGTCAAAGAAAGCTACGGCGCGGCCCACCAACTGAAGACAATCAGCGACTTAAAGCAGGTTGCGCCCGATATCCGAGCAGGTTTCTCACTGGAGTTTACCGACCGAGCAGACGGCTACAAAGGCATGCAGGCAGCCGGTATCACGCTAAAACATATTGTTAGCTTGGAACCTGCCTTACGCTATACGGCATTGTTGAATGACAAAATCGACTTGGTGGAAGCCTTCTCCACCGACGCCGAATTGAAGCAATACCAGCTGCGCCTGCTAAAAGACGATATCGCCCTGTTCCCCGCCTATCAGGGCGCGCCGCTGATGAAAGCAGAATTTGCCGCAAAAAATCCGCAAATTGTGGCCGCGCTTAACCGACTGGCCGGCAAAATCAGCGAAGCGGAAATGAGCGAGATGAACTACCGCGTAAAAGTGCAAGGTGAAAGCGCGGAAAACGTGGCGCGGGATTATTTAGAGAAACATGGGTTGTTAGGAAAGTGAAATTGGCAGCAGGCTACCTGAAAGCATCAGAAGCAGCCTGCAAGCTCTCTCACAATAAAAACAACTTCTTAGGAAACTTCATGAAAGCCGTAAAAATCTACCAAGCCGGCGGCTTGGAGCAACTGATTTATCAAGACGTGCCAACACCTGATATCAAAGAGGGTTGGTCACTGGTGAAAATCAAAGGCTTCGGCATCAACCATTCCGAGATTTTCACACGTGAAGGCAAATCGCCGTCTGTCCAATTTCCGCGCATTTTGGGCATTGAATGTGTGGGCGAAGTGGCGCAAAGTTCCACGCCCGCGCTGCCGGTCGGACAAAAGGTCGTCTCTATTATGGGCGAAATGGGGCGCGCCTTTAACGGCAGCTACGCCGAATATGTGTTGCTGCCCAACGAGCAAATTTACCCCGTTCATACCGATTTGGATTGGACAACCCTTGCCGCAATTCCCGAAACCTACTACACCGCATTCGGCTCATTGCAGCAGCTTCGTATCGCGCCGCAAGATCGTGTGCTGGTGCGTGGTGCAGGCAGCGGCGTGGGCATAGCCTTTGCACAGCTGCTTAAAGCGCAGTTTCCGCACATTGTGCTGCACGGTTCAACGCGTAATCCTGCCAAAGCTACCCGTTTGCAGGCGGTTGGATTTGACGAAGTGATTACTGAAGCCGATGGCAAAATACAAACCGACCAAAGCTATGACAAAATTCTGGAATTGGTAGGGCCGGCAACTTTGCGTGATTCTTTCTCCCACATCAACGAACACGGCATCGTCTGCAATACAGGGCAGCTTGGCAACGTCTGGGGCGTGAACGATTTTGATCCGATTATCGAACTCAAAAACAACAGCTATCTCACCGCCTTTTATTCGGGCAATGTGTCGCAAGCCAAGCTGGATGAGATGTTTGACTATATCCGGCAGTTTAATGTGAAAATCTTAATTGAACGCGTGTTTGCATTGGAACAAGTTCCCGAAGCACACCGCTTTTTGCAAAGCGCGGACGGATTTGGGAAAGTGGTGGTGGTAAACGAATAGGCTGCCTGAAACCCATCACCGCATCACATTCGCCCAATCCTGCTCAAAATACGCCACCAATTTCTGATTATTCAAATAATTCGGCTCTACTTCGCGTCGCGCCATATCGGCGGGGAAGCGGAACATTTGCGCCATTTCCGCCGCGTTCAAAAAGCGAGTGGGCACATCCACGCGATTCGGCAGCCTGAAATCGGCTGCTGCGCCCGCCAACACATAGCCCCAT
Source organism: Kingella sp. (in: b-proteobacteria) (assembly GCF_030527935.1). GTDB lineage: Bacteria > Pseudomonadota > Gammaproteobacteria > Burkholderiales > Neisseriaceae > Kingella_B. The sequence continues at coordinate 3,789 of NZ_JAUMZV010000021.1, forward strand.
TCGCCGAAGCTGGGCACATACACATGATACGGCGCGGTTTTCAGCCCCGCCGCTTCCAGCGTCGCCACCACCGACCAATAAGCGTTGGGCGCAAAATAAGGCGACGTGGATTGCACCACCACCCTGCCGCCCGCCGCCAAATGTCGCGCCACAAGACGATACATCGGCACAGAATACAGCTTGCCCAGCGAAAAATTGGACGGGTCGGGCAGGTCAATAATCATCACGTCAAACTGCTCCGCCGTGTGTTGCAGCCATTGCGCCGCGTCGTCGTTAATCACGCGCAGCTTGGGGTGGTTGAGCGCGTTTTGGTTTAGGGCGACGAGCTGGGCGGCGGTTTGAAAGGTGCGCGTCATGGTGGGGTCTAAATCCACCAGCGTAACCTGTTGAACTTTGGGGTATTTCAGCACTTCTCGCGCTGCCAAGCCATCGCCGCCGCCCAAAATCAACACGCGGCTGTGTTGTGCGGCGGCTTGCATGGCGGGGATAACCAAGGCTTCGTGATAACGGGCTTCGTCGCGCGATGAAAATTGCAAATTGCCGTTAATATACAATCGGGTATCGTCTTTCCATTGCGTTACCACCAGCCGCTGATAGGGCGAATGGCTTTCAAACACCACGGGGTCGCCAAAATAGCGTTGTTCGGCTTGGAACACCCAGCGGTTCGCAAAAATAAAGGCAATCAGCAACAGCAGCAAAACGGCTTGGCTGCGCCATTTCAGGCTGCGATAGCGTGGCAGATGCAGCCTGAAAACGCGGGCGGTGAGCAGGGCAACGGCGGCGTTGAGCAAGCCAAACAGCAGCGCGGAGCGTGCCATGCCGAGCTTGGGGGCAAGAATCAGCGGAAACAGCAGCGAAACGGCGAGCGCGCCCATGTAGTCAAAGGTGAGCACGCGGGCAACGGTGTCTTTAAATTCAAGCTGTTGCTCGTTGAGCACACGCATCACCAGTGGGATTTCCATACCTACGATGATGCCGATGATGGCAACCAGCGCATACAGCAGCGTGCGAAACGGCGCGGCGGCGATGCCAAACGCGATAAACAAAAACAGCGCGGAAATGCCGCCAATCAGCCCCACCAGCAGTTCAATTTCTATAAAGCGGTGCAGCACGTCTTTATCGGCGATGTAGCGCGTTAGGTGTGCGCCGATGCCCATGGCAAACAGGTACAGCCCGATGATGAGCGAATATTGGAAGATGCTGTCGCCAAGCAAATAGCTGGCGAGCGCGGCGGTGATGAGTTCATACGCCAAGCCGCAACTGGCAACGATGAATACGGAGATGATAAGGGTGCGATGGGGTTTCATGGGGCAGCCTGAAAAGGAATGGGTGCGTGATTAGGGTTTTAACGTTTCAGGCTGCCTTTGGGGCGATGGCGTAGCCAAAGGCAGTCTGAAATTTATGCGAAACTTGCAACCGATGGAGCGTCGGCGACTCGCCGACATTCTTCCAAGCAGTAACGCCCTGTTGAACAAAGCATTGGGCGACGAGCCGTCGCCGCTCCATTTTAAGTTTCAGGCTGCCTTTGGATGGACAACAAAGGCAGCCTGAAATCACTCGGGCAAACTATGCGCGTGCACGCCGTGTTCGTCTAGCAGCAAATAGCCACCTTTGCCGTCATACCAATCTTGCAGCACATAGCGGGCAATTTCGCGCTGGTTAAACGTGTGCACATGAACAGCGGGGCGGTGGGTGTGTCCGTGGATGATGATTTGCGCTTGCGGATGGCGATTTAAGGCAGCCTGAACGCCTTGCTCGGTTACATCAGCGATGGCGTAGTTTTCAGGCTGCCTTTTGCGCGCGCTGCTGGTGGTGCGCAGCTTGGCGGCGATGTTTTTGCGGGTGCGAAACGGCAGCGCGAGCAGGATTTTTTGCACGATGGGGTTGCGCATGATTTTGCGGTAGCGCAGATAGCCCACATCATCGGTGCACATTTCGTCGCCGTGGGTGAGCAAGATGGTTTTGCCAAAATATTCAACGATTTGGTTTTCGGGCAACAGCGTCATGCCGCATTGGGCGGCGTAGCGTTTGCCCAGCAGAAAATCGCGGTTGCCTGCGATGAAATACACGGGCGCGTGGGCGGCAAAGGCGGCAAGCTGCTGCGCCACTTCGACGGCGGTGGTGCTGTCGTCATCATCGCCTGTCCATGCGTCAAACAGGTCGCCCAAAATATACAGCGCGGCGGCTTTGCCCTGCCAATCGCGCAGAAACTGGGCAAACAGCGCGTTTAGGCTGGGGGTGTGGTCGGAGAGATGCAAATCGGCGATGAAGAGAATGGGCATAGTTTCAGGCTGCCTTTGGGGGGGATGAACTATTAGGCAGCCTGAAACAGCGTGGCATAAACATCCGCATCAAAGCCCACGTTTATCCGCTCGCCGTAAACCAACACGGGGCGTTTAATCACGCTGGGCTGCGCCATCATCAACGCGATTGCGCCGTCTTCGCTGTTGGCTTGGGCTTGCTGCTCCGGCGTGAGTTTGCGCCATGTGGTGCCGCGTTTGTTGAGCAGGGTGTTCAGTTCCACCTGTTTTAGGCAGCCTGAAAGCCAGTCGCGCGTGGGGGCTTGGGTTTTGAAATTGATAAATTGGTAGGCGATGTGGTGTTCATCCAGCCATGCGCGGGCTTTTTTGACGGTGGCGCAGTTGGGGATGCCGTAGAGTTGGATGGTCATGTTTACATTTCCTTGCAAATAATGCGACATTGTACGAAATCATGCCAATTTTGTCTTGTCGCAGGCGGGTTTTGCCGTTATCCTTGCTGCTTTCGCAAACTTTTGTAAACACGGAGTGAATTATGAAAAAAATATTGGTGTTGAGCAGCGTTTTGTTATTGGCGGCTTGCGGCGGTGGCGACAAATTGTCTAAATCTGCCGTGCAAAAAGCGGTGAATGCATCGGTAAAATTTCATTCGGTGTGCGTGCCGTTTCAGCTTACCGTGGATACGCGCAAAGAGGGCGATAACCCTGTGCTGGGCTCGCCCGAAGTGAAGCTGGTGAAACGCCAAGACAATGGCAAACGCGCCAATTTAACCGCGATTGGCCAAATGGAAGTGCTCACCGATGCGGGCTTGTATCGCCGCGATAAGGAACAACGCGAGGGCGAGGGCGATGCCGCCATTCGCTATATGGTTTACTCACTCACGGCAAAAGGCGAACAAGCATTCCAGCCCTTGCCCAACCAAGAAGCCTTGATGTGCATTGGCAACGAAAAAGTGGAAAAAATCAATTATTTCACCGCGCCCACGCCCAGCAACGGCATAACCGTTACCCAAGTGTCTTACGAAGCGAAAATCAACACAGAACGCTGGGCGAAAAAATTGCTCAAAGACAGCCCTTACTACAACGGGCTCAACCAAACGCAAACCAAACACGCCACGCTGATGAAAACCAACGATGGCTGGCGCGATATTATGGATTTGCGTAATCGTTAATTTAATCAATCTGTTAAGGCAGCCTGAAAACTGGATTACGGTTTCAGGCTGCATCTTTTGTTTTTATTCATCAGGCAGCCTGAAACAGAGTGCAACCGCCAACCCATTTTCAGGCTGCCTAATTGCTACCCCAAGGAACACCATGCTTGACTACACCCTTATCACCGTCCCGCTGCGCATCATCGGCATCCAACAACGCACCACGCTAGACAAAGCCCACGAAACGCTGGGCGAAATGTGGCAGCAATGGGAAGGCAACCACAAAGCCAACCGCCTGCCATCGTTCACCATGACCATTTACTGCGTGTACCAATATTTTGACGACGCGCCCGACGATGTAGTCATCACCATCGGGCGCATCACCGCCACCGATTTCCCGCTGCCCAGCTTCGCAGGCGAAACCCACATCCCGCCGCAAGACTACGCCCGCTTTATCGTGCCCGAGCCAAACGCGCAAAGCGTGTACCAAACATGGGGCGAAATTGAAGATAACAGCAGCCTGAACCGCACGTTTACCACCGATTTTGAAACCTATATGCTGGATGGCTTGCCGCGTATTTATGTCGGCTGCGAGCCGCCCAAGGCAGCCTGAAAATGAAGCTGGCTAAATTTCTGCGCCAAGCCGCATCCGTGTTGCGCCGCCTAGACGCATGGCTGCCGCCCGAAGCTATCGCCCCCGATTGGCAACACAGCATCGCCTATCGCTGGACAAAAGCAGGCACCGCAGGCGTGCTGCAAGGCTTGCCACGCCCGCACACCTTTCCGCTAGCCCGCCTTGCCGCCGTAAACAGCCAAATGGCGCGGCTGGTGCGCAATACCGAGCAATTTTTAGCAGGGCGACCCGCCAACAACGCCTTGCTCACAGGCGCGCGTGGCACAGGCAAATCATCGCTGGTAAAAGCCCTGCTGCACGAATACGCCGAACGCGGCTTGCGCCTGATAGAAGTAGATAAAAACGACTTGGCAACACTGCCCGCGCTGCTGATTTTGCTGGAAAGCCGTCCCGAAAAATTCATCGTGTTCTGCGACGATTTATCGTTTGAAGAAGGCGAAGACGGCTACAAAGCTCTGAAAACCGCGCTGGATGGCAGCTTATCGCGCCGCGCGGACAACGTGCTGGTGTACGCCACATCCAACCGCCGCCACCTGATGCCCGAATACATGGACGACAACGCCAACACGCACACAGGGCGCGGCGGCGAAATCCACGCCAAAGAAGCGGTGGAAGAAAAAATATCGCTGTCCGACCGCTTTGGCTTGTGGTTGAGCTTTTATCCGTTTGACCAAAACGAATATTTGGCGGCGGTAGAAAACTGGCTAACGGATTTCAGGCTGCCTTTGGATGAAACCGCGCGACACGCCGCCTTGAACTGGGCGCAAATGCGCGGCAGCCGCTCGGGGCGCACCGCGTATCAGTTTGCTTGCGATTGGGCGGGCAGGTTGCCTGATGAGCGGCGGGTGTTTGAGTAGATTGGGATGGTGGGGATGGAGAAAGGCAGCCTGAAAACGTGTTATGCGGTTTCAGGCTGCTTTTGCTGGTAGGGTGTGCCGCTTGGCTGCGCACGCGGTTGGGGATTTTTTGCTTTCAGGCTGCCTTGATGATTGCTGCAAATGGTTCATGCTACGGCGGGGTGCAGGGGCTTGCCCCTGCTCGTGGTAGGCGGCGAAACGCCTGCTCTGGCAAAAAATAAATAAAGGGAAAGGCAGCCTGAAACGCGGCATTAGGCATTGCTATACGGTGCATAAACAAGTTTGCACAACCTACACGCTGATGGACTACACGCTGATGGATGGGATGTTTCTTGATTTGTGCTGTTATGTTTTTCAGGCTGCCTTTAACGCTTCAAGGCAGCCTGAAATCGTTTGCCAGCCATGTGGTGGGTTTAAACCAGCCGCAGCCGTTGTAGTTCGCTTTCTATTTCGTGGCGTGTCCAGCCGTTGGCGGCGGCGAGCATCATTAGGGCGGTGGCGGTTTCTAGGTTGCAGTATCCGCCGTTGATTGCGCCTGATTGGCGCAGGGCGTTGCCTTGGGCGTAGCGTGCGGTGGCGTTGCCGTGTGGCACTTGGCTGATGTTGATGAGTGGTTTGCCTGCTTGGGTGTAGCGTTGGATGGCGGCAAGCAGCGCGGGGTGGGCGGGGGCGTTGCCGTGTCCGTAGCCGAGTAGGATGGCGGCATCGCTTTCGTTGGGGTTGAGTTGGGCGGCGGCGTTGTCCAGCATATTGCTGGGGGTTAGGATGATGGGAACAACGCGGGTGTGGGGGTTGAAGTGGCGTTTCAGGCTGCTGTTATAGGGGGCGGGGGTGGTTTCAGGCTGCCTATTTTCAATTTGCCATGTGCCGAAGTGTGGGTTGGCGAAGCCGTCGTGGTGTTCGGTGGTGGTTTTGCTGCTGCCGATGGGAGGGATGAGTTTGCCGTTGAAGGCGAGCAGTACGCCGTGTACATCGGGACGTTGGATGGCGGTAAGGGCGGTGTGTAGGTTGGCGGGAGCATCGCTGTGGGCTGCGCCGTAGGGTTGTTGCGAGCCGGTTAGGATGATGGGTTTGCCTTGTGGGTTGAGCGCAAGGGCGAGCAGGTTGGCGGTGTAGGCTAGGGTGTCGGTGCCGTGCAGGATGAGAATGGCATCGTGTTGGGCGATGGCGGTGTGCAGTAGGGCGAGCCAGTTTGCCCAGTCTGTTGGGGCGAGCGCGGAGCTGTCGATGAGTGGGTCGCAGATGTGCCATGTGAGTTTCAGGCTGCCTGTGTAGGGTTGCAGGGCGGTGGCGACGATTTGGCGGCTGGGTTGCAAGCCTTGCGGGGTGGGGGTCATGCCGATGGTTCCGCCTGTGTATAGGATGTAAAGGGATTTCATGGAGTGGGGTAAAAAGATGGGGTTGGGATGAATAAGGCAGCCTGAAACTATGCTTCACTCGTTTTCAGGCTGCCTTGATGGCGATGATGCTGATGCGCTGGTGAATAGGGGTGCTCACACCTTTCCCGCCAATTTGCGTTTGCGGCGGCGTTGCCATTCCCATGCGTAGCCGCCGATGATGGGCAAGGCAATCAGCACGGCTTTGAATGTCCATGTGGCGTACCACGGTTTGTTGAGCACGATGACGCTGGTGGCATCCACGGCAACGGTGTGGCGCAGGGCGAACCAGTCTAGCCACGGACACCAGCAGGCAACAAACAAGCCGAGCAACACGGGGTAGCACAAAAAGGCTTTTTCGTGTGCCCACAGCCAAAAGAAGGCTGCCAGCCAAAGCAGCTTGCCGCCTGTAATCATCAGCGTGTATTTGAGCGATGCGGCGGTTGCCCAGCCTGCGAGAAAGTAGGTGATGGCAAGGAATGCGATGCCAACTAGGATAAGGAGAATTTCTTCGGGGCGTTTGAACATGGGGATTCCTTTGTGGTGGGGGGGTGGTTAGGCAGCCTGAAAACTTTGCAAAACCTGTAACCAATGGAGCGTCGGCAGCTCGCCGACATTTTGTTAATCAATTAAACCATTTTGAATCAACCATTTGGCGACGAGCCGTCGCCGCTCCATTTTAGATTTCAGGCTGCCGTTAAGGTTTTGCAAAGGTTTCAGCCTGAAAGTGGGCGGGATGGTTGGTGGGCAACGAGTTGCCCACCCTACGGGTTGGGCGCGGGCATGAATATTAGGCAGCCTGAAAAGGGGTTGCGCGTGGGGTGCAGGGGCTTGCCCCTGCTCGTGGTAGGCGGCGAAACGCCTGCTCTGGCAAAAAATAGGTAATGCGCGGGCATGATGAAATAAACCACCGCCCTACTCTGCGCCTTGCCCAACGCCTGTTTCAGGCTGCCCCAAATCTCGCGCCAGCGTTTCCAGTTTCGCCAAATGCTCGGGGAACTCGCGTGCCAACTCGCGTTCGCTGCGCGTGGCGGACATGGCAAAGCGCACATCGCCATCGCGGTCAAACAGCAGCCAAGCGCGTTTTTCGCGCACATAAAACATAAAAATCGTGCCCAACACCAGCAGCACCGAGCCGATGTAAACCAAGCTTGCCCCTGGCGATTTGGTCATCTGCAAGCCCGACATATTCACCTGCTTAAATGTGTCCATTTGCAGCAGCACGGGCGATTGAAATTTGGTCAGCGCGGTGTAGCCATCCATGCTGTTCAAAATAAAGCGATTGCGCACCTCGCCCGCAGCCATAGTCGGCAGCCTGAAATCGTTTAACGCCTGCGTCAGCGCCACATCCATGCTGCTATACAAAATCTGATACATGATTTCGCCCGTTTTTTGCTGCGCTTCGGCGGGCACATTTTGCTGAATATGCTCGTTAATCGCCACATAGCCGCCCTCGGCAAACTGGCGCAGCAGGTTCTCCACCGCCAGCTTAAAATCGCCGCGCATATTTTCGTTCACATTCGCAACCGCCGTTTGCACAATCTGCGCGCGCTTTTCAGGCTGCATCAGCGTGGCGCGCAACGCCATAAAGCCATCCAGCTTGTTTTGCCCATCGGCAGGCAGCATCAGCCAGCGATACGGCGCGTTGATGTCGCTGCGCTCGCCTGTGGCAAAAAACTTCGCGCCTTCGCGCTCCAAGGGCAGCATATAGTTCACATATTCATGCGCTTGCCCCGCCGCATCGCGCAGTTTAAACATAATCGTTGGTCCGACATTTTGAAACTGCTTGGGCTGCGCCACGCTGCGCACATCGTGCTGGGCAGCTTCGCCCGCCGCCGTGTTTTCCACGTTAAACACGCGCAATTCGCCCAGCTCAAACTGATATTTTTCCTTACCCAAATCCAACGGAAACGTGCGTTGCGACACCACATCCAGCATCGCAGGCGGGTTTGCGCCGCGCAAATTCCAGCTTTGGAAACGCACATCCGAGCCGCCATCGCCATAGGTGGATTGGTAAATCGTGATGCCGTTGATGGTGAGCGGATGGTTCACGCGAATGGTCTGCGCCACGCGGTTGCCGCTGGCTTTATCGGTTACCACAATGTCGCTGGCAAAATCTTTGGGCATCCCCGTGTTGTAAAAATCAATGTGAAACTTTTTCAATTCCAGCGTAAACGGCAACTCTTGCAGCAGCAAGCCCTTGTCGGCATTGATAAACGCCGCTTCTATCGTTTGCCCTTCCACCACTTCGGCATTGGCGCGAAACGATAAATTGCTCGCCGACAAGCGCGATGCAGCCTGAAAATCACGCGCGTATTGGCTGCTGGTATCGGGCACAATTTTGCCCGTGAGCATGCCGATTTTCAGCAGCAGATTGCTGTCCACCAAGCCGCCCAAGCAAATCACGATAATCGCCGCGTGGGCAAAAATATAGCCCCATTTGTTCATCGCGCCTTTTTTTGCCGATAGCAACACGCTGCCATCTTCGCGCGGCGTGATGCGCGTTTGAAAGCCGTTTACCTGCCAATATTTTGCTGCGATTTCCGTTTTCAGGCTGCCTAAACTGCTGGGCAACAGCGCGGTGTGTTTCATGTGCGCGAGCGATTTGGCGGTGGTTTGCGTGCGAAACGAGCGCATTTCGCGCAAAAACGGCGGCACATTGCGCCACATACACAAGCCCGTGCTCAACACCAAAAACAGCATAATCAGCGTGAACCACGCCGAAGCATACACGTCAAACAAGCCCAAAAATTCAAAGATTTCCGTCCAAAACGCGCCAAATTTGACCACATAATTTTGCTTGGGCTGATTTTGCTGCAACACCGTGCCAACCACCGAAGCAATCGCCAGCACCGACAACAACGCCACCGCAAAACGCATGGAGCTGAAAAAAGCAAACCACGGGCGGCGGATTAACGGGATTTTTTGCGAAGACGATTGGGGCATGGCGGGGGGATGTTTACAAAGTTAAGATGGGGAAAACCAGATGAAAACGCGGATTATTAGGCAGCCTGAAATCCAAAATGGAGCGGCGACGGCTTGCCGCCGAATGGCTGGTTAAACATTGCATTGCTGATTTGCCATGATGTCGGCGAGCCGCCGACGCTCCATCGGTTGTAGATTTTGCAAAAATTTCAGCCTGAAAAGGCGTTGCAAAGCATAACAAAATACATTTCAGGCTGCCTAACTAAAACCACATTAGGCAGCCTGAAAGCCTTAATCGCCCTTACTTCAAGCCTTGAATATAAGTGCTCACCGCGCGGATGTCGTCTTCGCCCATGCGCGAAGCGATGTCTTCCATGATGCTGTTGGGCGATTTGCGCTCGCCTTTGGCATACAAGCGAAGCTGGTCGGCAACATAGCCTTCATGCTGCCCGCTCACGCGCGGAAAGCCTGAAAACGCTGTGCCACCCGCAGGATAGCCCGCGCCCGCAGGCCCGTGGCAAGACATACACGCAGGCACGCTTTTGCTTGGTAAGCCCGCGCGGAAAATGGTTTTGCCCAAATCGGGATTGGCTTTGGGGTTGGCTTCGCCCGCTTTGGCTTGCTGCGTGGCGTAATAAGCGGCGATGTTGCGCATATCTTCTTCGCTCATGTTTTGCACGATGGGTGCCATCACCGCCGAATTGCCCGTTTTGCGCTCGCCTTTTTTGATGTCTAGCATTTGTTTGAAAACATAATCGGCGTGCTGCCCTGCGATTTTGGGATACATGGCGATGGTGCTGTTGCCATCTACCATGTGGCAGCCTGAACAAACCATAGCCGCTTGCTTGCCTTTGCTTACATCAGGGGCTGCCGAAGCCAAGCCACAAGCAGCGAAAAGTGCCAACAGTGTTAAACGTTTCATGGATAAAGTGCTCCTGAATTTTTTAGTATTGTGTCTGCGGTTATAAAACCGAGTGTGCTTCAAACGTGGTATTCTATACCAAATTCACAAATCTTTACAGCCATGAACAATCTATTTCAAAACGCCAAATTTTTCACCACCGTAAACCAACTAAAAGACCTGCCCGACACCCCCGCCGAAATCGCCTTTGTGGGGCGCAGCAATGCGGGCAAATCCAGCGCAATCAACACCTTATGCAGCCATATGCGCTTGGCTTATGTGTCCAAAACCCCCGGCCGCACGCAGCACATCAATTTTTTTGAGCTGGCAAACGGCAATTTTATGGTGGATTTACCAGGCTACGGCTATGCACAAGTGCCCGAAGCCATCCGCGCCCATTGGGTGAAGCTGCTGGGCGATTATTTGCAAACGCGCCCGCAGCTGATTGGCTTGGTGCTGATTATGGATGTGCGCCATCCAATGAAGCCGTTGGACATTCAAATGCTGGATTTTTTCGCGCTCACGGGGCGACCTGTGCATATTCTGTTGTCCAAAGCCGATAAGCTCTCCAAAAACGAGCAAATCAAAGCCCTTGCGGCGGTGAAAAAAGCCTTAAAGCCGTTTATGGAACGGCAAACCGTGTCGGTGCAACTGTTTTCCAGCCTGAAAAAACAAGGTGTGGATGAAGTGAATAGCGTAGTATCGGGCTGGTTTGACGACTTTAGCTCCGCTCGTTTTCAGGCTGCCGATAATGGTGCGGATGATGCCGCAGACGATGCCGCCGCCGAATAATTCCCCCGCCCGCCAACGCGCGTATTTTGCCCAATAACCGAGCACGGCAGCTTTTAGGCAGCCTGAAAATGCTTTAAAATCCGCCCCGTCATTCAATCATTCAACCGCAGCCTGAACCCTTTTCAGGCTGCCTTTTATTGGAAACCTTAATGAACGCTTTATTACAAGACTTGCAAACACGCGGCCTAATCGCGCAAAGCACCGACCTAAACGAACTCTCCAAGCTGCTAGACAGCGAAAAAATCACCCTCTACTGCGGCTTTGACCCCACCGCCGACAGCCTACACATCGGGCATTTGCTGCCCGTGTTGGTGTTGCGCCGTTTTCAAAACGCGGGGCACACGCCCGTGGCACTCGTGGGTGGCGCAACAGGCATGATTGGCGACCCCAGCTTCAAAGCGGTAGAACGCAGCCTGAACACGCCCGAAACGGTAAAAGGCTGGGTGGAAAGCATCAAAAACCAGCTCACGCCGTTTCTTAAATTTGACGGCGCAAACCCCGCCATCATGGAAAACAACGCCAACTGGTTCGCCAACATGAATTGCTTGGATTTTCTGCGCGACATCGGCAAACATTTTTCCGTGAACGCCATGCTGGCAAAAGAATCAGTGCGCCAACGCATTGAGCGCGAAGACCAAGGCATCTCGTTCACCGAGTTTGCCTACGCGCTGCTGCAAGGCTACGACTTCGCCCAGCTCAACACGCGCCACAACGTGCAATTGGAAATCGGCGGTTCCGACCAATGGGGCAACATCACTTGGGGCACGGAAACCACGCGCCGCCTAAACGGCAAAACAGTACACGGCATGACCTTGCCGCTGGTTACCAAAGCCGACGGCACCAAATTCGGCAAAACCGAAGGCGGCGCAGTGTGGCTGGACGCGAAAAAAACCTCGCCCTACCAGTTCTACCAATTCTGGCTCAAAGTAGCCGATGCCGATGTGTATAAATTCTTGAAATATTTTACTTTCTTAACCCTAGAACAAATTGACGCGATTGAAGCGGCAGATAAAGCCAGCAGCACCAAGCCCGAAGCGCAACGCATCCTAGCCGAAGAAATGACGCGCTTGATTCACGGCGAAGCCGCGCTGGAAGCCGCGCAACGCATCACGCAAAGCCTGTTTTCGGGCGATGAAAGCGGCTTGACCGAGCAAGATTATGCCCAATTGGCGCTGGATGGTTTGCCTGCGCTGCACGTTGCGAATTCAGGCAGCCTGAATGTGGTGGAAGCCTTAGTGCAAGCGGGTTTAGCTAAATCCAACAAAGAAGCGCGCGGCTTTGTGCAAAGCAATGCGGTGTTGATTAACGGCAGCCCCGCCGAAGCCAACAACCCCAACCACACCGCCGAGAAGCCCGATGATGTGTATTTGCTTACCGATGCGCACAAACGCTTTGGTAAATACACGATTATCAAACGTGGCAAGCGCAATCATGCGCTGCTGGTGTGGGCGTAAACCGTTGTGAAGTCGGGATAATGCGCCCGACTTTTTGTTGCCGCCCAGTTTGAGAGACATAGGCAGCCTGAAAATAACAAACTATTGTTCATCAGTAGGTCGGGCATTTATGCCCGACAAACCCTGACCTATTTATCTTAATCCGCCATAAATTTCAGCCTGAAACGGTGTAACAGCCCAATGGCGCATTCCCCCCTTTTCAGGCTGCCCCAACCTTCCCCACCTTTATTTGCCCCCCATGAACCCACCCAAACTCCCGCCCCACATCATTCTCATCGCGCTCAACGTCGCCATCTTTCTGCTGCAAGCATCAGGCTTTGATTGGCGGCTAGAAGGCGCGTTATGGCAGCCTGAAAACCCCAATTACCATATCTGGCAATGGTTTACCCATCTGTTTCTGCACGAAAGCCTGATGCACTTGGGCTTTAATATGTTTGCGCTGGGCTCGTTTATGCCGCATCTGTTGCGCGTGTGGACAGCCAAGCGCGTGTGGGCGTTGTATTTTGCTTCGGGCTTGGCGGGCGCGGCGGCGTATTTGCCGTTTATGGCGAGCAACGGCTCTATGCTCGGCGCATCGGGCGCGGTGTTTGGCGTGCTGGCGGCGTTTTCGGCGGTGTATCCCAAAGCCCCGCTGTCGCTGATGTTTATCCCCGTGCCTGTGCAGGCGCGGTATCTGGTGGGCGGCTTGGTGTTATACGAAGTGTTTGCGCAGATTTCGGGCGTTTCGCTGTTTGGCGACAACATCGCCCACATGGCACACGGCGGTGGTGCGTTGATGGGCTGGGCGTTTGCTTGGCAATGGCAACGGCAGATGCAACGTTGAGATACTAAAAGGCAGCCTGAAACGAGAAAATGCCGTTTCAGGCTGCCTACACCCCGCCCCATCCCTCCGCCGCCAACTGTTAAATGCTGTAAAGCAGCCTGAAAACACGCTATAATCGCCCCCGTTTTTCAGCCCATCAAAAGAGATAAAACCATGAATCTGCTCATTATTGACCACCCCCTTGTGCGCCATAAACTCACCCTGATGCGCGAAGCCGATTGCAGCACAGGCAAATTTCGTACGCTCACCAAAGAACTCGCCCGCCTGATGACCTACGAAGCCACGCGCGATTTTGAAACCGAACAATGCGAGATTGACGGCTGGTGCGGCAAAATCCAAGGCGAGCGCATCAAAGGCAAAACCGTAACCGTGGTGCCCATTTTGCGCGCAGGCCTGGGCATGCTGGATGGCGTGTTAGACCTAATTCCGGGGGCAAAAGTGAGCGTAGTTGGCTTGCAGCGCGATGAAGAAACGCTGCAACCCGTGCCCTATTTTGAAAAACTGGTAGACAAAATGGACGAACGCCCCGCGTTGATTATTGACCCCATGCTGGCAACAGGCGGCTCTATGGTCGCCACGATAGACCTGCTCAAACAAAAAGGCTGCCGCAACATCAAAGCCTTGGTGCTGGTTGCCGCGCCCGAAGGCGTGCAAGCCGTGAACGCCGCCCATCCCGATGTGAAAATCTACACCGCCGCGCTCGATAGCCATCTCAACGAAAACGGCTACATCATTCCGGGGCTGGGCGATGCGGGCGATAAAATCTTCGGCACAAAGCATTAAATTCAACCGTGCAAAAGGCAGCCTGAAACCCCAACCCCGCTTTCAGGCTGCCTAAACCATCCCACTCTCACAAAGGAACAACCATGTCATTCCAACAAAATCTCGCCCAAATGCCCAGCATAGACCACTTAAGCGGCTTAAACGTTTGCGATGCCGCTGGCAACGTGGTGCATCACATCCCCGCCGTGGAAGGCAAATTAGGCAGCCTGAAACTGTACAACGCGCTGGCTGCCGAATTTAACGGCGAACTGAACCGCTACGCCGCCGAGCAAGGCTTGATTTGGTTTGACGAACACGTGTTAGACGCGCAAAAACACGCAGGCAAACATCCCAACATAGACCTGCTGTTTAAAGTGCAAGACGAAAATTTAAACTACACGCTCAAACCGCTTATCAAATAATCCGCCCATTATTCAGCACGTTAAGGCAGCCTGAAAACGCATCCACAGCCTTTCAGGCTGCCTGTCATCGCCCCAGCCGAAAGCGCAACCATGAACATCCTTTTTATCGCCGACCCGCTGCACACTTTTAAAACCTACAAAGACACCACCTACGCCATGATGCGCGAAGCCGCCGCGCGTGGGCATCAGCTTCATCACACCCTTGCCAGCGAATTATCCGTTCTAGGCAGCGTGGTTCACGCCCGCGCCACGCCCGTGCAATTTCTCGGCGAACAAACCAACGGCAGCGCATGGTATCAACAGGGCGATCCATTTCAGGCTGCCTTGCGCGATTTTGATGCCATCATCATGCGCACCGACCCGCCGTTTAATATGCAATATTTATACGCCACCCAACTGCTCACGCTTGCCGCCGAGCAAGGCGCAAACGTATTCAACAGCGGGCAAGCCATGCGCGACTACAATGAAAAACTCGCCATCTTAAACTACCCCCAATTCACATCGCCCACCATCGTGACCACCCGCGCCGCCGACGTGCGCGCCTTTCTAGCCGAGCACGGCGACATCATTGTCAAACCGCTCGACGGCATGGGCGGCATGGGCATTTTCCGCCTCACCGAGCGCGACCCGAACATCGGCAGCATCCTCGAAACCCTGATGCGGCTGGACACGCGCACCATCATGGCGCAACGCTACATCCCCGAAATCGTGCACGGCGACAAACGCATCCTCGTGATTGACGGCGAAGTCGTGCCCTTTGCCCTGGCCCGCATTCCGCAGCAGGGCGAAACGCGCGGCAATTTAGCCGCAGGCGGGCGCGGCGTGGCACAGGAATTGAGCGAACGCGACCGCGAAATCGCCGAAACCCTCGCCCCCGAACTGAAACGGCGCGGCATTTTGCTCGCCGGTTTGGACGTGATTGGCAGCTATTTAACCGAAGTGAACGTCACCAGCCCCACCGGTTTCCAAGAAATCACCAAACAAAAAGGCTTTGATGTGGCGGCGAAATTCATTGACGCAGTGGAACGGAACGCGGCATAGCGTTCAGGCAGCCTGCACATTCAATCGGACGGGAAGTATGTAGGGTGGGCGCTTGCTGCCCACGCGTTGCGCATCCGAAGGCAGCCTGAAAACGCGTGGGCAACGAGTGCCCACCCTACGGCAGCTTGCATCATCAGAAACAGAATCCAAATGGACCAATTATTGAGCTTCCTCGTAGTAAGCATTCTTTGAGTAATAAAAAACAACATCCATTTGGGAATCAAAAAGGAAAGGGTGTTGGATCTGGAAAAAATAGGCATGATTTTGATCTTTGGCGTGTAGAGTATTGGAAGTTTAGAGCAGAGGAAGAACTTGGTAAAAGAAATATTAAGCCTGGAAAGATATGCTGCAATTAACAATAGTAAGGAATAATAATGATTTATGGAAATTTTTTTAAAGAATTAACTGATTACTTTGATAATAATCCTATTCTAAGAGGTATTGCCACAACCGAACAAGAACTACACTTAATAGCTTAATAGAAAAAGAATTGAATGTAAGTATTGATGATGATTTTAAATTTTTCACTACAATATTTGGTGGCTGCTTAATAAAAAATTCACAAGTATATGGATTTCATAATAGTGTTTTTTAGGAGACGATAGCATTATTGATCTAAATATTGGATTTTCTTGTTTTTTAGAAAATTATAAAAATACTATAATTATCGGTACAGATGGATGGGGTAACCCAGTATTTATTAATCATGAATACAAAGTACTTGTACTCATGTTTGATCATGATGAAAATGAAGAAGTTCTGATAGCAGACTCTTTCTCACTATATTTGGAAAAATGTTTGCGTGGCGAAGGTTGTCAGACCTAAACCAACATAGCAAGCGTAGCCCGCTTGTGTAGTGTGTGTGCGTCCCGCACGCACGCGGTTTCAGCTTTCAGGTAGCCCATTCCCCCTTCAGGCTACCTGAAAAACACAGCCCCAACGCAGTCAAAAAAGTGTAGGCTGCTTTTCAACAGCTTCAACACCCCAACAGACAGCCTGCAAACCCAATCAACCCACCAATAGAAGGACGAAGCATGAAACTGGCCGAAGCCCTGATTGACCGCGCCGATTTGCAGAGGCATCTGGCGCAACAGCAAGCCCGCCTGCTGCAAAACGCGCAATACCAAGAAGGCGAAAGCCCCGCCGAAGACCCCGCCGCGCTGCTGGACGAATACCGCCGCGCCAACGAAGCCCTGTACCACCTGATTGTGCAAATCAACCTTGCCAACCAGCGCGCCGTGCTGGCGGACGGCACGGGCATGGTGGCCGCGCTGGCCGAACGCGAACGCCTGAAAGCCGAACACGCCGTGCTGACCAAGCTCGCCGATGCCGCCACGCCCGAACAGTCGCGTTACAGCCGCAGCGAAATCAAAATGCTCGCCGCCGTGGACATTAAAGAACTGCGCCGCCGTGCCGCCGCGCCGACGACACCGCCAAAGCCTGCCGCCTGCTCGACATCCAAATCCAGCAGGCCAACTGGGCGGAAGATTTGTAATCGCGGATGAAAAGGGCAACGATACGGCGTTGCCAACGCGCTTATGTACGCTCCGTACACGGCGCGCGTTGCTGCCTTGCCCCATTTTTATATTCATCCGCCATAACCACGTTCAGACAACGTTTCAGGCAGCCTGCACGTTTCAGGTAGCCGTGGTCAAAAGCGGGTGCGGCCTTGTTTTCCCTACAACGGAACAGATAGGCGGAGGGCAGCCTGCGGGAAACCCCGCGTGTACCGCCCAGCCCCGTAACGGGTAAAACATACTTTGTACACAGTACGACTCACCACCAACGCACCGGTTTGATACGGCGAGGGCGGGCGGATGCGGGAAACCGCAGGCTGCCTGAAACAGACAAAACCACCTGCAGGCTGCCTAAAAACCCAAAAAGCAGCCTGCAAAGAAAGGACATCATGAAACAATACTTAGATTTATTGCAGCACGTTTTGGACAACGGCACCGACAAATCCGACCGCACAGGCACAGGCACGCGCTCCGTATTCGGCTACCAAATGCGCTTTGATTTAGCCCAAGGCTTCCCCGCGCTCACCACCAAAAAACTGCATCTCAAATCCATTATCCACGAGCTATTGTGGTTTCTATCAGGCGACACCAACATCCGCTATCTCAAAGAAAACGGCGTGCGCATCTGGGACGAATGGGCAGACGAAAATGGCGACCTGGGGCGCGTATATGGCGCACAATGGCGCAGTTGGCGCGGCGCAAACGGCGAAACCATAGACCAAATCCGCAACCTTGTGCAGCAAATCCAAACCAACCCCAACAGCCGCCGCCTAATCGTCTCCGCATGGAATCCCGCCGAAATGGACAGCATGGCACTCCCCCCCTGCCACGCCCTATTCCAGTTCTACGTTGCCAACGGCAAACTCTCCTGCCAGCTTTACCAGCGCAGCGCCGATATTTTCCTTGGCGTGCCGTTCAACATCGCCAGCTACGCCCTGCTCACCATGATGCTCGCCCAAGTCTGCGACCTGCAAGCAGGCGAATTTATCCACACACTTGGCGACGCGCATTTGTATAACAACCATCTAGAACAAGCCCAGTTGCAGCTCACCCGCGAACCGCGCAAACTGCCTACCATGCGCATCAACCCCGCCGTGCGCGATATTTTCGCCTTTAAATTTGACGATTTTGAATTGCAAGACTACGACCCGCACCCGCATATTAAAGCGCAAGTGTCGGTATAATCGCCCCGCGCAACCCAAAGGCAGCCTGAAACAACGTTTGATAACCGTTTCAGGCTGCCTTTTAGCATGATTAACACCAGTACACGGCTTGCCAGCAAGCCGTAGGAGCGCGTGGACAGTTTTCAGGCTGCATCATCAACCATCACACCCGCGTTTAAGCATCGGGTGGGCATTTTCAGGCTGCCTTAACGTATATAGGGTGAGTAACTCGTTTGCCCACCACTGGTGGATAGCTTTAACGTTTTGGTGGCAAGTGAATTGCCCCCTACCATTTGGCGTTTTCAGGCTGCCCCAATCATCCCAAAGGCAGCCTGAAAATGGCGTGTCGGCAGTTCGCCGACATTTTGGCTGATGATGCAACATTGCTCTATTTCATCCGCCATTTGGCTACGAGCCGTCGCCGCTCCATTGGCTGCTTGGTTTTCCGTGCGTGTTTGTCGGGCATCAATGCCCGACCTACTTTGCTATAAATTGAACGCGGGCGCAGATGTTGGGCAGCCTGAAAACTGTCCCCGCGCTCCCTACGGCTTGCTTGCAAGCCGTGCGCTGGCTATGAGGGTGGTGGGCTATTTGGGGATTTCAGGCTGCTGCTATTATGCTTGGATGTTTCAAGGCAGCCTGAAACGGGTAAACGGTTTTCAGGCTGCCTTTGGTTTGGCGGGGTTGGGTTAAAAGCGGGGCTAGGTCAAATTGCCATTTTCAGGCTGCCATGCGGGGGGAAGTTGGGCGACGTTGAGCGCGGTTAGGATTTCGCGTTCTACAAGGCGCACGAGTGAATCCAGCGGTAGGTTGTTGTCTTGTCGCCCGAATGGGTCTTCTAACTGCCCGCTGAGCATATCTAGCCCGAGAAACATATACACCAGCCATGCCACCATCAGCGGTGTCCACAGCCCGAGCGCGGCTTCTAGCCCAAAGGGGAGCATGATGCAGAAGCTATGGATGGCGCGGTGCAGCAGCACGGAGTAGGCAAAGGGCACGGGGGTGCTGGCGATGCGGTCGCAGCCTGCTTGTATCATGCCGAGTGTGTTGAGATGTGTGGTGAGATGGGTGTAGGTGATGTCGCTGATTTCTTGTTGGCGGTGGGCTTGGATAAGGTCGTATTGGATGTGTTCTAAGGCGTATTGGGGTGGGTTGATGTGGGTGGCGAAGGCTTCTATTTGGTCGGCTTGCATTTGCCCGTATTCTAGGAATAGCTCGGGGTGGGCGGTTTGGTAGCGCAGGCGGTCGCGCAGTAGGTGGGTGAACACGATGATTTGGCGCAACACCAGTTCGCGGCGGGCGTTGGGCAGGATTTGGCTTTCGCGTATCAGGTGGCGTTGGGTGGCGATGAGTTGCCCCCAGAGTTTGCGCCCTTCCCACCATCGGTCGTAGCTGGCGTTGTTGCGAAAGCCGAGAAACAGCGACAGGATGATACCGAAGATGGTGAAGCCGAGCACGGGCGGGGTGGGCAGGTGAAACCAGTGGTAGTGCGCACCGATGCCCAGCAGCAGAGAGACGCTGGATAGCAGCAGCATGGCGGGCAGGACTTTGGGGAAAATGGTGCCGCGCCATGCGAATAGAAGGGCTAGGGTGTTGGATTTTTTGCGGATTATCATGGGGTGGGTTGTGGGATGGTTTTCAGGCTGCCTTGGCTGTTTGGTGGGCAGCGCGTAGGGGGGCAATGGGGTTGTCCGCCGTGGTTAATAATATTTGCGTTTCAGGCTGCCTTTGGGATAACGGCATCAAACTGTGTACGCAGCGAAACGGCACACGCTACACGCGCTATAAAAATGGGTTTCAGGCTGCCTTTACCGTTGCATTAAGGCAGCCTTGCCCCTTTGTCCAAATCTTTGATTTGGGTATTAAGTGAGCATCTAAATCTTTGATTTAGCTATGCGAACTTATGCAAAGCTCAGGGTATGCCGAAGTGCAACGCACAAGGCTGAAAACGTGTTTACACGCTTTGCATCAAGCCTAATCAATGGCGGCGGTTTTTATTATGATGCCGTTGGTCGGTTTGGTCGGAATAGCTGCCGTCTTTGGTGCGCCCGCGGGCGGTGCTGGGCGTGCTGCTGGCGTTGGGGGTAAGTTCTTTGCCGTAGTCGCGGAAGGCCTGCACTTTGCGGTCTATGTTTTCTTTGACCACTTCGCTGTCGTCGCGGTCGTCATAGCTGCCTTTTAGGCGGCGGATTTGCGCTTCGGGTGAGTTTTTGTCTATGTCTATGCCTTGCTTGGCGGCGGTGCGGTTCACCAGCGTGCGCACGGCGGGAATTTGGTACACGCCAAATAGGGCGATGGCGATTAACACGAGCCAGATTAGGGTTTTGATTTTTTGTGGGATGTACACTGGGTTTCCTTTTTGGGGGTGGGGGATGTTGTATAGGGTGGATAGGGTTTCAGGCTGCCTATTTCGCGCTATCCAAGGCAGCCTGAAACCATCCGCCGTTATATCGCCAAGCTGTGCCGCGTTGTTCGCTGTGTTATTGGGCGACGAGCCATCGCCACTCCATAGCGTTTTCAGGCTGCCTGAATGCGAATCGGCGGCTGTGGCGTTTGCCTTTGCGCGCGGTCTAGTTGGCGATGCAGCGCGGTGTAACACTCGGGCAGCAGTTCGCGCATCATGCTGAGCTGGCGGGTGAGCACTTGCGCTTGGGTGATGTGGCTGCTGGGGTCGCTTTGGCTTTGGGCTTCGGCTTGGGCGTGCAGTTGCGCTAATTGCTCATCCAGCGTGTTTAAGGCAGCCTGAAAATGGCTTTCGCTGCTGTCGGCGATGTGTTGCAGCAGTTGGGCGACTTGGCTGGCGGCGGGGTAAAACGTGGCGAGAAATTGTTGCTCGGCTTCGCTGTCGGCTTGGATTTTGTCGCGGTATGCGCCCAGCGCGGCGATGTAGCTAATCAGCGAGTAGTTGATTTTTAACAGCATAAAGCCGTCTTCCAGCTTATCGCGGTGCTTATCGGCTTCGCTGGACATATCGGACAACACGCTGGATAGCGCGGCGGCTTTGTCGTGGCTGGTGCGGCGGGCGGCGCGGTAGGCAATGTCTTCGCGGATGCCGTGTTGCAGCTC
The DNA here is from genome assembly GCF_030527935.1 of Kingella sp. (in: b-proteobacteria). Lineage (GTDB taxonomy): Bacteria > Pseudomonadota > Gammaproteobacteria > Burkholderiales > Neisseriaceae > Kingella_B. Next base: position 24,930 of record NZ_JAUMZV010000021.1, read on the forward strand.
GTCTAACACGGCGGTTAGGTAGCCTGCGTTGCTTTGGATGGCTTCGGTGCTGGTTTTTTCCAGCGAGATGTATTTCCAGTCGGGCCACAGGTAATACACGGCGATGCCCGAAATCAACGCGCCCAGTATGGTGTCGATGATGCGCGGCACAAAAAAGCCCGCCACATCAAAGCCCATAATGGCAAAGTTCATCATGGCTTGGATGGTGATGAAAAAGATGGAATAGCTGTATTTGTTGGTACGCGAGTAGAAAAACAGGCTCACAAAAATCACCGCGATGGCGAGCTTGTCCACCAGCGTGAGCGCGAACACGGGCAAAATAGAACCCACCAACACGCCGCCGAGCGTGCCCACAATGCGATGCAGCAAGCGACTTTTGGTGGCGGAATAGTTGGGCTGGCACACAAACACGGCGGTGAGCAATATCCAATAGCCTAGGCTTAAATCGTTGTCGTTCAGGTGTTGGCTGTTGATGATGCGCACCACGATGCAGCACACGCAGGCAATTATCGCCATGCGCACGGCGTGGCGGAACACGGGCGATTTGAGCGTGAGCTGTTGCTTGAAAATTTGCCATGCGGTTTTGAAGTTGTTGTTATCAAGGGCTTGGATGCGGGTTTGCTCGCTGGGCGTGGTCAGGTTTTGAATATCGGGGTTGCCGAGCTGGGCAAATTGTTGGCTGATGCGGGCTAGGTTATCCAGCAGGCGTTGCACGCTGTATGGCGATGCGCCGTTGCCCGTATCGTGCGCGGCGTAGTAATCCAGCGATTGCATTACGCCTTGGGTGGCGCGGGCGAGCTTGGGAAAATCGGCGTATTCGGTGTTTTGGCGCAGGTTGTGGGCAAACTGGCGGCAGGCTTGCGCTTGCAGGCGAATCAGGCGTTGGATGCGGTAGATTAAATCGGTGTGGCTCATTTGCTGCGTGAAAGTTTGGTAGTGCATATGGCTGGCGGACATCCGCTCGTGGATGTCTTGGGCGATGAAGTAATAGCGCAGCATTTTGGCGGTGCGCGGGTGGCGATGTTGCCCGCGCATTCGGTAAAACAGGGCGTTGCGGCAAAGGTTGAAGCTGCTGATGACGCGGCTGTTGGTCATGGCAAGCTGGATTTGCTGTTGGTCGTGTTCGGCGATTTCATCGGGGTCAAAAAAGCTGGCTTTGCTGTTCAGATAATCGGCAAGGGCATCATAGGCTTGGGCGATGTTTTCTTGCACGGGGCGATGCGGGAACACGATGTGCGCCAGCAGAGTGAACAAGGTGTACAGCAGCGTGCCGATGATAATCAGTAGCGTGTTGAGATAGGGCGCGGCGTGCGGGTCGTGGGTGAGCGTGGTGTAGATGGCGACGGCGAGCGTGCCAAAGGATACGGTGCGATAGCGCGTGCCCGCCGCGCCCAATAGGGTGAACACAAAGGCGATGGCGGTAAACGCGATGGGCAGCGCGACAGGGTTGTTAAAGGTGAACTGCACGGCAAGCGAGCTGATGGCAAACGCCAGCACGGCAAACATCACGTTTTTAAACTTGCCCGTGAGCCCGTTGTCCAAATCCACCAAGCCGCCTGCGATGATGCCGAGAATGAGCGCGGCGAAGTATTGCTCCTTGTTGAACCGCCAAACAAAATAGGCGCACAGGCTGGCACTGATTAACACGGGCAGGGTGTTGATGATTTTTGTGTTAATAGCGGGGGTTTTCATGATGCGGATGCGTGTTAAGAAAGGTGAACATTTTAACGCTAAACAACGCAACTAGGCAGCCTGAAACGCGCAAAACAAACGCCGCGCCCTTGCACCGAGCCAAACCGCGTCAAGGCTTTTTCAGGCTGCCCGTTTGATTTAGCGCAGCGCAGGCGGTTTTAGGCAGCCTGAAAACCGCCGCTTCCTTTAAAATCAAATTTTTACTCCCAGCGCAAAGGAAACCCCATGCCCGACACTTCCACCCGCATCGCAGGACGCGCCTTTGATAACTGCATCATGAACGCGGCAGGCGTGTGCGACTACACCCGCGCCGATTTGGACGCGATGCAAAATTCATCCGCCGCCAGCTTCGTTACCAAATCCGCCACCGTGCAACCGCGCGAGGGCAACCCCGAACCGCGCTACCGCGACACCGCTTGGGCAGCATCAATTCCATGGGTCTGCCCAATTTCGGACTGCCCTATTATTTGAGCTACGTTTCGCAAGCGCAGCAAGAGCAGCCTGAAAAAACCTATTTCGTATCCATTTCGGGGTTTAGCGCGGAAGACGACGTGGCACTGCTAAACCAGATTTACCAATCCGACTTCAACGGCATCATCGAGCTGAACTTATCCTGTCCCAACGTGGTTGGCAAACCGCAAACGGCCTACGACTTTGAAACCGTGTCGCGCGTGCTGGACACCGTATTCGCCCAATTCACGCGCCTGCCTTTGGGCGTGAAGCTGCCGCCGTATTTTGATTTGGTGCATTTTGGCCAAATGGCGGCGATTTTGAACCGCTATCCGCTGGCGTATGTCAACTCGGTGAACAGCATCGGCAACGGCTTGCTGGTGAACCCGCACAGCGAAACGGTGTTGATTAAGCCCAAGCACGGCTTTGGCGGCATTGGCGGCGCGTATTTGAAGCCCACCGCGCTGGCGAATGTGTTTGCCTTTCGCCAACGGCTGAACGCCAGCATCCAAATCATCGGCACAGGCGGCGTGCAAAGCGGCGTGGACGTGTTTGAGCATATTTTGTGCGGCGCGGATATGGTGCAAGTGGGCACCATCTTGCATCAAGAAGGCGTGGCGGTGTTTGAGCGTTTGACCCGCGAGTTGCAAAACATTATGGCAAGCAAGGAGTACAACAAGATTGATGATTTTAAAGGGAAATTGAAAGTATTGGATTGATGTGGCGTGTATTTAGGCAGCCTGAAAGAGTATTTTCGTTTCAGGCTGCCTGCGTATTTTTAGAACCTGTATTCACTATTTCCATAGGCAGATTTGATGAAATAAAAGCGCGGATACAAGGCAAAAAGCGCAGTAAGGTTGGACACCTTGCGAGCATTTTTAACGCAGTAGCCGCGTTTTTAGGGCATAAAAGATGCCTATGAGAATAGTGAATACAGGTTCTTAGTCAGCGCACGGCTTGCCAGCAAGCCGTAAGGGCGCGGGGCAAGTGTTTCAGGCTGCCTAACCATCGCGCCCGCGTTTAGGCGTAGGGTGGGCAACTCGTTTGCCCACCATGGTTCGCGCACCACATTTTGGTGGGCAAGCCAATTGCCCACCCTACGATTTGACGTTTCAGGCTGCCTAACCCCTTGTCGCATGGTAAAATCGCGCCCTTTCGTTTAACCCTTTTTTGAACCCACTCGTTGCCCAAATGTCGCAAGTCACCATCACCCCCAGCCAAACCCAATTTGAAACCCAAGCCGATGAAACCATCCTAGAAGCCGCGCTGCGCCAAGGCTACAACCTGCCCAACGCCTGCCAAAGCGGGATGTGCGGCACCTGCATTGCCCAAGTGGTGTCGGGCGAAGTGGCGCTGGGCGATTATGACGACTGTGCGCTCACCGATGAAGACGCGGCGGCGGGCATGGTGCTGCTGTGCGCCTGCCAGCCCAAGGGCGATGTGGTGCTGGATTTGCCTGCCTACGAAGGCGCGAAAGCGATTGCGCCGCGTACCATGCACGCGCGGGTGGCGCACGTGGACATTCGCGGCAACATGGCTCTGCTGCGGCTGGCGTTGCCCAAATCGCCGCCGTTTAAATTCTACGCGGGGCAGTATGCCGACATTTTGTATAAAGGCACGGTGCGCAGCTATTCGCTTGCCAACGCGCCCAGCGACAACGGCGTGATGGAGTTTCATGTGCGCCTGCGCGAAGGCGGTGTGTTTTCGCCCGCGCTGTTTTCAGGCAGCCTGAAAGTGGGCGACGTGCTGCGCGTGCGTGCGCCGCTGGGCGCGTTTACGCTCCACAACAACAGCCATAAACCCTTGATTTTTATCGCCACAGGCACAGGCTTTGCGCCGATTAAATCGCTGCTGCACCACCTGCGCGACACCGACCCCAGCCGCAGCGTGCACATCTACCACGGCGCGCAAACCGCCGATGGTTTGTATGACGAAGCCGCCCTGCGCGAGCTGCTGTATCTGCTGCCCAATGCGCGTTATACGCCCGTGCTGTCCCGCGCCGATGACGCTTGGCAAGGCGCGCGCGGCTACATTACCGAACACGTTTTGCACGATTACGCCGATTTGTCGGGCTACGAAGTGTACGCTTGCGGTTCAATAGACATGATTCGCGCCAGCAAGCAAGCGTTTACCGCGCAACGCGGGCTGCCTGAAACGGCGTTTTACAGCGATGCGTTTACGCCGTATGTGGCACGAGCGGCAGCCTGAAAACGGTTGTTCCTGCTGGTTACTCGTTTTCAGGCTGCCTTGAATGTTGACGAGAATTTAAGCAGCCTGAAAACATCCGTAGGGTGTGTGGCTTTGCCACGCACGCGGTTTGCAAGTTTCCGCGTGCGTGCCTGCGGCACACACCCTACGCCATGTTGCAACACGTTTCAGGCTGCATAGGGTGGGCAACTCGTTTGCCCACCGTGGCAGATAACCTTAACGTTGGTGGGCAAGTCAATTGCCCACCCTACTGTTTGGCGTTTTCAGGCTGCCTTGTATCGCCCAAAGGCAGCCTGAAACAGCAAAAAACACCATTCCCCGCTTTCAGCCCAACTGAAAGCCTTTTTTATCCCCCCCTGCTCCACCCTATCCCCCAAGCCCATCACCCATGCTTACCAAAAAAACCGCCATCCACATCGCCTATCTGCGCGTGCTTGCCTTTGCCATCGCCGCCTTTGTGGTCAATACCACCGAGTTCATCCCCGTTGCCATGCTCACCGACATCGGCAAGGGCTTCAACCTGCCCGCATCGCAAACGGGCATCATGATTACCGTGTACGCATGGGTGGTGTCGCTCGCATCGCTGCCGCTGATGCTGCTGTTGGCAAAAATGGAACGGCGCAGGCTGCTGATGGGCTTGTTTACCCTTTTTATCGCGGGGCACGCACTGTCGGTGGCGGCGTGGAATTTCCCCGTGCTGCTGGTGTCGCGCGTGATGATTGCGCTCACCCACGCCGTGTTTTGGTCAATTACCGCCGTGCTGGTGATGCGCGTTGCGCCGCGTGGCAAACGCCAGCAAGCCTTGGGCTGGATGTCGCTTGGCTCGGCGATGGCAACGGTGTTGGGGCTGCCGCTGGGGCGCATCATTGGGCAGGCGTTGGGCTGGCGTGCCACTTTTGCGCTGATTGGCGTGCTGGCTATCGGCGTGATGCTGCTGTTGATGAAAATCCTGCCGCGCTTGGAAAGCAAAAATTCAGGCTCGCTCACCAGCCTGCCGCAGCTTGCCAAACGCCCGCGCCTGCTGGGTTTATACGCGCTCTGCATCATCATGGTAACCGCGCATTTCACCGCATACAGCTACATTGAACCCTACGCGCTCACCATCACGCAGCTTTCAGAGCAAATGACCACTTGGGTGCTGCTGGTGTTTGGCGTGTCGGGCATGGCGGCGAGTATGCTGTTTGCCCGCTTTTATCCGCGCCACCCCAACCCCACGCTGCTGATTTCGGGCGCGGTGGTGCTGCTGTCGCTGCTGTTGCTTAAACCGCTGGGGCAGCAGCCCGCCGCGCTGTTTGCGCTGATTTTTGCGTGGGGCATCGGCATCGCCTGCATCAGCCTGAGCATGATTGGACACGTGATGAGCTACGCGCCCGATGCCGCCGATGTCGCCAATGCCATCTATTCGGCGTGCTACAACATTGGCATTGGCGGCGGCGCGCTGCTCGGCGGCTTGGTGATGCGCGCGCCCGCGCTGGGGCTGGCGAATGTGGGCTGGGTGGGCGCGGCTTTGGCTGCGTTGGCATTGACGGTGTTTGTGTGGACGCAAAAGCGTTTTCAGGCTGCATCGGATGTTGAAAGCAGCAAGGCAGCCTGAAACGAAGTAACACAATGAAAATCATCAGCAAATTTAAAGATTTCTACGATTTCAACGTCGCCAAATACGGCACAGACCCGCTTTTAATATTTGACCGCCGCGCCCGCGCCGATTTGCCCGCGCCCAAGCATTTGCCCGCGCCGCATCCCGAGTGGACGCAGAAATTTGGCGCAAGCGTTGCCCTTTCGTGGCTGTATGTGGGCAACGCCAAAGTCGCGTTATTCAACAGCGGCGAGCGCGTGTACAGCGCGTTTGATATGGATGGCGAAGCATCCGCGTTAGACCATATCCGTTTTCACGACGGCAGCGAATTTCCGCTGGCAGGTTTTTACGACTATTACGGCGATGTTGATGATTTTCAGGTGCACGATGCCACGCCAGAAAGACGGCGCGACAAGCTGCGCCCGTATCACGACATCCCGCTGCTGCTGGCGTGCGAAACCGATGCCCTTGCAGGCGAGCGCGGGCAAACAAGCAGATGGGAAACCACCTATGCCGCCAACCCGCAACTCTCCGCGCTGGGCATCTACCTAGACCCCGATTTTGTGTGGCAGAAAATCGTGGAATATCTGTCGCAGCTCAAAAGCGAAAACGAAGCCCGCCCTCAGCCGATGCCTGACAACATCAAAATCGCCAGCAAAGGCTTTGATGCCAAGCATTCGTTTCGCCCGAAGATGAAAAAATAAGCCACAAGGCAGCCTGAAAGCCGCGTAAAAACTTTTCAGGCTGCCTATCCCACGCAACAATAGGCAGCCTGAAAAAAAAGCCGCCCATCACAGGCAGCTTTGTTTACCCCATCGCTCATTCGCAATTCAACTTCTGCGCGATATTTTTCACAAAATTCTTATCCGCATACACGCACATCTCATCGCGCTGCTTTTGCGTGGCATCGTGCAGCGAATGCTTCAACACCATCGTGTTGGTCGCATAAAACGAAGAAGCCGTCTCGCCCGCTTTGGCAAAACACGCATCCGCGCGTTTAAAATACGCCTCGCAGCTGGAGGGCAAATTGCTCAAATTATGCCCACCGTGTTCATGCTCATGCCCCTCGTGCGCCCAAGCCGCAGCCGTTGCCAAAGACAAAACAGCCGCCATTAAAGATAACGTTTTCATTGTGAACACTCCATTTGTCGTTAAAAAAATGCCAAACCTCAAACAAGCATCATCCAAAATTTAGCCGCACCATCATAAAGAAACCCACCCGTATTGTAAAGTAATCCCTTGATTACTATACAAAATAACTAGCAAACCTAAAACCGAGTGCTTACCCATGATAGACCTCCACACCCATTCCACCATATCCGATGGTGCGCTCACGCCTACGCAACTGGTGCAAGCTGCCGCGCAAAACGGCTGCCGCCTGCTCGCGCTCACCGACCACGACCACACAGGCGGACTAGCCGAAGCCCGCGCCGAAGCCGCGCGGCACGGCATCCAGTTCATCAACGGCGCAGAAATCTCGGTAACATGGCGGCATCGCACCATCCACATCGTTGCGCTGGATTTTGACGAACACTACAGCAGCCTGCAAACCCTGCTCGCCCAAGTACGGCAAGGGCGCATAGAACGCCTGCACCAAATCGCCGCCAAGCTCGCCAAACGCGGCATCGCAGGCGCAGCCGAAGGCGCGCTCGCGCTCGCTGCCAACCCCGAAATGGTCTCGCGCACGCACATTGCCGATTGGCTGGTGCAACAAGGGCACGCCCGCAACAAGCAACAAGCGTTTACCCGCTATCTGGGCGACGGCAAAAGCGCGTCCGTGCGCCACCAATGGGCAGAACTGCCCGCCGCCATCGCCGCCATCAACGAAGCAGGCGGCATCGCCATCATCGCCCACCCCATGCGCTACGACCTATCCGCCACCGCGCGGCACAACCTGTTTGACGAATTTCGCGCGTTAGGCGGGCGCGGCATGGAAGTGCACAGCGGCGCGTGCAGCCTGAACGACCGCCTAAACTACGTCCAAGCCGCCTCCCGCCACGGCTTGCTCGCCAGCGCAGGCAGCGACTTCCACCGCCCACACGATTACAGCGGCGGCGTGCTGGGCGCGTGCCCCGAATTGCCCAGCATCTGCCAACCCGTTTGGGCGCACTTCAAACAGCCGTTTAGGCAGCCTGAAAACGCAGAATAAAGAGACAACGGCTCATCGCCCAAAACCCAATCACGCATAAAACCAATCCTACACGCCAGCGCACGGCTTGCAAGCAAGCCGTAGGGAACGCGGGGCAACCATTTCAGGCTGCCCTATCAGCCGCCCCCGCACCCCAAGCCCCGCATCACGTTTCAGGCTGCCCCATCCAAAGGCAGCCTGAAAACCGTAAGGTGGGCAACTCGTTGCCCACGCTGTTCGCCCATCCCTTGCAAAAGCCCATAGGCAGCCTGAAACACAAGAAATGCCGTCATTCCCGCGTAGGCGGGAATCTTGTTTAACATTCAAAAAATTACAAAAAAACAAGCCATTGTGTAAATTTAACCAAGATTCCCGCCTACGCGGGAATGACGGAGAATTGACTATTTCTTGTGGTGTTTTAGGTTTTGCAAAGGTTTCAGGCTGCCTAACGCTTCACAAATGTTTAATGCTACTACTGCCCATTCCCCTACGTCCAGCCGAACGGAGCGTCCTTTTTTCGGGAAAAAGCGTGCGCTTGTTCGACGACGCACGAAGTGCGGCTAGTTCGCACGCGCCGCGATAAGGCGCAAAGCCAAACGCATCAGAAACATTAACCGAAGCACGCCGTTTGCCGAAACCCTTGCACAGCCCATAGGCAGCCTGAAACCCAAAATGGAGCGGCGGCGGCTCGCCACCAAATGGCTACAAACGGCATTTGCTGCGTTGTCAAAATGTCGGCGAGCCACTGACGCTCCATCGGTTGCGGGTTTTGCAAAGATTTCAGGCTGCCACCCTATCCCCATACCCACCGCATCCCCCACAAATAGGCAGCCTGAAACCCCCAAACACGCTAAAATCCCCCCCGTTCTCAACCCATCCCACAGAAAGCCCCACCATGTCCCCAACCCAAACCGTCAAACACCTAACCGATTACCGTCCCCTTGCCCACCGCATCCACGAAGTCCAACTCACCTTCACCCTATCGCCCACCGCCACCATCGTTGAAGCCGAGCTACACATCGTCCCCCAGCCCAACGCTCCGCAAAGTCTCACGCTAGACGGCAGCGCAACCCTGCTCGCCCTATCGCTCAACGGCGAAACGCAGCCTGAAACCGCCTACACCCAAACCGCCGAAAGTCTCACGCTCCACCGCGTGCCAGCCGAGCCGTTTGTTCTCCACATCACCACCCAAATCAACCCTGAAGCCAACCAAACGCTCAACGGCCTATACGCATCAGGCGGCAATCTCTACACCCAATGCGAGCCCGAAGGCTTTCGCACCATGACTTACTACCTAGACCGCCCCGACAACATGGCGGTGTTTACCACCAAAATCATCGCCGATGCCGCGCAATACCCCGTGTTGCTGTCCAACGGCAATCTGGTGGATTCAGGCAGACTGAAAAACGGGCAACACTACGCCGTGTGGCACGACCCCTTTGCCAAGCCATCCTATTTATTCGCGCTGGTGGCAGGCGATTTAGCCGTCAACCGCAGCAGCTTCACCACCCAAAGCGGGCGCAAAGTCGCCATCCAGTTCTACACCCGCGCCGAAGATGCCCACAAAGTCGCCCACGCTATGCAATCGCTCAAACACGCGATGCGATGGGACGAAACCCGCTTTGGCTTGGAATACGATTTAGACGTGTTTATGGTCGTTGCCGTGGGCGATTTCAACATGGGCGCAATGGAAAACAAAGGCTTAAACATCTTCAACACCAAATATGTGCTGGCAGACGCGCACACCGCCACCGATGCCGATTTTGAAGGCGTAGAAAGCGTGATTGGACACGAATACTTCCACAACTGGACAGGCAACCGCGTAACCTGCCGCGACTGGTTTCAGCTCTCGCTCAAAGAAGGCTTAACCGTGTTCCGCGACCAAGAATTTTCGGGCGACCGAGCCAGCAGAGCCGTGCGCCGCATAGAAAACGTGCAAACCCTGCGCCAATTCCAGTTTGCCGAAGATGCCAGCCCAATGGCACACCCCGTGCGCCCCGCCAGCTATGTGGAAATGAACAATTTTTACACCGCCACCGTGTATGAAAAAGGCGCAGAAGTGGTGCGGATGTATCACACCCTATTGGGCGAAGCAGGCTTCCAGCGCGGCATGAAGCTCTATTTTGCACGCCACGACGGGCAAGCCGTAACCTGCGATGATTTTCGCGCCGCAATGGCGGATGCCAACGGCGTAAACCTAGACCAATTTGCCCTGTGGTACAGCCAAGCAGGCACGCCCACGCTGGATGTTTCAAGCAGCCTGAAAACCAACGGCGACTACGTTCTCCACATCAAACAAACCCTGCCCGACACCCCCGATATGCCCGCCCACGCCAAACAGCCGATGATGATACCCATCAAAATCGCCCTGTTGAACGAACACGGCGAGCAAATCGCATTTAGGCAGCCTGAAAGCGGGTGTAACGAGCTTCCACCCAGCCAAACCGAAACCGTGTTGGTGCTCACCCAAGCCGAGCAAACCTTTACCCTGCAACCCGAAGCCCCCGCCCAAGCCATCACCCCATCGCTGCTGCGCGGCTTCTCCGCCCCCGTGCTCCTTAATTTTGACTACACCGACCCCCAACTTGCCCTGCTGCTCGCCCACGACACCGACCCCTACGCCCGCTGGGAAGCCGCGCAAACCCTATACCGCCGCGCCATTGCCGCCAACGAAACCGCGCTCGCCCACGGCGCAACCCCCGCGCAGCCCATCGCCCTAATCAACGCCCTGCGCCAAGCCATCAACGATGCCGCGCTAGACCCCGCGTTCAAAGCCCTGCTGCTCAAAGTCCCCGCCGAAAGCGAACTATGGAGCGAGCGCGACCACATCAACCCCGTGCAAACCACCGCCGCCCGCGAAGCCCTGCTAGACGCGCTTACCCAAGCCCTGCACGGCGAACTGTTCGCCGCCGCGCTCAACGCCCGCGAAGCCGAGCAAGCCGACAAACGCGGCAAGCAAATCCAAGTGTACGAATACTCCCCCGAAGATGCCGCCCAACGCACCCTGCAATACGCCAGCTTCAACCTTATCTGCCGCTATGACGAACAAGCCACCATAGAGCAAGTGTTTGAACATTATGACGAAATGGCACGCAAAAACATGACCCACGAATGGGGTATACTCTCCGCCATCAACCACAACCCTGACGACAAACGCAACCAACTGCTCGCCCGCTTCGCCGCCAAATTCGCCGACCAGCCCCTAGTGATGGACAAATATTTCAGCCTAATCGCATCCAGCCGCCGCAGCGACACGCTCGCCCAAGTTCAGGCTGCCCTGCACCACCCGCAATTTGCCCTAACCAACCCCAACAAAGTGCGCGCCCTAATCGGCACATTCGCCCGCAACACCCCGCATTTTCACGCCGCCGATGGTTCGGGCTACGCCTTTGTCGCGCAAAAAATCTGCGAAATCAACACTTTCAACCCACAAATCGCCGCAGGGCTCGCCCGCGCGTTTAACCTGATGAAACGCCTAGAACCGCACCGTCAAAGCCTGATGCGCAACGAGCTTACCCAACTCGCCGCGCTGAGCAGCCTATCCAAAGACGTGCGCGAGATTGTGGAAAAGATTTTGGGATAGGCAGCCTGAAACGCAATTCAGCGTAGCCAAAATGGAACGTTGGCAGCTTGCCAACAAATATAGTTGTTTCAATTAAGACTTAGAACCTGTATTCATTATTTGCATAGGTAGATTTTATGGCATAAAAGCGCGGATACAAGGCAAAAAGCGCAGCAAGGTTGGACACCTTGCGAGCATTTTTAACGCAGTAGCCGCGTTTTTAGGACATAAAAGATGCCTATGAAAATAGTGAATACAGGTTCTTATACAAGGCGGCGAGCCGCAGATAGTACAAGTAGTACAGCAAAACTGGCTTTGTCCAAATCTCTGATTTGGCAATAAACCATTTCGCCCGTGGTGGGCGAGCCAACGCCGTATAAGGTTTAATTGGGACGACTATACAAATAAAGGCAGCCTGAAAACCATCACAGCGTGTTAGCTTGCTTGTTTTCAGGCTGCCTTAAATGTAGAAATAAACCACCGCATCCTGTTCAAAATACCACCACTCAACAATACGCCCCCTTAAAAATGTCCACCCAAACCACCGCCCTTATCACCGCCCTTGTCCTAAGCAACATCGGCACAATTGCCTATTTTGCCGCACACAAGTAGGCAGCCTGAAACCTTTACAAAACCCCTAACAGCAGCCTGAAACACAAGAAATGTCGTCATTCCCGCGTAGGCGGGAATCTTGTTTGATATTCAAAAAATTACGCAAAAACAAACCATTGTGTAAATTTAACCAAGATTCCCACCTGCGCGGGAATGACGGAGAATTGACTATTTCTTGTTGTGTTTTGGGTTTTGCAAAGATTTCAGCCTGAAAACCATCCCCCAACAAAAAACCGTTTGGCTTCATACCAACCGGTTTTTGTTTTTCAGGCTGCCTAAACGCGGGCGGGATGCTTGGGCAGCCTGAAAATGTCCCCGCGCTTCTACGGCTTGCTTGCAAGCCGTGCGCTTGCATCAAAATTACACGCATTTTGGTTATGCCGAACTGGGTTTCAGGCTGCCTAATGCCGCGCTTTACGGCTCTGCTGCGCTCGCTCTCGTTTCGTCAAACTTGGGCGTGAACATCGCAGCGTTGCCTGTTTTCGGCTGCCATTTGCTTTCCACGCGCCATTTGCCTTGGGTGTCTTCCAGCCGCAGATACCAATGCACGGCGGGTGGCAGGGCGTTGAAGGTGGCGGTGTATTCGGTTTTGTCGCCCGATTGTGGCGCGTTGCTGGCTTTGAGCGGCACGGTTTGGTCGTAGGCTTTTTTGGCGGGGTGCAGCAGCAAAAGTTGTATCGGCGTGTTTTTGTCAAAATCGCCGCTGATGAAGATTTTGGCGGTGGTGCCTTCTGGGTTGAAAAACATTTGCGCTTGGATGTGGCGTTTTGCGGCGGCTTCGTCGCGCTCAATTTGCATATTGATGTATTTGCCTTCTTTGTAGTAGTCGTCGGTTACCATTTCGTCGGCGTGGGTTTTGGCAAGATAAAAGGTGTAAAACCCTGCCACGACTACGGCGGCAGGCCCGCTCATCAATATCCACGGCCAGCGGTGTTTGTACCACGGCACGGGTTTAGGGTTAGGCTGTGTGCTCATGTTATTCTCCGATAAAGATAGATTTTTCTTGCAGCTCGCGCGCTTCGTTTTCAGGCTGCCCTTCTACGCGGTATTTGAAGGTGAACTGGATGGGGTGGCTGCCTTTTTCGGCGTATTCGGGCTGGGTGGCAACTTGCACGGGCACGGTGATGATGTCGCCGCCTTTCACGCTGATGCCGTTTTCAGGCAGCCCTGTGAGACGGATGTCTTCCAGCCCCGACACGCTGGCTTGGATGATTTGCGTTTGTTCGCTGGCGTTGCTGATGCTTAGGTTGTAGGTGTTTTCCAGCAAGCCTTCTTTGTTTTCGCGCACCATCACGCCACGGTCTTTAATCACATCAATTTGCACGGTGGCGCGGGTGGCGAGCCCCACCAGCAGCCCCACCACCGCAATCAGCAGCACCACGCCATAGCCCACCACTTTGGGGCGCAACAGGCGTTTTTTTACATCGGCATCGGTGTATTCGTGTTTGAGCACGGCTTCGGTGGTGTAACGGATTAAGCCGCGCGGGTAGCCCATTTTGTCCATGATTTCATCGCATGCATCAATGCAGGCGGCGCAGCCAATGCATTGATATTGCAAGCCATCGCGGATGTCTATGCCTGTGGGGCAAACTTGCACGCACATGGTGCAGTTGATGCAATCGCCCAGTTGGGTTTCTTCTTTGTTGGCGTTTTTTTTGCGCGCACCGCGTGGTTCGCCACGTTCCACATCGTAGGAAATCACCAGCGTGTCGTGGTCAAACATCGCGCTTTGGAAGCGGGCATAGGGGCACATATGCAGGCACACTTTTTCGCGCAAAATATGCCCAAACAGCCATGTTACAAAGCCATAAAAAGCGGCGGTGCCCAGCGCAACGCTGCCCGCTGTGCCCATGAAAATGGCGGGCACAAATTGGCGAATCGGCACAAACCAGCCTGCAAAGGTAATCCCCGTCCACACGGCAACGATGAAGATAAGCAGATATTTCAAGGCTTTGATGCGGATTTTGTGAAAATGCCACGGCTCTTTGTCCAGTTTCAAGCGTTTGTTGCGGTCGCCTTCAACCAAGTGGTCAATCCACAGCATGATTTCGGTATAGACAGTTTGCGGGCAAGAATAGCCGCACCAAATGCGCCCTGCGATGGTTGTCCACCAAAACAGCCCAAAGGCGGAAACAATCATTAAACCTGCCAAATAAAGCATATCGGCAGGTTCTAGCACCATGCTGAACACATAAAAATGGCGTTCTTCAATATTGAACAACATGGCTTGCCGCCCGTGCCACATTATCCACGGCATCACATAGAAAAAAAGCTGGGTGGCGATAATCATCCAGATGCGCAGGTTGGCAAATTTGCCGATGGCGCGTTTGGGGTGGATGCGTTTGTTGCTGTGAAATTGGATGACTTGTTCTTTTACGGCGGGCTTGCTGGCGGGTTTGTTGGCAGATTGGGGCGCGGGTTGCGCGGCGGGTTGCGGGTTTTCAGGCTGCCCTTGCGATTGGGATGGCATGGTGTGTTCCTTTTGGCGTTTTTGGTGGTTTTATTTGGCTTTTGATTATACGGGGAAACGTGATTGATGGGGTTTGGGCGATAAATAGTTTTTGGCAAAAGGCGGGCTGAAATAAGGGGATGGATAAGGTTTCAGGCTGCCTTTGATGTTGGGGGATTAAGGCAGCCTGAAAAATAGAGTAAGCCGAAATAAAAACAGCACGCGTAGGGTGTGTGGTTTTGCCACGCACCATTACATTAAGCATTGCTAAACGGTGCGTGAACAAGTTCACATCCCCTACACGCTGGGCAGTTTACATAGCACAAACAGTTTTCAGGCTGCCTATGGGTAACTCCAATAGGCAGCCTGAAAAGATTGAGCGAATGGTTTACAGCATTTGCAGCCGTGCGATGCGGTTGTCTAGGCTGGGGTGGGTGCTGAGCAGCGAATCTTTGGCTTCGCTGGCGATGCCCATGGCGGTCATGTCTTTGGGCAGTTCGCTGGTGTAGCCTTTTAGGCGTTGCAGGGCGGCAATCATTTTGGGTGCGCCCACCAGTTTGGCTGCGCCTGCGTCAGCGCGGTATTCGCGTTGGCGGCTGAACCACATCACGATAAAGCTCGCCAAAAAGCCAAACAGCAGTTGCAACACAAAGTTTACTGCCAGATAGATGCCGTTGTTGCTGGATTCGCTGTCGCCGCGCCCTTGTGCCACCGCGCTGGCGATGATGCGGGCGAAGAATACGACAAAAGTGTTCACGACGCCTTGAATCAGCGTGAGCGTTACCATGTCGCCGTTGCCAACGTGTGCCATTTCGTGCGCCAACACGGCTTCCACTTCATCGCGCGTCATGCTGTTGAGCAAGCCTGTGGACACGGCTACCAGCGAGCTGTTGCGGGTTGCGCCTGTGGCGAAGGCGTTGGGCTCGGGCGAGTTGTAGATGGCAACTTCGGGGGTTTTCAAGTTCCATTGGTGGGCTTGGTTTTGCACGGTTTGCAGCAGCCATGCTTCTATTTCGCTGCTTGGACTGGTGATGACTTGCGCGCCTACGGAATGTTTGGCGATGGTTTTAGATAGCAACAGCGAGATGATGGAGCCTGTGAAGCCGACCACGGCGGCGTAGGCGAGCATTTGTCCCATGCCGCCGCTGCGGGAGTTGATGCCCAGCACGCTTAACACGATGCTGATAACGATGATAACGGCGAAGTTGGTAGCGAGAAAAAGGGCGATGCGTTTCATGTGTGTTCCTTTGTAGGTTGGGTTGTTTTCAGGCTGCCTTTGCAGGCAGTTGTGGCATGGCATGAAAGGGGCGGATAGTAATGGATATGTGGTGTTTATCAAAGTGGGGGGATGTGAAAAACTATGCAAAGGGCGGGGAGATTGATGCAGCCTGAAATGGTTGCCCCGCGCCCCTTACGGCTTGCTTGCAAGCCGTGCGCTGGCGAAAGCTGGGGGTGATTAGCTGCGTTGAATTTTGTTTCAGGCTGCCTGAAAGGTTTCCAGCCATGCGCTGTGCAGCATCGCGCCTTGTAAACAGGCATCGGAGCGGATGTTGGCAATGGCGATGCAGTGGTTTTGGCTGTTGGCGATAATCGCCCAATGGTGGCGCAATTCGGGCGGGATGCCGTGTTCTTGCAGCAGTTGGAACACGTTTTTATGCCCGCTGGCGATGGCGATGCGGTCGTGTTTGTTGGCGCATCGTAGGCAGCCTGAAAGCGTGCGCACGGCGTGGTTTTCAGGCTGCCATGTTAAGCCTGCTTGCTGGGCAAGGGTTTTCAGGCTGCCTATTTGCGCTTGCTGCCATGCAAGGCTGTTTAACGCGCGATTGGGCAGGGGGAACAGAATTTGGCGGTGCAACAGGGCTTTGCCGCGCGGCAGTTGCCATGTGGCGCGGTGGGCGGCTTGGTCTAGCACGCGGGCGAAGTCGGCAAGGTTGCGTTTGCTGGGCGTGCCCAATTCGTGCGCGTGGGCGAAGCGGTGCAGCATTTGGCGGCGGCGCAGCGGGCTCAGTTGCTGCCACGCGGGGCGCGAGAATTGGTTGCGCGGCGTGTGGATGCGTTGCCAGTCTTCAGCGATGATTTCGTTTAACAGCGCGTGTTCGTCTTGCAGCGTGGCAATGGTGGTTTGGATGTGCGCAGCGGCATCAGGCAGCCTGAAAACGAGTTGCGGCAGCATTTGATGGCGCAGCCAGTTGCGCAACAGGCTGGGGTCTTGGTTGCTGCTGTCGTGCACATGGTTTAAGCCGTGCGCGGCGGCGTAGGCTTCAATTTGGGCGCGGCTATAAGCCAGCAGCGGGCGCAGCAGGGTTTTGCCTTGCCACACGCGGCTAGGCGGCATGGCGGATAAGGCGCGGATGCCGCCACCGCGCAGCGCGGCAAGGAAAAAGGTTTCTATTTGGTCGTCTTGATGATGCGCCAGCGCGATGGCATCGCAGGGCTGCGCGGCGAACACGGCATAGCGGGCGGCGCGGGCGGCGGCTTCCACGCCCTGCCCTTTCGGCTCAACGCGCACGCGCTCGGCGGCAAAGGGGACGTTTAACCGAACGCAAGCATCGCGGCAAAAGTCTAGCCATTGGTCGGCATCGGGGTTTAAGCCGTGGTGAACATGAACCGCCGATAGCGTGAACGGATGACTGTGGCGCAGGCTGGCGAGCAGATGCAGCAGCACAATGGAATCCACGCCGCCGCTTAGAGCCAAGCAAATGCGTTGGTACGCGGGGATATGGGGGGTGATGGCTTGGGGGGTGAGTGGCATGGTTGATGGTTGGGTTGAATGGGGTTAGGCAGCCTGAAAACGGGTTGGCGATGGTTTTAGCTACGCTGAACTTCGTTTCAGGCTGCTTCTATGCTGTGTTCCAGCATCTGCGCAATCGCAGTCGCCTGCGCAGCATAAGGCTGCTGATATTTGATGACCACCGCGCTGGCGTAAACATGGTCAAAGCGCACCCAGCCACCGATAGCGTGCAGCGCGTATTGGAGTTGCGCTTCGCTGGCAAGCTGGGCATCGGGCGCATAGCGGGCAAGAAAGGCGGTTTGCAAGGCTGGCATGGTTTGCTGGCGGCGGCGGTTGCCTTGTATCCGCGCAGGGATTTCTAGGCTGTGCCACGCCGCTTGATGATGGCTGTCAAAATAAATCGGCGACAGCGCATAACATTGCACATAATAATCAAACAGTTGATTAAGCTGCGAAAACACAATGGGCTGGTTGTTGTGGCGCGGCAGCAACACGATGGGCGCGGGCGCGTGGGCAATGGCGAGAATAATATCGCCGTCTATGCTTTGGGCAAACTGTGTGCCAGCAAGGGCAACATCCGCGCTGATGGCGTGCCATTGCCACAAATCCATGTCGTCCGCAAAATTATTTGCCATGAAATCGGGTTCAGGTTCGCTGAATATGAGCAACCCGCAAAAATCGCCGTAGCCGTAGCATTGCAAAAATTGGGCGTAGTCGGGCGGCAGTTGCCACGCTTGGGTTTGCTTGGGCGATAGGGGGGGCGAGTGTGCCGATGGTGTCAAGGTGGTTTGGCATGGTAGGCAGCCTGAAAATGGTGTTAGGCGTAAAGTTGGCTAGGCGATGTTTAATTGTTTGCTTTAACAAGTTGGTAGTGTCCTAAAAAGTATGCTGCCTATTTTTTAATCATCACACATAACCATTAGGTGGTGTCCTAAAAAGTATGCTGGCTTAATTATTGTTGATAGAAAGCAGTATTGGTTAGAAATTCTGCAAAGTGCAGCATACTTTTTAGGACACCACCAACAAGTTCAACTTGCTGCGGTTGCAACACAGGCAAAATCAATGCTTTATCTTCATCAAATTCAATCATCAAGCCGAATTGGGGTTGATGGAAAATTTCCACCACCGTGCCCATCGTGCCCGCAGGCAAAATTTTCCCCGATAGGCTAATCGGTTCCAGCGTGCGGATGGTGTCAAACAGTTGGTAAGGGGTCATTTCAGGCTGCCTTATGATAAGAACCTGTATTCATTATTTTCATAGTCATCTTTTATGCCCTAAAAACGCGGCTACTGCGTTAAAAATGCTCGCAAGGTGTCCAACCTTGCTGTGCTTTTTGCCTTGTATCCACGCTTTTATATCATCAAATCTGCCTATGAAAATAGTGAATACAGGTTCTAAAAATATTTCGTTGAATTGTGCCAAACGTCAAACCCAGAACGCTAAAACAGTTGGCAGTTGCACAAATTTTCAGCAAGCAAAATTTATCGCGTGAGAACAAAAAATTACCCCAGTTATCCACACGTTGTACACGCAGTTTTCAGGCTGCCTTTGGTATAACTGGCAACCTAAGGCAGCCTGAAATCCCGTTCAACACAACCTCAATCAAGCCCCATTCAACGCCTGCCACACATTCAACGCATCGCGCGTTTCCTTCACATCGTGCACGCGCACAATCTTCGCCCCCTGTTGCACGGCAAACAGCGCAACAGCAATACTGCCCGCCACGCGCTCGGCAGGCACTTCGCGCCCCGTGATTGCGCCAATCATGCTCTTGCGCGACACGCCCACCAGCTGTGGCAAATCGTGCTGCAACGGCAAGCGGTTCAGCTGCTGCATCAGCGCGATATTGTGCGCCAGCGTTTTGCCAAAGCCAAAGCCCACGTCCAACACCAGCCGCTCGGCAGCGATGCCCGCCGCAAGGCAAGCCGCCGCTCGTGCATCCAAATACTGCGCCACTTCCGCCGCAATGTCGCCATATTGCGGATTATTTTGCATATTTTCAGGCAGCCCTTTCATGTGCATCAAGCACACGCCCGCCCGCGATTGCGCCACCGCTTCCACCGCGCCCGCATCTTCCAAGCCCTGTACATCGTTAATCACATCCGCCCAGCCGCGCTCCAACGCCGAGCGCATCACGCTGGCGCGGCGCGTGTCCAAGCTAATCGGCACGTCCCAACGCGCCAATTCCGCCAAAATCGGCTGCACGCGTTGCCATTCAGCTTCAGGCGAGACAAAATCCGCATTCGGACGCGTGGATTCGCCGCCAACGTCCAACATATCCGCGCCATCTTTCAGCAGCTGCTCGGCGTGCTTTAAGGCAGCCCGAAAACTGCGCGAATACGTCCCCCCATCCGAAAACGAATCAGGTGTCAGGTTAATAATGCCCATGATTTTGGGCGTGGATAAATCCAGCGCAAAACGCGCCGTTTGCCAAATGGTCTGCATAATTGTTCCTTAAAAAAACAGGAATGATAACTCAAGAAAGATAGTTTTTGGGGCTGTCCTAGATAACTCAGGAAATTCACATTAAGTTAGAATTTCCCC
>NZ_JAUMZV010000022.1 GCF_030527935.1 Kingella sp. (in: b-proteobacteria)
TAGGGGAAATTCTAACTTAATGTGAATTTCCTGAGTTATCTAGGACAGCCCCTTTCAAAATGTCGGCGAGCCGCCGACGCTCCATCGATTACAGGTTTTGCAAAGGTTTCAGCCTGAAAACCCCAACAAGACTGCAACAAAGTCTCGTTTCAACCTTGCGCGTTGCGCTGCGGCATACCCCTTTATACCCAAATCAAAGATTTGGACAAAGGAGCAAGGCTGCCTTAATGCGTTCAACTTTCTTCTTGGATGACTTTCTCCAACACCGCCAGCGCGCGCACCGCTTCTTTGTTGCCCTGTTCGGCAGCGGCTTGCCACCATTTTCGTGCTTCTTGGTAATCAAATTCCACGCCCGAGCCTTCGGCGTAGGCAAAGCCTAAATTAAGCTGCCCATCGGCATCGCCCAATTCGGCGGCGTGGCGAAACCATTGCGCGGCGCGGGTTTCGTCTTTTGCCACGCCATAGCCTTCTTGGTACAGCATCCCCAAATTCACCATCGCATTGTTGTTGCCCAACTCGGCAGCGCGTTGGTAATACTCGGCGGCGCGGGCGTAATCGCTTTTTACACCCAAGCCATCGTCATAGCACACGCCCAAGTTATACAAGGCTTCGTCGTCATCCTGCTCGGCAGCGGCTTGCCAATAGGTTATCGCGCGGGCGTAATCTTGCGGCACTCCCAGCCCTTCGGCATAAAAATGCGCCAGCGAGTTGGCGGCATCCCATTCGCCCTGCTCAAAAGCAGCGGAATACCATTTCAGCGCGGCGGCGTAATCTTGCGGCATGCCGTCCAGCCCATCTTCGTAAAGCATGGCGATGTTCATTTGCGCGGCAGCATCGCCCTGCTCGGCAGCGGCGAGATACCACTTGGCGGCAGCAGCAAAATCGGTTGGCACACCCAAGCCTTGTTCATACATAAACGCCAATTGGTATTGCGCATCCACATCGCCCTGCTCGGCAAACTGGCGGATGATGGGCGCAGCGGCTTTATAGTTGCCTTTTTGAATGTGCGCAAACGCGGTGTTGAGTTTCAAATTATTGAGTGAGTAAGACATAATGAGCTTTCGTGTAAATCAAAGGCAGCCTGAAAACGAGAGCAGCGAGTTTCAGCGAAGCTAAAACGAAAAACCGCCTTTTCAGGCTGCCTAATGAAAAGCGCGGATTTTAGCGCAGTTAGCCCCGTCTGCATAACCAGATAATCCATCCCAACAGCGCCGCGCCAACCGCTTTGCCCCGCGCATCAACGATAAAACCATTTTCAAGCTGCCTTGCTCAATAGCAAAAAGGCAGCCTGAAAATGCTATAATCCCCCCCGTTTTTTCACACACCCAAAAGGATAAAAAAATGTCTTGCGAACACCTTGTCATGCAATACAGCACCTTCCCCAAAAACCCCAACAACGCTCTGCTAGAACCCATGTTTCTCGGGCAGCCCGTCAACGTTGCCCGCTACGACCAGCAAAAATACGAAGCCTTTGAAAAGCTGATTGAAAAACAAATCTCGTTCTTCTGGCGACCCGAAGAAGTGGATTTATCGCGCGACCGCATTGACTACGCCAACCTGCCCGAGCACGAAAAACACATCTTTATCAGCAATTTAAAATACCAAACCCTGCTAGACAGCATCCAAGGGCGCAGCCCCAACGTTGGCTTATTGCCCGTTGTTTCCCTGCCCGAGCTGGAAACATGGATTGAAACATGGTCATTCTTTGAAACCATCCACAGCCGCAGCTACACCCACATCATCCGCAACATCGTCAACGACCCATCCATCGTGTTTGACGACATCGTGCAAAACGAATACATCATCGCCCGCGCCGAAGACATCGCCTGCTATTATGATGACTTGATTGAATACACCCAATATTTCAACCTGTTAGGCGTAGGCGAACATCGCGTAAACGGCCAAACCATAGTCGTATCCGAGCGCGAATTAAAGAAAAAACTCTATCTCTGCCTAATGTGCGTCAACGTGCTAGAAGCCATCCGTTTCTACGTTTCTTTCGCCTGCTCGTTTGCCTTTGCCGAGCGCGAATTGATGGAAGGCAACGCCAAAATCATCAAACTCATCGCCCGCGACGAAGCCCTGCATTTAACCAGCACGCAACATATGCTCAACCTAATGCGCGGCGGCGCAGAAGGCGCAGAATGGGCAGAAATCGCCGCCGAATTGCAAGACGAATGCTTTGAGCTTTTCAAAAAAGCTGCCAACCAAGAAAAAGAATGGGCAGAATATCTATTCAAAGACGGCAGCATGATAGGCTTAAACAAAGACATCCTGTGCCAATACGTTGAATACATCACCAACGCCCGCATGCTTGCCGTAGGCTTGCCGCCCGCATTTGAAAAAGCCACGCAAAACCCCATTCCGTGGATTAACGCATGGCTTTCATCCGACAACGTACAAGTTGCACCACAAGAAGTGGAAATCTCGTCCTACCTGATTGGGCAAATTGATGCCGAAGTGAAAACCGAAGATTTGGAAGACTTTGAACTTTAAACAGTAAACAAACAAATAGATACTGTATTTCACGTCGTTGTAACTTCTTAGAAATCAACCACGTTAGCTGTACTGCTGTTCCTTTCTCCGCCACAGAAGAGAGAACAGATTGCAGAGCTTTTAATCAGTACTGCTTGCTATCAACAATAATCAAGCCAGCATACTTTTTGGACACCTCCCAAATAATTTTCAGGCTGCCTATCATCCCCGATAAGGCAGCCTGAAACTATTGGAAACAGCGGTAAACGTTACACCACCGCCTCTTCTTTTTGCACTTTCTGCTTCACAATATTATGGCGGTCTAGCCCAAACATCAGCAGCAGCGGGCTGGCAACCAGCACGGAAGAGTAAATCCCGAACACAATGCCGATGGTTAAAGCCATGGCAAAGCCGTGCAACGCTGCGCCGCCAAATATCAACATGGAAATCACCATCGCTTCGGTTGAGCCGTGCGTAATCACGGTGCGCCCCATGGTGTGCGTAATCGCGTTGTCAATTACTTCGGGCACGCTGTGGTTGCGCATGGAGCCTTTGTAAAAATTCTCGCGGATTCGGTCAAACACCACCACCGATTCGTTCACCGAATAGCCCAACACGGCTAGCACGCCCGCCAGCACCGTTAGCGAAAATTCCCATTGGAAAAAGGCAAAGCAGCCCAGAATAATCACAATATCGTGCATATTGGCGATGATGGCAGACACGGCAAACCGCCATTCAAAGCGAAACGCCAAGTAAATAATGATGCCAAAAATCACCATGCCCAGCGCGGTTAAACCGTGGCTTACCAGCTCATCGCCCACCGCAGGGCCGATAAATTCCACTTGGCGCAGGCTCACATCGCTGCTGTCTTTTTTCAACAAATCCATCACTTGATTGGATAGCTGCGCGGAAGACAAATCTTCGCGGTTGGGCAGGCGAATCATGATGTGTTTGTTTGTGCCCAAGGCTTGCACTTGCACTTCGCCCATTTTCAGTGTGTCTAGGCTGTGGCGCACTTTGTTCAAATCCGCGCCTTGCGCCGAAGCGTATTCCACTTCCATCAGCGTGCCGCCAGTAAATTCCACCGACAAATTCAGCCCGCGCGTAAACAAAAATATCACGGCGAGAATAAACGTTGCCAAAGAAATAAACGTGGTGAGCTTGCCATAGCTCATAAACGGAATATCGCGTTTAAAATGAAAGAGTTCCATATTAAGCCTCCTCTTTTTTGTCTAGCACGGCAGGGTAGCGCACGCCGATGGAAAGATGTTGCAGTTTTTTGCGATTGCCATACCACAAATTCACCAAGGCGCGAGACACGACTACGGATGAATAAATGGAAGTAACAATGCCCAAGCAATGCACAATCGCAAAGCCGCGCACGGGACCTGTGCCGAAAATCAGCAGCGCGATGCCCGCAATCAGCGAAGTCAAGTTGGAGTCCAAAATGGTGTCCCAAGCGTGGTCGTAGCCTTCTTTGATGGCGATTTGGGCTTTTTTGCCCTCGCGCAGTTCATCGCGGATGCGCTCGTTAATCAACACGTTGGAGTCAATCGCCATGCCCAGCGTTAACGCCATCGCGGCGATACCTGGCAGCGTGAGCGTGGCTTGCAGGGCAGACAAGATGGCAAACAAGAACAACAAGTTAGCCGATAACGAAACGGCAGAGAACACGCCAAACAAGCGGTAGTACACCACCATAAACGCCACCACCACCACAAAGCCCCACACGGTGGAATGGATGCCTTTGGTGATGTTTTCCGCGCCCAAAGATGGCCCAATGGTGCGCTCTTCAATGATTTTCATCGGCGCGGCAAGCGAACCTGCGCGCAGCAGCAAGGCAACGTCATTGGCTTCGGCAAGGCTTGCCATGCCTGTGATTTGCACGTGCCCGCCTGTAATCGGCTCGTTGATGCGCGGCGCGGTTACCACTTCGGCTTTGCCTTGGTCAATCAACACCATCGCCATGATTTTGCCTTTGTTGGCGGTGGTTAAATCGGCAAAGGTGGACGCGCCCGAGCTATCCAGCGCAAGGCTCACAATCGGCTGATTGGTTTGCTGGTCTAGGCTGCCTTGCGCTTGGTTGATGTTGTCGCCCGTGAGTTCCACTTGCTTGCTCACCAAATATTGATGCCCTTCGTTGTCGCTGAGTAATTCGTAGCCATCGGGAATATTGCCGTTTTGCGCTTGGGCAAGCTGCGCCATATCGGTGCTGACCATGCGCACTTCCAGCGTGGCGGTGCGCCCGATGATGTCTTTGGCTTTGGCGGTGTCGGTCATGCCGGGTAATT
Organism: Kingella sp. (in: b-proteobacteria); assembly: GCF_030527935.1. Classification (GTDB taxonomy): domain Bacteria; phylum Pseudomonadota; class Gammaproteobacteria; order Burkholderiales; family Neisseriaceae; genus Kingella_B. The sequence continues at coordinate 4,767 of NZ_JAUMZV010000022.1, forward strand.
GCACCACAATGCGGTCGGTGCCTGCTTGTTGGATAACAGGTTCGGCGGTGCCCAATTCGTTTACGCGGTTATGCAGCGTGGTGATGTTTTGTTTTACGGCATCGCTGCGGATTTGCGCCAGCAGGGCATCGGGCAGCACCACGGTGATTTCGTTGTTATTGTTGCTGATTTGCGCGCCATCCAGCATTTTGCGCAGCTCGGACAGGGCTTTTTGCATATCGGCTTCGTCTTGAAACGGCACAATAATGCTGTTGTCTTGCTTGCGGATGTTGCCCACGCGAATATCTTGCTGGCGCATGGTGCGGCGGATGTCGCCTGCGTAGCGGTCTAGCGTTTTATCCAGCGCGGCTTTCATGTCCACTTGCATGGTGAAATGCACGCCGCCGCGCAAGTCCAAGCCGAGAAACATGGGTTTTGCGCCCATTTTTTCCAGCCATTCGGGGCTGTTGGCGATTTGGTTTTGCGCCACGATGTAGCCTTCGCCCAGCGCGGCATCAATGGCATCGCGGGCGGAGATTTTGGTGGCATCGGACACGCGCACTTTCAGGCTGCCGCCTGCGATGAACATCCCGCCGTGCTGGATGTTGGCTTTTTGCAGCGCATCGGCAACGGTTTTTTCGGTGTTGCTGTCAATGGTGATGGATTGTCGGTTGGTGGAAATTTGGATGGCTGGGGTTACGCCGTATAGATTGGGCAGCGTGTAAACAATGGCTAGCACAATCGTGAACGCAATCAGCAGGTATTTCCAAAGCGGATAACGATTCATGTTTTTTCCTTGGGTTTTCAGGCTGCCTTTGGGGCTTTTCAGGCTGCCTTGAAAGGATGGTAAAACGTGGAAAACAGCAAGGGACGTGCCATTGCTGCTTGTTGATGGGTTTGGCTATTTAAGGCAGCCTGAAAATTATTCGGCGGCGGGCGGTGTGGTGTTGGCGGCTTCGGGCGTGGTGGCGTTGGCATCCACTTTGGCGGCGATGGCGTTTCTGTCCACTTCAATGTTTACGCCGCGCGCCAGCTCAATGGTGAAAATTTGTTCGCCCGCTTTAATCACGCGCCCGTAAAAGCCTGCGGCAAGCAACACGCGGTCGCCTTTTTTTAGCTCGCTAATCATGGTTTGGCGGGCTTTCTCACGTTTTTGGTTGGGGCGAATCATCATAAAATAAATAATGGCAAACAGCGGCAGCCACATCAAAATGGCTGACCAAGGGCTTTGGCTGGCGGCAACTGCGCCATCGGCGGCGTGTGCGAAATCAATCATTTGTGTTCCTTTGCGGATGGATTAAAAAACGTACGATTTTAGCAGAGTAACGGGTGGGGCGGGGGATGGATTTGGGTGGCCAATAATGAATAGAAGGCAGCCTGAAAAAAAGATAAACACGTTTTCAGGCTGCCTTTTAGCGTGTGGCTTGCGCCTTGCCCATCACACAATCAATTTAGAAATCGCTTTGAACTGCGGATGCTGCGCGTCTTTGAGCAGCATAAACAGCAGGCTTTCAATATTGCTGACGATGCCGCCCGCCGCTTGGATTTGCTGCAAGCCGTTGGCTTTGTTGGCGGCGGTGCGCGAAGTGGCGCATTCTTGCGGAATAAACACGTTGTAGCCTTGTTGGCGCAAATCCAGCACGGTTTGCAGCATGCAGATATGTGTTTCGCAGCCGATAAGCACGATGTTTTCAGGCTGCCTTGATTGCAGCGCGGCGGCGACTTCGGCGGTGTAGGCGGAGAACTGGGTTTTGCTGAATTTGGGCGCATCGGGCGTGAGCAGGGCGATGTCGGGCACGGTTGCGCCTAGCCCTTTGGGGTATTGCTCGGTGATGATGTGCGGCACGCCCAGCAGGTTTGCGCCTGTGATGAATTGGCGGCAGGCGGTGAGAAAGGCTTGGTGTTCATGCAGCGCGGGCAGCAGCCGCTCTTGAATGTCCACAATCAGCAGCGCGGTGTTGGCGGGGGTTATCATTTTTTTGCTCCTAGGTTGGCGATGCATTGGGCATCGCGGTGGTTGAATGCTTCTGCGCCGCCCAGCAGTTCTAATTGCTGCGTGGGGCTGATTTTGGCGAACGATTGGATTTGCTGGGCGGAAAGTTTTTGCAGCGGCTCGTCCCACATACACACGCAATATTGGGCAACCAGCGCGCCGTCTGGGTCTTTCAGGCTGCGCTTAGCAAGGTCTTGCTGCCATTTGGGCGCGTGTGGCACGTTTTGGATGCAGCTTTCTACGATGGCGGCTTTGGCTTTGGGCTTGCTCATGCCGCATTGGCTGAGCAAAAAGAAGCCTGCAAACAGCAACGCAATCACGCGCAGCCAAATCACGATGGTTTTGCGTTTTTTCTGCGCGGCGGCGGAGGTGGCGGTTTGCGGTTGTGGGGTTTCAGGCTGCGGTGGAGTAGGTGTGGTCATGATGATGATGGTGTCAATCAGGTTAAGCGAATCAGGCAGCCTGAAAGCGGTAGGCGATAACGGTGTTAAACGGGTAACGCCGCCAAATGGTGCATCGTGCATCGCAACACCGTTTTCAGGCTGCCTATAACGAGCAAACTAGCCGCGTTTAAACAGCTGCGGGGCGCGTTTGCCCAGATAATACAAAAAGCCGATGTTGCCCAAGGCAACCACCAAATACAGCAGCAAAATGCTGTTAAACAGCGTGAGCAACACAATGCTCAACAGCGCGGCGGCGACCATAAACACGGCGTTGATGATGTTGTTGGCGGCGATGGCGTTGGCGCGGAACTCGTCTGATGACGCGGTTTGCAGCCATGTGTACAGCGGCACGGAGAAGAAACCGCCAAAAAAGCCGATGCCTATCATCAGCAGGATAACGGGATACGCCATGCCTTGCGATAAGAACACGCTTGCGCCTTGCAATTCGTGCCCGCTGCCTAAAAACGGGTTGCCGTATAACACAAACACCAACGCGCTGCCGCAAATGGTCAGCCCGATTGCGCCCGCGCTTACCAGCCAAAGTTTCAACGCGCCTTTGCTAATTTTGGCGCAGGCGATGGAGCCTGACGCGATGCCGATGGAAAACAGCGTGAGCATTAGGTTGAACACGGAAGTGTTACCGTGCAAATGGATGCGCACAAAGGTGGGCAGTTGGGTGGTGTACACCGCGCCGACAAACCAAAACCACGAAATGCCCATGATGGCGGTGAACAATTCAGGCTGCTTATGGGTTTGCGCAATCAGGTTGGTGGTGCTGCGGGCGATGTTCCAATCCAGTTTTAGCGTGGGCTCTTTGGCGGCAACGGCGGGCATGGCTGCGCTGGTGCCCAAGCCCAAGATGGCAATCAACACCACCCAGCCTGCCAAAATCAGCGGGCTTTCGCCTGCCACCGCCGTGCCAATAATTTGCCCGAGCAAAATGGCGATAAACGTGCCCGATTCAATCAAGCCGTTGCCCATGATGAGTTCTTTTTCGGCAAGGTATTCGGGCAAGATGGCGTATTTAACCGGTCCAAACAGCGTGGAATGCACGCCCATCATAAACAGGCACAGCAACAGCAAAGGCGCGGAATGGATGTAAAACCCCACGCTTGCCGCCACCATAATCCCCACTTCCAGCAGCTTGGTGGCTTGGGCGATGCGGGCTTTGTTGTAGCGCGTGGCAAGCTGCCCTGAAAACGATGAAAACAGAAAATAGGGCAACACAAACAGCAACGCGCCCACGTTGAGCATTTGCTCCGATGGGATGGCATCGTTTTTGCCCAAGCCGTAAAAGCTAATCAGCACAAACAGCGTGGTTTTGAACGAGTTGTCGTTTAACGCGCCCAAAAATTGTGTGCCAAACAGTGGGGCAAAACGGCGGCTGGTGGCGAATGAGAAATCGTTTTTTTCTTTGGCGTGATTCATGGCGTATCTTTTGGTGGGGTTTTGTTGTAGGTGTCGTCATCGTCCATCAAGATGCGATGGGCGGGACCTTCTAGGTCGTCAAACTGCCCGTTTTTGCCCGACCACCAAAAAAAGTAGCCAATCAAAAAAGCCAGCAGAATGCTGATGGGGATAAGAATATACAGGCTTTCCATGATTACAGGCTGCCTTCTAAGTCGTTGAGCAGATAGCGTTCGCCGCCGATAAGCAGCCATTCTTGGCGGATGTTGGCGCGGTGGTCGCCGTCTTCGTCGTGGATGCGAACGTGGTCGCGGGTAAGCTGCCAGTAGAGCGTTTGCGCTTGGGCAAGGCGGGCAAGTGCGCTGCCTTGCGCGGCGGGCTGGATTTGCAGGGCGAGTTGCCCGCTTTCGGGCAGGGGGCGGGTTTCATCGTCTGCCAGCATCACCAGAAAGCCGAGATGCTCGCCGCTGGGGGTGTGGATGGAGAATTGGTGCATGGTTGGGGGAGTGGGGTGAGTAAACAAGTGAGGCAGCCTGAAAACCAAAATGGAGCGGCAACGGCTCGTCACCAAATAGTTGATTCAATATAGTTTGGTTGATTAACAAAATGTCGGCGAGCCGCCGACGCTCCATCGGTTGCAGGTTTTGCAAAGGTTTTCAGGCTGCCTTTTGCTTTTCAGGCTGCCTAAGCAGGGCGGCTATGTGATGCGGGTAAATTTATATCGCCAAAGGCAGCCTGAAAATGGAAAAGGGCAGTTGGGGTTTGCGCTGAATGGATTTTCAGGCTGCCTAATAACGAGCAAGGCAATAATAGGCAGCCTGAAAATCATTTCGCACCATGATGGGCAAGCCGTTTTCAGGCTGCCGCATCATCGCGCAATCTGTTGGGCAACGCTTGCCAAGCCGTTGTCCAAACTGTTGAGCATCGCCGCGTAGCCATCGCCGTGCTGCGGCGTGGTAACGTGAAACGGGATTTGTGCGCCGTTTTGCCAACGCGCATAGCCGCTGATTTCGGTTTCGCCACGATAGCTGCCTTGGAAGCGGTCAATGTACACCGTAAGCTGCGGGTTGCCCGCATCGGCGGGTTGGTATTTCAGGCTGCCTGATGCGTTGAGTTTGTTCGCCAACGCGCGGGCAAGGGCTTGGTCTAGCGGCGATGCCCACAGGTTGTTTTGCGCAAACATGAGCGTGTGTTCATCGCTTTGGTAGAGCAGGCTGTCGCCATTGATGGGCGCGGCAAGCACAATTTTCACGCCCACGCTTTGCGCGGGGTTGAGTTGGGCAGGCAGCCTGAACGCGCTGTCGGGCAGTTGGTAGTATTGCGTGGGAGTTGTGCTGCTGCACGCGGCGAACAACAGCGCGATGGTGGCAAGAGATAATTTTTTCATAATAAATGCTTTGGGATAGGGATAACGCGGGCGGCTTTCAGGCTGCCGCACCAACGCTGCATTATACGCAAAAGGCAGCCTGAAAACTTATTATCCGTTTTCAGGCTGCCTTTGTTGGGTTTACGCCTTGTCTTGTGGCTCTTGGCTGTTTTCAGATGGATGAGCCGCTTGCTCCGCTGGTTCAACGGCTTGCGCTGCTTCATCCGCCGTTTCAGCCGTTTCAGGCTGCGGTTTGGCGATGCTGACTTTATCGCCCGCATCTTGCGGCTCATCAATTTCAGGCAGCGTTTCAAATTCCACGCCATCAATCACATCGCCGTTGCTGCGCACATTATGGCTGTAATCTTTGGGCGGGCTGGGCTGCTTGCCCGCCATAATTTCCAGCACTTGGTCGCGGTCAATGGTTTCCCATTCCACCAACGCCTTGCACATGGTTTCCATTTTGTCGCGGTTTTCGCTCAAAATTTGATAAGCAACGGCGTATTGCTCATCCAAAATGCGGCGCACTTCGGCATCCACATCTTGCTGCGTTTTCTCGGAAATATTTTGCGAACGGGTAACGCTGCGCCCCAAGAACACTTCGCCTTCGTTTTCCGCATACACCATCACGCCCATGCGCTCGCTCATGCCATAGCGCGTAACCATATCGCGGGCAATTTGCGTGGCGCGTTCAAAATCGTTGGATGCACCCGTAGAAATGCGCCCCACAAAAATATCTTCGGCAATGCGCCCGCCAAACAAAATCGCCAGCTGGCTCAACATTTGGTCTTTGTATAACGAAATGCGGTCGCGCTCGGGAAGCTGCCAAGTCAAGCCCAGCGCGCGCCCGCGCGGCATAATGGTTACTTTGTGCACAGGGTCGGTAAACGGCAGGCTTTCCGCCACAATCGCGTGCCCCGCTTCGTGGTAGGCGGTGGCGCGTTTTTCGTCTTCGTGCATCACCATGCTGCGGCGTTCAGGGCCCATGTAGATTTTGTCTTTCGCGTCTTCAAAATCGCTTTGGTCCACCTTTACTTTATTGCGGCGACCCGCAAACAGCGCGGCTTCATTGACCAAATTCGCCAAATCCGCGCCCGAAAACCCAGGTGTGCCACGCGCCAGCGAAGTCAAATCCACGCTGCTATCCAGCGGCACTTTTTGCGCGTGCACTTTCAAAATCTGCTCGCGCCCGCGAATATCAGGCAGCGGCACAACCACTTGGCGGTCAAAACGGCCGGGGCGTTGCAGCGCAGGGTCTAGCACATCGGGGCGGTTGGTCGCCGCAATCACAATCACGGTTTGATTGCTTTCAAAGCCATCCATTTCCACCAAAAGCTGGTTCAGCGTTTGCTCGCGCTCATCGTTGCCGCCGCCCAAGCCCGCGCCGCGCTGGCGACCCACCGCGTCAATCTCGTCAATAAAAATAATGCAAGGCGCGTTTTTCTTGGCTTGTTCAAACATATCGCGCACACGGCTTGCGCCCACGCCCACAAACATTTCCACAAAATCCGAACCCGAAATGCTGAAAAACGGCACGCCTGCTTCGCCCGCAATCGCTTTGGCGAGCAAGGTTTTGCCCGTCCCTGGGCTGCCCGCCAGCAAAATGCCGCGCGGCACACGCCCGCCCAAACTTTGATAGCGGTCGGGAGCTTTCAGATAATCCACGATTTCTTGCACTTCTTCTTTGGCTTCATCGCAGCCTGCCACATCGGCAAATTTTACCGTGTTGGTATCTTTATCCAGCAGCTTGGCGCGGCTTTTGCCAAACGAAAACGCGCCACCTTTGCCGCCGCCCGATTGCATCCGCATAAACCACATCCACGCGCCAATCAACAGGATAACAGGCAGCAGGCTCATAAACAGGCTGCTTAAAAAGCCCGGTTTTTCTTCGGGCGTTACTTTAAAGCGCACCTTGTTGTCCACCAGCAGCGTTACCAATTTGTCGTCCATCGGCGCGTTGGTTTTAAACGTGGTTTTGTCTTTGCGCTCGCCTTTGATTTCGTAGCCAATGGGCGAGCCTTCAATATTCAGGCTGCTGATTTGCCCCGCTTTAACTTGTTGGATAAATTGGGAATATTCAATTTGCTGGTTATCCACTTTGGTTTCGCGCATATACTGCAAACCAAAGGCGATGCCCAAAAATAAAATCGCCCCTGCGATGAGATTTTTTAAGTTGCTTCCCACAGAAACAAACTCCTATTGATTTTGATTAAAAGATGGAAAATGGATTGTATAGTGTTTTCAGGCTGCCTAACGCTTATTCTTGCCCAATAAATAAATCTCACTAGACCGATTGCGCGAAGCATCGGGTTTGCGCGTTTGCACGGTGGCAAATACTTCGCGCATGGCAGCCATGTATTCTTGATAACCCGAGCCTTGAAACACTTTCACCAAAAACGCGCCGCCTGTTTTCAAATGTTCGCGGGCAAAGTCTAACGCCAGCTCGCATAAATAAAAGCTCCGCGCTTGGTCTATGGTGTCGTTGCCCGACATATTGGGCGCCATATCGCAAATTACAAGGTCTAGCGGGCGATTATCCAGCAGGCGTTCAAACTCGGCTAACACGGTTTCTTCACGAAAATCGCCTTGGATAAAATCCACACCATCCAGCGCATCCATCGGCAAGATGTCTAGCGCGAACACCTTGCCTGCTTTGCCCACCAGCTTTGCGGCGATTTGCGACCAACTCCCAGGGGCGGAACCCAAATCGGCTAAAACTGTGCCTTGCTTGATGAGCTTGTCTTTTTCGTTGATTTCCAGCAGTTTATAGGCGGCGCGGGCGCGGTAGCCGTCTTTTTGTGCGCGTTTTACATAGGGGTCGTTGACGTGTTCGTGCAGCCATGCGGGGGAAGATTTGGAGCGTTGTGCCATGATAAAAAAAGGGTAGTGTCCTAAAAAGTATGCTGCTTGTTTTTTTTAGTAATTTAAATTAGCCAAATTCCGCTGTTTTAACAGGAAATTTTGTACGATAGAAATGTCGTTATTGGCTTGACGTTTTATGTCAGCATACTTTTTAGGACACCACCAAAAAAAGTATGTTTAGGCAGCCTGAAAATATAGTCGTCTCACACAGTCTTATACTGCGTTGGCTCGCCTTGCTGTACTACTTGTACTATCTTCGGCTCGCCGCCTTGTCTAAGACTGTGTGAAACGACTATTTAGATTATGGTTTTCAGGCTGCCTAAACATCTGAATTATTGTTCTACAAAGGCGCGTTCAATCAAATAATCGCCGCGCACGCCTGTTTTGGGGGATGCAACCAAGCCGAAGCTGTCTAAAATGGCGGAAGTGTCGGCATTCATGGGCATACTGCCGCAGAGCATGGCACGGTCGTCTTGGTGGTTGATGGGGGGCAGGCCGATGTCGTCAAACAGTTTGTCGCTTTTCATTAGGTCGGTTAAGCGTCCGTGGTGTTCAAAGGGTTCGCGCGAGACAACGGGGTAGTAAATCAGTTTTTCGCGCACCATTTCGCCGAGAAATTCGTGGTTGGGCAAGCTTTGGGTGAAATGGTCGTAATAGGCTAAATCTTGTTTGTGGCGCACGCCGTGCACCAGAATGACTTTTTCAAATTGCTCGTAAATATCGGGGTCGCGCGTGATGCTTAAAAATGGGGCAAGCCCTGTGCCTGTTGATAATAGGTAGAGATGTTTGCCGCCATCGTTTAGGTCGCTGGCGATGAGCGTGCCCGTGGGCTTTTTGCTGATGAAGATGTCGTCGCCCACTTGGATGTGTTGCAGGCGGCTGGTGAGTGGGCCATCTTGCACTTTGATGCTGAAAAATTCTAGGTGTTCTTCCCAGTTGGGGCTGGCGATGCTGTATGCGCGCATGATGGGTTTGCCGTTGTCGCCCATTACGCCAATCATCACGAATTGCCCGTTTTCAAAGCGCAGGCTTTCGTCGCGCGTGCAGGTGAAGCTGAAATAAGCGTCTGTCCAATGGTGTACGGTGAGAACTTTTTGGGTGTTGTATGCTGCCATTTGGGGGCTTTCTGTTAATTTTTGCAAAACGCGGGATTGTATGCAAAATGGGAGTGCTTATCAAGTAAAGGGTCTATATAAAGGCAGCCTGAAAACAGGGTTGGATTTTGGGTTGAGCAATTCGTTTTCAGGCTGCCTTTTATGTTTCAATTGTAACACCACAAGACAAATGTAGAAATCAACCGCGTTGTTTACACAATAGGTTGAGAGAAATAAGCCTGCAATACTTTAACGGCGTATCCCTTTTCAGGCTGAAACCTTTGCAAAACCCCTGACAGCAGCCTGAAACACAAGAAATGCCGTCATTCCCATATAGGCGGAAATCTTGATTTGATATTAAAAAATTTCCGTAAAAACAATTTATTGCATGTTTTATTTTGGATTTTACAAAGGTTTCAGCCTGAAAACCGCAAAACCAGTAAAATCCCACCCTTTTTACGCCCGCGCCACCCCATGCCCACCGTAACCCTGTTTACCCTATTTTTGCTCGGCTTTTTTGGCGGCACGCATTGCATCGCCATGTGTGGCGGCTTGTCCACTGCCTTTGCCCTGCAACTGCCACCCCACATTAAACGCCATTGGCTCATCATCCTGCTCAATCTGGGCAGGCTCACCAGCTACACCCTAATCGGCACGCTGATGGGCGCACTCTCCCAGCTCGGTAGCACGCTCGCCCACACACATACCCTGCAACTCATTCTCGCCACCCTTGCCAACCTGCTGCTGCTGTTCACAGGGCTTTATCTTGCCAACATCCTTGCATGGGCAGCCAAAATTGAACACATCGGGCGACCCATCTGGCAACGGCTCAACCCGCTGCTCAACAAACTCTTGCCCATTCAAAGCCTGCCCGCCTGCTTTGGCGCAGGTATGCTGTGGGGCTGGCTGCCCTGCGGCTTGGTGTACAACGCTTCGCTCTACGCGCTGGGCAGCAGCTCCGCGCTGTGGGGTGGATTGTATTTGCTCGCCTTTGGGCTGGGCACGCTGCCCAACCTGATTGCCGCAGGGCTGTTCGCCACCCAACTGCGCACGCTGTTGCAAAAAAAATGGCTGCGATTGGGCGCAGGCTTGCTGGTAAGCATTTGGGCAATGGTTCAGCTTGCGCGCGTGGCGATGCAATTTTAGGCAGCCTGAAAACAGCAAACGCAGCCATACAACATACACATTGGTTAGCAATCAGCTCTTGCCATTTTATGCCCATTCTAGTTTTCAGGCTGCATGTAGAAATTAAGCGCGTTAGCAACACCGCATCATGTCCATTTTAATCAACAATGCAAACCCAAATATAAGCCAAACAGCATCCCATCAAAACCACCCCACCCCATAAAACAAACACCCTACCGCCGCCAACGCCAGCAGCACGCCCGCGATGTTCAACGCGCTCAATTTCTCTTTAAACACCCCCGCGCCCGCCAGCGTGCCCAGCGCAATCACGCCCATATTCATGCCTGCAAACACCAGCGTGGGGTTGCCGCTAAATGCGCGATGTGCTTTCAGATAAAACAAAATATTCACAAAATTCAGGCTGCCTAAAACCATGCCGCCGATGATGTCGGCGCGTGTCCAGCGCGTTTTCTGCACCAGCAAATAGCCCGCCATCAGCACGCCCGCGAGCGCAAACATCACCAGCAAATTGCTGCCCGTGCCCGCCGTTTTGGAAAGCTGCTTAAACAAAATATCAATCACGCCGTAGCCCAGCCACACGCCAAGCAAATAAACAGCTTGCGTTTTCAGGCTGCCTGTGCCCACCGCTTGCTGCGGCTTAATCAACAAACACGCCAGCGCGGCAAACGCCAGCAGCAAGCCCACCGCCCGATGCGCTGTGAGCGTTTCGCCAAACAGCGCAAGCGCCGCCAGCACAGGCAAAAACAGCGACAGCCGTTGCGCCGCATCCGATTTCACAATCCCCGCCTGCTGCACCGCCTTGCCCATTATCACAAACACGCTGGGCAGCAACACGCCCAGCAAGCCAAACAGCCATGCGTGCGGCAACAGCGTTTGCTGCCAGTTGGCAAAGTTGGGTTCAAGCAGCGCGGCGGTCAGCAGCGTCGCCACCGCATAATTCACGCCAATGGCTTGCGCCAAACCCATTTGCTTTTGCCGCGCCACTTTGAGCAACACGGACACGGAAACGCTGGCTAATATGCTGATTAACAAGTAAATCATGGTAAACAAGGGGAAATGAGAAAACGCGCATTCTAGTGGAATTTGGGCGGTTTGCGTAGCGAAATTGAGTGGAGACACTAAACCATGTAGAACCTGTATTCACTATTTTCATAGGCATCTTTAATGCCCTAAAAACGTAGCTACTGCGTTAAAAATGCCCGCAAGGTATTTAACCTTGCTGCGCTTTTTGCCTTGTATCCACGCTTTTATGTCATCAAATCTGTCCATTAAAATAGTAAATACAGGTTCTTAAGCCCGCACCAATCATCCAATCCCAACCCATTTTAGCTACGTTGGACTGCGTTTCAGGCTGCCTGAAACCTTTGCAAAACCTAAAAATGCCACAAGAAATAGTAACGTCCGTCATTCCCGCGTAGGCGGGAATCTTGGTTAAATTTACGCAATGAATTGTTTTTACGAAAGTTTCTGAATGCCAAACAAGATTACCGCCTACGCGGGAATGACGGCATTTCTTATTTTTCAGGCTGCTGTTGGGAGAGCAAAAGTTTCTGTCTGTACATCATCGCCCAAAGAAAGCCTGAAAAATTCAAAATAGAACGACAACGGCTTATCGTCAAAATACCGTGTTGAATGCGGGATAAATGGATAAATAATGATGCGCTGGTTGGCAAAATATCAGCAAACCACCAACGCCCCATTTTCAGGCTGCCCACCCCATTCCCACCACATTAGCCAGCCTGAAAACCATAAACGCGCTAAAATAGCGCACTTTTAAGCAACATCATCAAGAGCAATCAACAATGAAAAAATCCCCCGAACTCCTACTCCCCGCAGGCGGCCTAGAACGCATGCAGACCGCCTTTGACTTCGGCGCAGATGCCGTGTACGCTGGCAGTCCACGCTACTCCCTGCGCGCCCGCAACAACGAATTTACCAAGCTAGACGTGCTGCAACAAGGCATCAGCGAAGCGCACGCACGCGGCAAAAAATTCTACCTCACCGTGAACACCCTGCCGCACAACAGCAAGCTCAAAACCTTCCACGCCGACATGCAGTCCCTCATCGCCATGAAGCCCGACGCGCTCATCATGGCCGACCCCGGCCTGATTATGGAAGTGCGCGACAAATACCCCGACATGCCCGTGCACCTGTCCGTGCAGGCCAACACCACCAACTACTGGGGCGTGAAATTCTGGCAGAAAATCGGCGTGGAACGCATCATCCTGTCGCGCGAATTGAGCATGGACGAAATCGCCGAAATCCGCCAAGAATGCCCCGACATGGAGCTAGAAGTATTCGTACACGGCGCATTGTGCATCGCCTATTCCGGTCGCTGCCTGCTGTCGGGCTATTTCAACCACCGCGACCCCAACCAAGGCACCTGCACCAACTCCTGCCGCTGGGACTACAAAGTCCACGACACCGAAACCGACGACATGGGCGACGTGAAAACCCTCAGCGGCTTTAATTTTCAGGCTGCCCAAGAAGAAGCCAACGCCGCCTTTGAAGGCATCAACGGACAACAACGCCACCCCGCCGCCAACAAAGTCTTCCTGATTGAAGAAAGCAACCGCCCTGGCGAAATGATGCCGATTATGGAAGACGAACACGGCACATATATTATGAATTCCAAAGACTTACGCGCCATTGAGCAAGTTGCCAAGCTCGCCGAAATTGGTGTAGACAGCCTGAAAGTAGAAGGGCGCACCAAATCCGTGTACTACGTTGCCCGCGTCGCCCAGTCCTACCGCAAAGCCATTGACGATGCCATCGCAGGCAAACCATTTGATTACAACCTGCTCGCCGAATTGGAAGGGCTAGCCAATCGCGGCTACACCAGCGGCTTCTTGGAACGCCACCAAACACAGGATTATCAAAACTATCTTTACGGGCATTCCATCGCCAAGCAAAGCCAATTTGTTGGGCAAATCCGCGATGTAGATGCCGATGGCTGGGCAACCATAGACGTGAAAAACCGCTTTGCGCTGGGCGACACGCTGGAAATTATCCACCCGCGCGGCAACCAGCTCATCGTGTTGGAGCAGATGAAGCGCAAAAATGAATTTGTGGACGTGGCGGCGGGCAACGGCATTCAGGTGCAGATTCCGAATATGCAGGGGCGAGAGAAAGCACTGGTGGCGCGGGTGATTCAGAGTGATGCAAGCGTGGCTGTATCAACAAGCGGCTGCGCGGGGTAAGCAGTAAAAGGCAGCCTGAAAGTTTGTTTTTCAGGCTGCCATCGCACATCAACCATATCGCTCTATTTAATATAGAACCATTATTTATGAACAAACCATTCAAATTAGATATTGAACTAATTATAAAACTTTCCCCTTATGGTTGGTTCTATTATAGTGTTCATCAATACAATGATGGACTTTTAAGATTAATTAAAAGAAATGATTTACAAGAAATTGTTATAACAAATGTAATTGAACTGCAATCGCGAACCAATACTTCAAAGAAATTTCCTCGTTCGGGAATCAATATTATTCATGAAGGGCAGCAAATATTTCATGCTCCTTGCATTGGTGTAGAACAATTTTGTAAACCCTATCAGTTAACAACACTGCCGAGTAATCAACTGGTGTTTTATTATGGACAAGAAACGTGTTTGATGTGCCTGACAAAGGTGTTAAAAATGGCTTGATTAAAGAAATTAAAAGCCCGACAGGGGAAATTGTTACCAATGGAGACCGTGAAATCAATGAATATCTTTCCCTTATGCGTGAAAAATTCTTCATTGGTTGGATACTTGAACTTTTTGCCTTTACACCATTGGCTTGGATTTTAATTTCTTCCTTTTTTTAATATAAATCAAACAAGTATGAAAATAACCAAGCTGGTTTTTAAAAGTGTATCAACCAAGCTATCTGCTTTACCCTCACCCCATAGTATAAAATCCGCCCTTCCCCAATCCAGCCCCATTCCTATTTTCAGGCTGCCTCCCACCATTCTCATTCCATTCACCACCATGCGTCTCCCACCAATCCCCCCTCGCCAAGACCCACGCTGGGCTGTCCTCGGCTTGCAACTCACCTTCCTCACCTTCGGCATCCTATTTTGGGGCTTCAACCGCAGCCCGTGGCAAATCGCCGCCATCGTTGCCACATCCGTGCTCACCGATTTAACCCTGCACACCCTGCTGCGTCGCCCCGCGCCGCTGTTCCCGCTCAGCGCGGCGATTACCGGCACCAGCCTTTCCATGCTCACCAATTTCGCGCATGGCATTTGGTTTGCGCTGCTGCCGCCGTTTTTCGCCATCGCGTCCAAATATTTGTTCACGGTAAACGGCAAGCATATTTACAACCCATCGCTGTTTGGCATTGTTGCCGCGCTGTTTTTTGGCGGCGGCATGATAACGCCATCGCCCGCCTATCAATGGGGCGGCTCGGGCGTGGTTGCCTTTTTTGTTGCCACCGCCGCCATCATGCTGGTGCGCGTGAACATCCACCGCGCATGGCTGATTGGCTCGTTTTTGCTGTTCTACGCCGCCCAAGTGGGCTTGCGCGCCTATATTCTGCGCCATCATATCCCCGCCGAAACGCTGTTTATGGGCGCGTTTACATCGCCCGCGTTTTATCTGTTCGTGTTCTTTATGCTGCCCGACCCGCCCACGTCGCCCAGCAGCAAAAAAGGGCAAATCGGCATGGCGGCGATGATTGTGTTGGTGGATTTAGCCCTGCACAAATTCCAACAATTCTCCACCCTGTTCTACGCGGGCTTTGCCTACTTCACCCTGCGCGGCATCTATCTATTCTGGCAAACGCGCCAGCAAATCAACTGGCGCAACGCCATCCAAACCCATTTTCAGGCTGCCTTAGCCATCGCCATCATCGGCGCAGCGGGCATCGGCGCATACAAAGCCAGCCATCAATTTGCAAACAGCCAAGACATCGGCTTTAAGCTGGTGTCCATCCCCGCCAGCCAAAGCGGGCTAACAGGCGCGCAAGGCGATATTTTGGAGCGCACCGACCCGCAAATGCGCCACGTTGCCAAATGGCTGCTTTCGGTGGGCGATGCGGGCGCGGTGGCGGATGTAAACCAAGACGGCTTGCCCGATATTTTTCTCACCCAGCCGCTTAAAGCCGAAGCCGACCGCGCCCAGTTATACATCAACAAAGGCGGTTTCCAATTTGAAAAATTCCCCCTGCCACAGCTAGACCCCAACCGCAGGCAACCTGAAACCCACGGGCTGATTGCTTCTGCCACATGGCTGGATTTTGACAACGACGGCGACCAAGACTTGCTGCTGGGCGTAGGCTTTGGCAAAGGCATTCTGCTACGCAACGAGTTGGCGCAAACAGGCAAACTCGGCTTCACTTCCATCGCCGAACAAGCGGGCATCGCCCCCTATCAAATCAGTACCGCCGCCAATGTGCTGGACTACAACCAAGACGGGCTGGACGACATCATCATCGGCAACGTGATGCAACGCTATCTGCCCGATTACGACACCCCGCAGCCGTATAACATTTTCAGGCTGCCTAAACCGCAATACGCAGGCGACAGGCGGATGTTTAACGTGATGCACCGCTCGTGGCACAACGCCGACAACGCCGATGAAAACTGGCTCTATCAAAACATGGGCAACGGCACATTCCAGCTCGTCCCCGCCGCCCAAAGCGGTTTGCAAGGCAAGCATTGGACAATGGCGATTGGCGCGGGCGACCTCAACGCCGACGGCTACCCCGACCTCTACATCGCCAACGACTTCGGACCTGATGAACTTTACATCAACCGCCAAGGCAAAGGCTTCCAAGCCATACGCGGCATGTTTTCAGGCAGCATCGGGCGCGACACCTACAAAGGCATGAACGCCACCATCGGCGATGTAACAGGCGATGGCAAGCCCGATATTCACGTTTCCAATGTGCACGAAAAACTGCAAGCCGAAGGCAGCCTGCTGTGGGTAAACCAAAGCCAAGCAGGGCAAGCCGATGCCGCCATGTTCCAAGACCAAGCCGCCAAGCGCAACGCGCTCAACGAACAACGCTTTGGCTGGGGCGCAACCTACGCCGACTTCAACCGCGACGGCAAGCTAGACATGGCACAAGCCAACGGCATGGCAGACGATGCCTACGATAAAAAAGAAGCCCGCTGCCCCGATTATTGGTATTGGAACGCCCAAATCGCCCTAACCAACCCCGATGTGCACGGCTACGCCGACCGCTGGGCAGACGTGCGCGGACGTTGCGTATTTGGCAACGAAGCCAACAGGCTCTATCTCAACCAAGGCGACTACTTTATTGATGTCGCCAAACAAGCAGGCGCAGACTACACAGGCACATCGCGCGGCATGATACACGCCGATTTTGACAACGACGGCGACCCCGACCTACTGGTAACCCACATGACCGCCGCCCCCACGCTCTACCGCAACGACAGCCAAAGCGCCGCATGGCTCGGGCTAGACCTAGTGGGCAACGGCAAAACCTGCGCCCGCAACGCCTACCACAGCAAAGTCATCGCCTACCCCGCCAACCAGCCGCCCATCGCCCGCGAAGTCTATGCCAACAACGGACTGGCTGCCCAAAGCGACCGCCGCATCCTGTTTGGCTTAGGCAGCCTGAAAACGAGTGCCAGCGAAGCCAAAACACAAAAAATCCGCATCCAAATCCAATGGTGCGGACACGGCAAAGCGCAAGAGATGGAATTGGCAACAGGGCGTTATCATCGGGTGGAGCAACCATAGGTTTACAGCCGTAGGTTTATCGCCGTGAGTTTTATCGCCCGTTGTAGGCGTGTGGCTTTGCCACGCACATCATTCAAGGCAGCCTGAAACCCTGTTTCCCCTTTTCAGGCTGCCTACGCAATGGAGCGGCGACAGCTCGTCGCCAAAACACATTTAACCGTTTTCAGGCTGCATCCAACCTTTTGCCAACCCCAAAAAGGCAGCCTGAAACCCTTATTTACCCATTTCAGGCTGCCTAAATCCCACCCCCACCATCATGAACACAACCACCCAAGAACCCCGCCCCCACCTACGCTTCTGCCTGACCACGCTCGCCCTTGCCCCCATCCTGTTCACCGCGCTGCACGACACCCTTGCCCTGCTGCTGCGCCGCCCCACCGCCATTCTCTACACCACCCAACACCAGCAACGCCAATGGCTCGCATGGGACAGCCAGCTGCTGTTTGCCGCCCTGATTATCTACCTGCTCAACGCCATCATCGCCTTTATTCTCGCCCGTGCCGCGCAACAAAAAATGATGCGCCGCCAAATCCACTACGCCCTTTATCTCGCAGGCAGCGGCACGCTCCTAGCATGGCTGTTTGGCGCAGCCCTTGCCGCCGCCACAGGGCTGGGCGCGCGCGCCGCCAACGGCTCATGGCTGCTGGTTTACGCCGCCACCATTATGCTGATTGCCCTTGCCACCCTGCCCAAGCAGCTCACCCGCGCCCCCGTGCAAACCATCACGTTCCACAAAAACCCCCGCCGCAAGCCGAAATGATTTTCAGGCTGCCTTGTATATTTCAAGCTCCACAAGGGGCATTCGTATCTGACAATATCTAATCTATCGCGTTTGGTTGATACTGCTGCCCACTCCTCTACGTCCAGCCGAACGGAGCGTCCTTTTTTCGGGAAAAAGCGTGCGCTTGTCCGACGACGCACGAAGTGCGGCTAGTTCGCACGCGCCGAAAAAAGGATGCGCAGTGAGGGAAGTTCGCGCAGCGAACCTGCACGTCGGGGTCGCCTTTCTTTGCTTACTTTCTTTGGCGAAGCAAAGAAAGTAAGTCGCCCGCGCCGCGATAAGGCGCAAAGGCAAACGCATCAGGAACATCAAACGAAGCACGGCTAAATGCCATTGGAACTTTGCTGAACTTTATTTCAGGCTGCCTAACCCCAAAAGCAGCCTGAAAACATCACCCCACCCCCAACCATGCCCACACTCCCCACCCTACTCGCCCCCGCCCACACCGCCTACCAAACCGCCCTGCGCCACCCCCAGCGCACCCAAGCCCAAATCCTGCGCACCATCCTGCGCAGCAACCAACACAGCCAATTCGGGCAACAGCACCACTTCGCCCAAATCCGCAGCCCCGAAGACTACGCCCAGCGCGTCCCCATCCAAAGCTACGACACCCTAGCCCCCAGCATCGCACGCCATGCGGACGGCGAAACCAACATACTCACCAGCAGCCCCGTCATCCAATTTGAAGAAACAGGCGGCTCAACCGCAGGCGCAAAACTCATCCCCTACACCGCCCCCCTGCTCACCGCCTTCCAACACGGCATCCACGCATGGTTTGCCGACCTAATCGCCCAACGCCCCCGCGCCTTTTCAGGCTGCCTTTACTTCATCATCAGCCCCGCCACCCGCAGCCGCAGCCACACCGCAGGCGGCATCTCCATCGGCACAGGCAACGACCTAAACTACCTAGGCAGTGCACTCGCCCAGCGCATCGCCCCGCAAATACTCCACCAACCCCAGCTTGCCCAAGCCCAAAGCCCCGCAGACTGGCAAATCCGCACCGCCACCCTACTCGCCCAAAGCCCCAGCCTAAGCCTGATTTCCGCATGGAGCCCCACCCTGCTGCTCAACATCGTCCACACCCTGCACCAACAACAAGACACCATCCTGCGCCACATCCCCGATGCCCACCGCCGCCGCACCCTTGCCCAAGCCCTAACCCCCGCCATCCCCCGCACCCAACACATCTGGACACAGCTAGACACCATCAGCTGCTGGGACAGCCACACCGCCGCCGCCCCCGCCGACCAACTGCGCCAACTGTTCCCCCACGCCCACCTGCAAGGCAAAGGACTGCTCGCCACCGAAGGCATCACCACCCTCCCCTTTTCAGGCTGCCTACTGCCCGCGCTCACCAGCCACTACTACGAATTTGCCGATGAGCACAACCAAATCCACCCCCTAACCCAACTGCAACACGGCAACCGCTACCGCCTACTGCTCACCACCCAAGGCGGGCTCTACCGCTACGACACCCAAGACTGGCTGCTCGCCCAAAACTCGCCCTACGCCCACGTCCCCAGCCTGCACTTTATCGGGCGCAGCAGCCTACACAGCGACCTAGTCGGCGAAAAACTCAACGAAGCCTTTGTCGCCCAAGCCATCGCCCAAAGCCTGCCCCCCTTTTCAGGCTGCCTATTGCTACAAGGCAGCACCAACCCACAACCGCACTACATCCTTTGGCACGACCCCACATTCAACCCATCCGCCGCCACCATCGCCCAGCTCAACACCGCCCTGTGCGCCAACCCCCAATACCACTACGCCCAACAAATCGGACAACTGGGCAAACTCATCGCCCGCCCCCATCCCAACCTGCTCGCCTACGCCAGCCAACACACCCGCAGCCGCGTACTCGGCACGCAAAAAATCCCCATGCTGCTACCGCCCATTGCATAGGCAGCCTGAAACCTGTGTCAAACCAGTAGGTCGGGCATTGATGCCCGACGTTTTTAAATCTGTGGTGCATTAAGATAAATAGGCGCAGTGTTTGTTGGGCATCAATGCCCGACCTACAACGTACAACGCGGCAACCCCGCCCAACCGTATTTCAGCCTGCCTTGCGCTGCAAAAACGCGGGCGCGAATGCTGGGCAGCCTGAAACGCTCACGCGCGCCCCTACGGCTTGTTTGCAGGCCGTGCGCTGGCTTAAATGATGAAGCTGCCTGCGCCCATCTAGCAAAATAAATCCGCCCCGCCCGCAAAAGCAGCCTGAAAAACCCACGCAATCCAGTTAAAATACGCCCTAGCCATTTTCGGGCTGCCTTAACTATCCGCAGCCTGAAAATCTTTTTTATCCAACCGAGCTGCCACCCCCAAAGGCAGCCTGAAACCTTTGCAAAACCCCAGCAGCAGCCTGAGAAATTAAAAAATGCCGTCATTCCCGCGTAGGCGGGAATCTTGCCAAACATTCATAAATATGTGGAAAAAAACAATCCATTGTGTGAATTTAACCAAGATTCCCGCCTACGCGGGAATGACGGAGAATTGACTATTTCTCGTTGTGTTTTAGGTTTTGCAACGGTTTCAGCCTGAAAACCCATCACCCAGCAAAATCCACCCATGTCCACCCCCCACAAAACCCCACTCTTAGACAAACTCCTAGACCGCAACCTGCTCAAAAACGGCGACAGCTACGACAAAACCTTCGTGTGGCTCTTGCTGTGCCTGCTCTGCTTTGGCTTGGTGATGGTGTATTCCGCATCAGGCGCGCAAGCAGGGCTGCATCATTACGACAACCGCGGTTTTTTTCTGATTAAACAAGCCCAGTTTGCCCTGCTCGGTCTTGCCATCTCGTTTGGCTTGATGCGCGTGCCGATGTGGCGATGGCAACGCTGGACAATCTATCTTTTGCTGTTCACGCTGCTGGTGATGATATTTGTGCCGTTTACGGGCGAAGTGGTCAATGGCGCACGCCGCTGGCTGCCCACTCCGTTTGGCTTCAAAATCCAGCCCAGCGAATTGTTTAAATTCATCACCATCATGTATATGGCGAGCTTTTTCAAACGCCGTGTGGACATTCTGCACGACTTTCGCCGCGTGATTTTGGTCGGCATCCCCATCGCCGCAGGCATCACGCTGGTTGCGCTCACGCGCGATTTGGGCTCGGCGATGGTGATTGTCGCCATCTTCCTATGCCTGCTGTATCTCGCCAGCATCCCGATGAAATGGTTTTGGGGCGCGGTTGCCGTAACCATCGCCGCCACCGTATTGATGATTATCACGTCTGAATTTCGGATGCACCGCATGGAAGTGATGTGGCAGCCGTGGAAAGACCCCACCGGCACGGGCTACCAAGGCTTAGGCTCGCTGCTTTCCATGAACCAAGGCGACCTGCTCGGTACAAGCTTGGGCAACGCCATCATGAAACGCGGCTTTCTGCCCGAAGCCCACACCGACTTTATTCTCGCCGTGATTGGCGAAGAGCTGGGGCTGATTGCCGTTGCCGCGCTCACCTTTGTTTACCTTTGGATAATCTGGCGCGCCTTTTCCATCGGCAAACAAGCCCGCGATTTGGATTTGCACTACAACTCCTTTATCGCCACAGGCGTAGGCGTGTGGGTAGCGGCGCAAAGTTTTGTGAACATCGGCGTAAACATCAGCCTGCTGCCCAACAAAGGGCTTACCCTGCCCTTGGTTTCCTACGGCGGCTCATCGCTGATTATCATGCTGATTGCCTTTACCATGCTGCTGCGCGTGGACCACGAAAACCGCCTGCGCATCCGTGGCTACAACGTTGCCGACCCGCGCGAACGCAAAGCCAAAGCCGCGCCCAATAGGCAGCCTGAAAATAATTCGCCCGCGTAATCAAGCTGAAACATTAAACCACACACTTGTTAATCCAAAGGCAAAGGCAGCCTGAAACGTTAAACGCTCTTTCCAACGCTTGCACTACGCAAAACCCTTTTCAGGCTACCCTCATGGAGCGGCGACGGCTCATCGCCACAATGCCAATCAACCAACCAAGGCAGCCTGAAAACCACCCCATCCCCACTTTCAGGCTGCCCCCCAACACCCCCACAGAAAGCCCACACCATGACCACAAAAACCATCCTACTCATGGCAGGCGGCACAGGCGGACACATCTTCCCCGCCCTAGCCGTTGCCCAATCGCTGCAACAACAAGGACACCGCGTTGTCTGGCTCGGCAGCCACGACAGCATGGAACAACGTCTCGTGCCGCAGCACAACATCCCGCTGGAACTCATCTCCATGAAAGGCGTGCGCGGCAAAGGCATCCTGCGCAAACTCGCCCTGCCCCTGATGCTGCTGCGCTGCGTTCAGGCTGCCAAAGCCATCATCCGCAAACACCACATCAACGCCGTCATCGGCTTTGGCGGCTTTGTAACCTTCCCCGGTGGGCTTGCCGCCAAACTGCTTGGCGTGCCGATTTTTGTGCACGAGCAAAACGCCGTGGCGGGCATGGCAAACAAACGGCTCGCCAAATGGGCAACGCGCGTGCTGTACGCCTTTCCCCAAGCCTTTCCGCAATACCCTGATGGGCTAGTGGGCAACCCCGTTCGCGCCGACATCGCCGCCCTGCCCGCGCCCGAAACCCGCTTTGCCCACCGCCAAGGCAGCCTGAAAATCGCCGTTATCGGCGGCAGCTTGGGCGCGCAAATACTCAACGAAATCGTCCCCGCCGCGCTCGCCCTGCTGCCCCAAGCGCAACGCCCCATCATCACCCACCAATCAGGGCGCGGCAATTTAGCCACGCTGCAAGCTGCCTACCAGCAAGCAGGCGTAGCTGCCGAGTGCATTGAATTTGTGGACGACATGGTTGCCGTGTACCGCGATGCCGACGTGCTGATTTGCCGCGCAGGCGCGCTCACCATCGCCGAACTCACCGCCGCAGGCGTAGGCGCATTGCTCGTGCCGTTCCCGCACGCCGTGGACGACCACCAAACCGCCAACGCCCGCTATATGGTCGCCGCCGAAGCAGGCTTGCTGCTGCCCCAATCGCAGCTTACCGCGCAAAATCTCGCCCAAATCATCGGCGGGCTTACCCGCGACCAATGCCACGCATGGGCAACCCACGCCCGCACCCTTGCCATGCCCGATAGCGCGGATAATGTCGCCAAGATTGTGTTGAACACGCTTGGCGAACAATAGGCAGCCTGAAAACGCCCGCATCGCCAGTTTTCAGCTATACATCCATCACACAAAAAGGATTTTCCCAACCATGCCCCACAAACTTACCCCCAGCATACTCGCCCTTTTGCTGCTGACTTCTTGTTCACTCACCCAAGGAAAATCCAAAATGACTGATTACGAACCTAAACTTAACCCCAATCCCACGCAACGCTACGATGTTACCGTTACGTTAATTGAAGCTCCCACCAATTTGGTCGTTACCAATATTTGGGCAATTTATGAATCCAACTGCGAACAGTTGGTAGATAAATGGGCGGGGGCTTATAAGGAATTAACCAAAGAATTTGCGCTGGAATTTAAAAAAATCAAACCGAATGTTTATCACGCTACGGTGTTTGGCGATAAGCTGTTGGATGAAAGCAGACCTGATGGCACAGAGTGCCGTTGGGAATTATTAGATATTCCCGTTAGGCTAGAACCCAGCCCGAATTTGGCAGACATTCACTATTCAAGCGGTGTTACCATCGCGCCAAATTTTTATGTATCAGAAGGATACTGGAAATATGAAGGCTATATCACACGGTATAATTTCAATGCCCCCAGTCCTGTAACATGGCATCGCTCTATGGGCGTAGCCATAAGCAAAAATATGTTCGGTCCCATCCCCAAACAGCAATTAGCCACCATTCGTTTTGAATTACGGAGAAAATAATCATGACTACCCCTAAATTTGACCGCCTAGCCATTACCCAAGCTGTATTATCAGAAGATGTGTATGTAGATAAAAATGCCGATGGACAATGGCAGCATCGGCATAGAGAAACAGCAGACAGTAAGGATGTTACTATTACATACCCTGATGGTTCTATTGGTTATTTTGAAGAAATAGCCAAATTGGAAAAATCAGATGGCTTTCAAGGCGTAATTTATCGCAATAAAGACACTAACGAACTGCATGGTGTCATTCGTGGCTCAGAAAAGCGCGAATGGGCAAAGATATTGTAGTTACAGATGCCATCAATATGGGTTTGCTGCAAGTTAATAATCAATTAGATAGCGCACGCGAATTTGGAAATGAATTGATAGAAATCGCTAACGAGCAAGCCAAGGAAAACCATATCAACGCCCCCATCTATTTAGCAGGGCACTCACTCGGCGGGACTATTGCACAATATCTGGCGCATTATTATGGCGATAGAATTTGCCGCACCGATACCTTATAACGCCTTTGGTGCGGCGGCATTGGGCTATAACCAGCGTGTGCCTGCTGATAGCAATGTTAGCAATGTGATTAACCATCGCATGGCAGGCGATACCACCAGCAATTTAAGTAAGCACTATGGCAAGGTAGTAACTTATGGCTCGCCCACCAAAGAAAATGGCAACCATTCCATTAGCAATTTTACCTATCGCGGCAAAAACGCTCACGCCAAAGACCAAACCTATGTGCTAGCCGACCCCGAACGCTGGCAAAACTATAAAGAAACTCACGTTGTGCCAACGGCAGCCAAAGGGACAAGAGTAGGGATTGCGTATGGGCTTAATCCCGTTCATTTAATTGATACTGCACTATACAAAATGCGTAAACCGACACCAGCGGGGCAGCGTGCGGATAAAGCCGGGGTGCCGCCTTATCACACACAGGGCAATGCCCTTGCATCCCTGAAAGTGATAAAAAGCACATTAACCCTATCCAAGCGGAAGCCAATATTGGTTATCAGCGCAATATTCCGCTGGAAGTTCAAAAACTTTCTCCCCAGTCTCAATCTCTTTATAATCAAATCAATGAAAAAGTGCGCGATTTATGTGTTGCCAAAGGCATTTATTGGAACGATAAAATAGACAACGGCATTGCTGAGTTAACGGTATTGGCGGTTAAAGACCAAATGCCGCGGGTGGATTCTGTTTCATTGAATGATAAAAACGAAATCGTGATGACAAGATGGGGCTCGCGCCAAACAAGAGATGAGTTTGAGCGTAATGTTGTGCGCATACCCGATAACAGCTTGGGAAATACGCCCATACAAAACAGTATTCAGCAGATACAGCAGCAGGAAGAAATCAACGAATACAATCGTCAAACGCAGCTGATGGAACAGCAAAATCAGCAGACACAATCGCAGTCGCGTGGGCGGACGATGTAACGCTTTCTGTTTTAGGCAGCCTGAAACCCCACTCCCCCCTTTTCAGGCTGCCTCTATCAGCAATCTCATCCCCAACAAGGAAACCCACATGGAAAACGTCGCTCAACTTCTCGCCTCGGTTGATTTAGGTTCAAACAGTTTTCGCCTGCAAATCTGCCAAAACAACAACGGGCAGCCGCAAGTGGTGGAAAACATCAAGCAAATGGTCCGCTTTGCAGGCGGCTTGGATGCCAACAAAAACCTAGACGAAGCCAGCCAAGAGCGCGCCTTGGAATGCTTAGCGCAGTTTGGCGAACGGCTGCGCGGCTTTGCGCCTGCCCAAGTGCGTGCCGTTGCCACCAACACCTTCCGCGTTGCCAAAAACATCGCCCAATTTTTGCCCAAAGCCGAAGCCGCGCTGGGCTTTCCGATTGAAGTCATCGCAGGGCGCGAAGAAGCGCGGCTCATCTACACAGGCGTAATCCACACCTATCCCAACAACGGGCAAAAGCTGCTGGTAATTGACATCGGCGGCGGCTCAACCGAATTTATCTTGGGCAGCGAATTGCGCCCCACCCACACCGAAAGCCTGCCGCTGGGCTGCGTAACCTATTCGCTGCGCTTTTTCCAAAACAAAATCAGTCAAAAAGATTTTCAGGCTGCCATCAACGCCGCGCGTAACGAAATCCAGCGCATCAGCAAAATCTACAAACAACAAGGCTGGGACATCGCGCTGGGCACATCGGGCAGCGCAAAATCCATCGCCACCGTGATTGCCGCGCAAGATATGGGCGAGCGCATCACGCTGGATGCTATGCGCGTGCTGGCGCGCAAAATTGCCGATGCGGGCAGCGTGAAAAAAGCCAAGCTAGAAGGCATCAAGCCCGAGCGCGTGGAAGTGTTTGCAGGCGGGCTGGCGGTGATGATGGCGGCGTTTGAAGAGTTGGAGATTGCAGGCATGGCGTTCAACGAAGCAGGCTTGCGCGATGGCGTGTTTTTTGACACCGTGGGGCGCAATATCCACGAAGATTTGCGCGAACAAACCGTGCGCCAATTCCAAGAGCGTTACCACGTTAGCCGCAATCAAGCCGAGCGCGTGGCGCAGCTTGCCTTGCAACTGCTGCGCCATTTGGCGCAAACCGCCACCGTGCAAGAGCTGGATTATTGGTCAAACTATGTGCGCTGGGCGGCGCAGTTGCACGAAGTGGGCGTGGACATTGCCCACACCGCCTACCACAAACACACCGCCTATGTGCTGGCCAACGCCGATATGTCGGGCTTTTCGCGCCCCGAGCAAGAATTGCTGGCGATGCTCACGCTGGGGCAACGCGGCGACTTGAAAAAAATGGCGGAAACGCTTAACCGCAGCGACATCATGCGCTGGCACGCCGTGCTGGCTTTGCGCCTTGCCGTGCTGTTCTGTCGCGCTCGCCTGCCTTTGCAACTGCCGCAAGGCTTATCGCTGCAATACAACGCCCCCGCCAACAGCTACACGCTCAAAGCCCCGCAAGCATGGTTAGACAACAACCCGCTCACCGCCGCCGCGCTGCAAGAAGAAGCCGAGCAATGGCAAAAAATTGAGCATCAATTCAACGTGGTAGCCCAATAATGTCCCGCCTGCGCCATGCCATCTATCGCCGCATTCAGCATCAATGGGCAAAGCATTATTTCCCCAACGCCACCCTGCCCGCGCACGATGTAACCTGCCCCGAATGCGGCTTACAAACCCATTTGCCCAAGTTGCGGCAAGGGCAATCCGCCGAATGCCCGCGTTGCCATCATCATTTGGTGGGCATTGAACCCGAGCCTTATCCCATCGTGTTAGCCTGCGCCATCGCCGCGCTGATTTTGATGCTGCTGGTGTATAGCCAGCCTTTTGTGCGCGTAATGATGACGGGGATGTATTCGCGCTTAACGCTGCCTGAAATGATGATAACGCTCATCGGCAGCGGCAGATGGAGCTTTCTGGGCATCGTGCTCACCTTGCTCACCTTTGGCACGCCCGTGGTGTTTTTGCTGTCGTGTATTTATGTGTATAGCGCGTTGATTTTTGAACGCAACGCGCGTTATCTACTCGGCGCGGCTCGCCTGCTCACCCGTTTGCAAGAATGGATTATGGTGGATGTGTTTTTCATCTCCATGCTGGTAGCGTATATCAAGCTCAGTGCGGTGGCATCGGTGAAATTTGGCACCGCGTTTTGGCTGATGCCTGTGCTGGCTCTGCTGCTGTTGCGCACCGCCGTTGCCACGCCAAGCCATTGGGTGTATTACCAAATCCGCCGCGCCAAGCATCAAGCCTTTTTTCAGGCTGCCCCCGATACCCTATGCTGCAAACGCTGCCTGTTTTACCGCCCCGCCAGCGAAGCATTTTGCGGCGTGTGTGGCTCGGAGCTGTTCCACCGCTGCCCCAGCAGCCTGAAAGTGTCCGCCTGCTTTTTGCTCGCCGCCATGATTTTGTATCTGCCCGCCAACTTGCTCACCATTATGATTTCCACCAACCCGATAGAAAAAGAAGTCAGCACCATTATGAGCGGCATTATTTTTATGTGGAACAAAGGCGACCGCTTTATCGCCAGCGTGATATTCAGCGCGAGCATCGCCGTGCCCACGCTCAAAATCATCTCCATGCTGATGCTGATTTACAGCGCAGCCGTGCGCCCCTTGCTGCCCATCCGCGTCCTATCCGTGCAATACCGCCTAACCGAGCGCGTGGGGCGGTGGTCAATGATAGACATCTTCGTCATCATCATCATGATGAGCACCTTCCACACCAACATCGCCCGCGTAACCCCCGGCCCTGCCGCGATTTACTTCTGCCTTGTGGTCATCCTCACCATGCTCTCGGCGCATTTTTTCGATGTGCGGATACTGTGGGACAAAGCAGGCGAAAACGGTTTCAGGCAGCCTGAACACGCACGGGATTGATATAATAGCGGATATTTTTCAGGCAGCCTGCACCCAATGGACAGACTTACCCCGACACAGCGCAGAAAATGTATGCAGGCCAATAAAAGCAAAGGCACAAAGCCCGAAATTCTATTGGGAAAAGCCATGTGGCGGATTGGACTGCGCTACCGAAAAAACAGCAGCCTCATATTCGGCAAACCCGATTTCAGCTTCAAAAAATACAAAATTGCCGTATTTGTGGACGGTGAATTTTGGCACGGGAAAGACTGGGAAAAGAGAAAAGCCGGCATCAAAACCAACCGCGAATTTTGGACGGCAAAAATCGAACGCAATATGCGGCGCGACCGAGAAGTAAACGATTATCTGACTCGGAACGGCTGGCAGGTATTCCGTTTTTGGGCGGGCGATGTCGTCAAGAATCCGCAAATATTTGCCGAAAAGATACGGAAAGAAATTTATGGAAAACTATCAGACAATCAAAGCAACAAAAAATAAGAACAGGCTGAAAGAAAAAGCAGCACAATACCGCTTGTTTGAAAACCGTGCGGCTTTTCAGGCTGCTCCGTCAGACAAAAAGTTTACCTTTATCGATTTATTTGCCGGTATCGGCGGTTTTCGCATCGCTATGCAGAATTTGGGAGGGGAATGCGTATTTTCCAGCGAATGGGACGAGAAAGCCAAGCAGACCTATGAAGCCAACTTTGGCGAAGTTCCCTATGGCGATATCACAAAAGAGGAAACCAAAAAATTTATTCCGCAAGAGTTCGATATTCTGTGCGCCGGTTTTCCGTGCCAAGCTTTTTCTATTGCCGGAAGGCGAGGTGGATTTGAAGATACGCGCGGCACGCTGTTTTTTGATGTTGCCGAAATCATCCGCCGCCACCGTCCGAAAGCCTTTTTTCTGGAAAACGTAAAAGGGCTGACCAACCACGACAAAGGCAGGACACTTCAAACGATTCTGAACGCCCTGCGAGAAGATCTAGATTATTTTGTTCCCGAACCGCAGATTGTTAATGCCAAAGATTTCGGTGTTCCGCAAAACCGGGAGCGGATTTTTATTGTCGGTTTTCGTAAGGACTTGGGAATCAGTGATTTTTCTTATCCTGAGCCAACCGGTATTAAGAAGACGTTTGCTGATATACGCGAAAAAGAAACTGTACCGACCAAATATTATCTTTCCACGCAATACATTGATACATTAAGAAAACATAAAGAGCGGCACGAAAGCAAAGGTAACGGATTCGGATATGAAATCATTCCCGATAACGGTATTGCCAATGCGATTGTAGTCGGAGGAATGGGACGTGAGCGCAATCTCGTTGTCGATAATCGGATTACTGATTTTACACCAACAACCAATATTAAAGGCAAAGTAAACCGAGAAGGCATTCGTAAAATGACACCGAGAGAATGGGCAAGGCTACAAGGCTTTCCCGAAGAATACAGAATCGTCGTTGCCGATGCTTCGGCATATAAGCAGTTTGGTAATTCGGTGGCGGTTCCCGCTATTCAGGCAACGGCTTTGGAAGTTTTGAAAAGATTGGAATTTGAGGAAAATGAGTGATAATAAAGCAACTATAATTATCCGTGAAATGATGCGGAAGTATCCGATTAATTCGACATGGCGTCCCAGTGAGTTTGTTAGATTTTATTGGAATAAATATCAGTCTGATTATCCAAGTAATAATTCATTAAATGGCTCTGTATTTGAATTGTTATTGGTTATTTCTCTATTGCGGGAGAATATAGGTCCTGTATATGTTCAGGCAGAACTGGCTTTTGTGCCGAATGTTATTTTGGATATCGTTCTATACAATAGGAAAACTCCTGTTACCATTAGTGCAAAAACCACACTCAGGGAAAGATGGAAACAGGCAGATTTGGAAGCCATGGCAACTAAATATGTACATCGTGAGGCAAAATGCTATGTTTTGACATTATCTGAGTCGGAAGTTTATGCACGAAGAAAAGAAGACAACAGTTATATGGGAATCAATGAATTTGTGTTGGCGCATACATCAGAATATGATAATTTAATTGAAAATTTAAAAAAGATTAAAATTTCGGAAAGCGAAAGCGTCAGAATTATTCAGACGGATAATAAGATTTACCGGAAAGAAATGATTGAACAGATTTACCAAATTAACTTATAGAGAGAAATTCTATGACCTGGGAAACCGTAATCGGACTGGAAATCCACGTCCAACTCAACACAAAATCCAAAATCTTCAGCGGCGCATCGACCGCATTCGGTGCGGAACCCAATGCGCACGCCAGCGTGGTGGAATGCGCGCTGCCGGGTACGCTGCCGGTGATGAACCGCGAAGTGGTCGCCAAAGCCATCAAGCTCGGCTTGGCGTTAAACGCCAAAATCAATCAGAAAAACGTGTTTGACCGCAAAAACTATTTCTACCCCGACCTACCCAAAGGCTACCAAATCAGCCAGTTGGATTTGCCGATTGTGGAACACGGCAAGCTGGAAATCGCGGTGGGCGACGAAGTAAAAACCATCAACGTAACCCGCGCCCATATGGAAGAAGACGCGGGCAAGTCCGTACACGAAGGCTTGGACGGTGCAACGGGCATCGATTTGAACCGCGCGGGCACGCCGCTGTTGGAAGTGGTGTCCGAGCCCGAAATGCGCTCCGCCGCCGAAGCCGTCGCCTACGCCAAAGCCCTGCACGGGCTGGTAACGTGGCTGGACATCTGCGACGGCAATATGGCGGAAGGCTCGTTCCGCGTGGATGCCAACGTATCCGTGCGCCCGAAAGGACAAGAAGAATTCGGCACACGCCGCGAGATTAAAAATCTCAATTCCTTCCGTTTCTTAGAGCAGGCGATTAATTACGAAGTGGAAGCGCAAATCGAGATTTTGGAAGACGGCGGCAAAGTGCAGCAGGCGACCATGCTGTTTGACACCGACAAGGGCGAAACCCGCGTGATGCGCCTGAAAGAAGACGCGCACGACTACCGCTACTTCCCCGACCCCGACCTGCTGCCCGTTATCATTTCCGATGCGCAACTGCAAGCCGCCCGCAGCGAAATGCCCGAGCTGCCCAAAGAAATGGCGGCGCGTTTTGTCAGCGAGTTCGGCGTAAGCGAATACGATGCCCGCCTGCTCACCGCCGGCCGCGTTCAGGCTGCCTACTTTACCGCCGCCGCCCAAGCAAGCGGACAGGGCAAGCTGGTCGCCAACTGGATGAACGGCGAACTCGCCGCCACACTCAACAAAGCAGGCTTGGAGCTTGCCGACAGCCCGATTACCGCCCCCCGCCTCGCCGCGCTGGTGGGCAAAATCGCCGACGGCACATTGAGCAGCAAGCTGGCGAAAAAAGCCTTTGAAGCGATGTGGGCGGAACCCGATGCCACGATTGAACAAATCATCGACAAACACGGCTTGGTGCAAATCACCGACACCGGCGCGATTGAAGCGATGGTGGACGAAGTGCTGGCGAACAACGCCAAAGCGGTGGAACAGTTCAAAGCGGGCAACGAAAAAGCGCTCAACGCGATTGTCGGGCAGGTGATGAAAGCCAGCAAAGGCAAAGCCAACCCCGTGCAGGTGCAGGAATTGGTGAAAGCCAAGCTGGGCTGATGCCGTAAACCTGCTTTCAGGCTGCCTATCGAATTAGGCAGCCTGAAAACGCAAAAGCAGCCTGAAAAGCGTTTTACCGTTTTGGCTTCGCCGAAGCTGCGCTTTCAGGCTGCCTTCAATGCCCAAAGGAGAATGGATGAACGCCAAGCTCAAAACCCTGCTGCGCTATCTGCCGCTGGCGTTATGGCTGCTGATGCTGGTGGCGAACAGGTCAATGTTTATCAAAGCGACCAATATTGGGCAACACAGCCACCGTCCGACCACGCCACGCAAATGCAGTTTGAAGTGTGCTTGGCGTTTTTACTGACGCTGACCGTATTCAGTTTTCCGCTTGGCACGGCAGGCGTTGTTCTGCTCACATTACTGCCCGAATGGCTGCTGCCCCAACACGGCACGCCCAACAATCTATATCTTGCCGTAGTCGCCTTGCTTAGCACGCTCGGCTTTTATGTGCAATGGTACATCCTGCTCCCACACCTGCTGCGCCGCTGGAAAAATTGGCGCAATAAGGCAGCCTGAAAAGCACAAAACCACTTTCAGGCTGCCTAAACATCCCACAAAGGCAGCCTGAAAACCACCCCACCCACAAGGAACAATCTCATGCGAAACGACGATAACTACTACGGCTACAACGATTACGGCAGCGACACGCTGTATCTGCTGGA
>NZ_JAUMZV010000023.1 GCF_030527935.1 Kingella sp. (in: b-proteobacteria)
GGTTTATTAAGGATTATTTCTCAGTTCAAGATGACTGATAGCCTCCATTTTGTCCTATATGCCAAAAAATCCTCATCAATAAATGAACATTAATGAGGATTTTAAGAAAATTCGCAGTTTAAATCTTTGTGCAACTGCTACATAATACCAGAATTATTTGTCGAAGGACGACACTATGGCTAAGAAACCACAACAGGACTTTATGGCAGAATCCCTGCTGCTGCGCTTTCTGACCGCCCCAGTCAGATGGCTGAAAATCCTAGGCTGGGCGGTACTCATTCTGTTCGGCAGTTCAATTTTGCTGCAAAGCTACTTCACCAAAACGACCTGCTGGAACAGGAACTGACCGCCACCACTCGCATGGGTAGTCGCAGCCTGTGGCAGCAGTGGACGCAGAAAGACGGCGGAAGCGCGGAAAGCAGCGAAACCGGCTTTAACCTTACTGCCAGTCGTGCCACCTATCAGGCACTCTCCACCGTCCTTTACGACTGGATTCCGATCAACTACCTGCTCTCAGCAGAAGCAGATGATTTCGGCTATACCGTTAAAGAACGCTTTCTCGAACCCAACCGTCGCCATCTTGAACGCTTTGACCAAGCCTTGCGTATCATCTCGCTACGGCTGGGCAACGCAGTATTCTTCGCTCTATTCGCTCTCTATCTTGCTATCCCTGCACTGACCGACGGCTTCGTCCAACGGCGCATCCGTCAGGAAAACGCCTCACGCGAAAGCGCGGGCATCTACCACCGGGCAAAATACTGGCGCACTGGCATTCTGTCTGCCGGTCTTCTAGCCTACCTGTCATGGCCGACCGCGACTTCTCCCCTATGGTTGATGCTGCCCGTCGGTGCATTGGAAGCCATGATCTACCTCCAAGCGAAGTTTTTGAAAAAATACCTATAACATTCTTGCAGCAATCGATAATTTGAGTTAACCTCTCCCTGCCGTGAATTTTCTGCTTACGGTATTCTCAAAAATTCTTCAATTCTATTCCTTGGGGGCGAGTATCTAGCCTAACTCACAGAAAACCCTATTTCTTATCAAAATCAATAATCTCCGACACTATGCTTTTCTTGGCAACCAAGCTCAGTTGCAGCGCGGCAAGCTGGCTAAACAGTTTGTCTTTTTTCACTTCGGGATTTTTTTGCAGCGCGGTAAACACGCGCTTGGCTTCGTCAAACCGCCCCAGCTTGCGCAGCATTTCGCCGCGCAAAAATTGCGTGTTAATGGCATCTTTGCTGCTGATTGCCTTGTTTGCCAACACCTTATCGGCGTATTCCAGCGTTTTGCTAAACGATTCTTGACTCTCGCTTTGCCAACTGGCTTGCAGAAAAATATTCATCATTTGCTGGGCATCTTGGTTTTCGCCTGCCAGCTCCATCATGCGCCCCCATGCAAGATAGCTGGGCGATTGTGCTGCGATTTGTTGGTATTCCGCGCTGTTTACCACGCGCTCAAACTTCGCCAATTCGTCTGGGCTAAATTCTTTTTTAAACATCACAAATTTGTTGCTGGGGCATTGGGCAAGGGAAAACGGCGTGGCAATGGGGCCTACGGGGCGGGTGTCGGTCATCATGCCGATGCGGGTGCCTGATGTATCCATGGTTTGCGTGAATTTTTCGCCGCCGATGGGGCAGGTGAACGCCATTTCTTGCGCGGTGTGCGCTGATGCGGACG
Source organism: Kingella sp. (in: b-proteobacteria) (assembly GCF_030527935.1). Classification (GTDB taxonomy): domain Bacteria; phylum Pseudomonadota; class Gammaproteobacteria; order Burkholderiales; family Neisseriaceae; genus Kingella_B. The sequence continues at coordinate 1,678 of NZ_JAUMZV010000023.1, forward strand.
CGCTGGCGACAAGGAGCAACAGGGTGAGCAGTTGGGTTTTCATGGAATGGTTTTCGGTTGGGTTGCGATAAGGCTTTGTATTCTAATGTATTTTAGGCAGCCTGAAAATGAATGATGCGGATAAGGCATCAGGCAGCCTGCGTAGCGAAGCTAAAACTATTTATCGTTTCTCACGCGCAAAAAGGTGGCAAAGCGGGGGGTGCCTTTGTTGGTGAAGCCGCGATATTTATAGGTGATGGTGCTGCCGATTTTGGGTGGATTTTTGCGTTCGGCATCTTTGAAACCCGAGCCGATGCGAAATTCGCCGAGCTGGTTTTTGCACGACAACGCGCCGAGCATTCCTGCGTATTTGCCTTTGCCTTCATGGTGTTGCGTAACCATGCATTCGGCATCGTAGGCGGATTTGAGCTTCAATAGCTTGCTGCTGCGCCCGCCTTGATACGGCGCGTTGGGGTTGCGCAGCATCACGCCTTCGCCGCCTTGCGCTTCAATTTCGCGCAAAAATTGCCGCGCGTGGGCTTCGTCTTTAGCGGGCGTTTGCGTGAGCACAACAAAATTGGCGGTGGGATGCTGGGCAAGATGCTGCTTGGCTTTGTTTAGCCGCTGGTACAAATTGCCGCTTTCTTTTGGCGCGTCAAACACATACAGCTTGATGCCCTGCCAAGAATGCCCCGCCGTGCGCACCGCTGCCGACACGGCTTCAAACTTGCCGCGCCCGATGTATAACTCGCCATCCAGCGCAAATGGTGGGAAATCGCGGGTGAAGCCTGCGGGCGGGGTGAACACGTTGCCTTGGCGGCTGATAAGCTGTTTGCCGTCCCAATAGGCGCGCACGCCATCCAGCTTTTCGCTCATTGCCCAGCCTTGGATGTTTTGGTTTTTGTATTCTTGCGCAAGGATAAGATTGGGCGCGGCGGCTTGGGCGAGTGGGATTAGGGCGGCAAGGGCGAGAATGAAAAGGGGTTTGGAGTGCATGGGGATGTCCTTTGGATTGGGTTTCAGGCTGCCTGAAATGGGGGTAAAGGGCGGGGCGCGGCTACAACGCTTTGCCTGCTTCGCCGATAATTTGCAAGCCGCCGATTAGGTGGTAGCGCAGCAGGGTGGCGCTGGCGTTGGGCACGCTGCGGTAGGCGATGGCTTGGGGGTTGATGCTGCGCAGCAGGGCGGTAATCGCCATGCCGTGTGAAACGATTAACACGTTGGGTGTGTGGCTTTCGGTTTGGGCTTCGTCCAAACTCGTGTTACTCGTGTTACTCGTTTTAGCTTCGCTGAAACTCGCTGCGCTCGTTTTCAGGCTGCCTGTGTGTTTATCGGCTAGGCTGCGGGCGATGATGTGTTGCATGGCGCGATGCAGGCGGTGGATGAATTGGCGTTCGGTTTCGGCGGCGGGGTCTAGGCGGTGTAGTGTATGCATCAGTTGGTTGTTGCTGTGTTTGCCGCTGCGGTAGTCGGCAAGCCAGTCTTCTGTGCTGGGGTAGCCGAGTGATTGGGCGATGGTTTGGTGGATGCGGCTGGATGGCTGTTGTTCAAATGAGCCGAAGTGGTATTCGCGCAGGTCGGCTAATGGCATGGGCGCAAGGTAGGGCTGCTGGGCGTGTTGTAGGATGATTTGCGCGGTGGCGGCAGTGCGGGGGCTGGTGCTGCAATAGGCGGCGGCAAAGGGGATTTGGGCTTGGGCGATGGCGTTGCCTGTTTGCGCTGCGCCTGCTTTGCCTTCGGCGGTAAGCGGGGAGTCGCACCAGCCTTGCACGATGCCTGCGACGTTGTATTCGGTTTGTCCGTGGCGGATAAGGTAGAGATTGAGCATGGTGGTCTTTCGGGTGTGTTTTCAGGCTGCCTATGGGTGGTTAAGGCAGCCTGAAAGTGGGTTTTTAGGCTGAAACCTTTGCAAAGCCCGCAACCGATGGAGCGTCGGCGGCTTGCCGACATCTTGGCAAATCAGTCATGCGCTGTTTAATAAGCGATTTGGCGGCGAGCCGCCGCCGTTCCATTTTAGAACCTGTATTCACTATTTCCATAGGTGGATTTTATGACATAAAAGCGTGGATACAAGGCAAAAAGCGCAGCAAGGTTGATGAACACATTGCGCACATTTTTAACGCAGTAGTCGCGTTTTTAGGGCATAAAAGATGTCTATGAAAATAGTGAATACAGGTTCTTAGGTTTCAGGCTGCCTATGCGTTACGCCACCCAGCCATACACCACATAGGCAAAGCAGCCGAGCAATGCGCCCGCGGGCAGGTCTATCAGATAGTGCTGCTTGGTGTAGATGCAGGATAGGGCGATAAACAGGGGGAACAGCAAGCCCCACGCGCCCAAGCTGCTCCATGCGTGCAGCGTGGTGAGCATGGCAACGGAAACGTGCATACTGGGAAAGCAGTTGGTGGATTGGTCAAACTTTTGCACAAACAGCAAAAATTGCTCCGACCATGTTTTGCCTGTGTTGATGCTGCGCCAATGCGCGGGCGTGGACACGGGAAACAGCCAGAAAAATATCATTTGCATCAGCAGCAGCACCATAAAGCTAAACGCCATTTTGTTGAAATGGTCGCTGTCTTCGGCAAGCAAGTTTAGATACAAAATGGCGGGGTAATACAAAAAGCTGTACACCCACGCCCAGCGCGGTTTAAACGGGATGGCTTCGTCTATGGGCGAATGCCACACAATCGGCTTGCGCAGCGGATGGCGTTGCGTGAAAAAGTAAAATTGATACGCGCCAACAATCAAGATGCCGCTCAATACCAGATTGACGAAATAATCGCTAAATTCCATGAATGCGTCCTTTTTGGGGGATGGGAGAGAAAAACGGCTGGATGCTGCCTGAAAACGCCGCGTTGCGCAAGGTTTTCAGGCTGCCTGAACGGCGAAACGGCTATAATCGCGCGTTTTATGATGACGAGTGAACAAAATGGTGCAACGTGTGATTATTGGCATCAGTGGCGCAAGCGGCTTTGCGTATGGCTACAAGGCTTTGCAGCTTTTGCAACTGCTGGCGCAAATTGAAACGCATTTGGTGGTGTCCAAAGGGGCGGAGCTGACCCGCGCTTCGGAAACCGCCATCAGCCGCGATGAAGTTACCGCGCTGGCGGATGTGGTGCATCCGATTGGCAACTTGGCGGCGAGCATTGCCAGCGGCTCGTTTCGCACGGCGGGGATGCTGGTTGCGCCCTGCTCCATGCGCACGCTCTCGGCGATTGCCCACGCCGCCAGCGATAATTTGCTCACCCGCGCGGCGGATGTAACGCTGAAAGAGCGGCGGCGACTGGTGTTGATGGTGCGCGAAACGCCGCTCAACCTTGCCCATTTGGACAATATGCGCCGCGTGAGCGAGATGGGTGGCATCGTGTTTCCGCCCGTGCCCGCGCTTTACACGCAGCCTGAAAGCTTGGACGACATCATCACGCAAAGCGTGGCGCGCGCGCTGGGGCTGCTCGGGGTGGAATTGACGGCGCAGCGAGAATGGCAGCCTGAAAAGTGAAGATGAACAAGGGCAGAACCGTTTTAACTGCATTGAAGCCTTCGGTTTTCAGGCTGCCCAACCCATCAGGCAACACACCTTGATTTTAGGCAGCCTGAAACCATATAGCAGCCCATTGTTCACACGATTAAAGGAAAAAACATGACCAACCAACGCACCCGCTTTATTTTTGACCAGCAGCCCATACGCGGCATCCACGTTCAGCTTAGCGACGTTTGGCAACACATCGCCCAGCAAAAACCCTATCCCCAAGCCATCCGCCGCGCCTTGGGCGAACTGCTTGCCGCAGGCGCAATCTTATCCAGCAATTTAAAACTGGATGGCACGCTGATTGTGCAAGTGCAAGGGCAAGGCAGCCTGAAAATGCTGGTGGTGGAAGCCACATCCGAAGACACCGTCCGCGCCACCGCCCGCTGGGACGAAACCGCCGCCATCGCCGATGATGCCGATTTAACCCAGCTACTCGGCGACAACAGCGTGTTTGCGCTTACCGTGCAGCCCAAAAACGGCGAGCCGTGGCAAGGCGTTGTGCCGCTAGAAGGCGGCAGCATCGCCGATATGCTGATGCACTACATGGCTCGCAGCGAGCAGTTGCAAACCCACATCGCCCTTGCGGCAGACGACAACCATGTGGGCGGCTTGCTGCTGCAACGCCTGCCCGAGCAAGAGCTAGACGATGCCGCATGGGAACACGTTACCACGCTCGCCAGCACGCTCACCGCCACCGAGCTGTTGCACCTAGACGCGCAAAACCTGCTTTACCGCCTGTTCCACGAAACCCCGCCGCGCGTGTTCTCCGCCGAAAATCTGGAATTTGCCTGCACCTGCTCGCGCGGCAAAGTGAGCGATATGCTGCTGATGCTCGGCGGCGCAGAAGTGGGCAACGTAGTCGCCGAAGAAGGCAGCATCACGGTGGATTGCGATTTTTGCAACCAACATTACACCTTTGACGAAACCGATATTAACGCGCTGTTTGGCATGGATGTGGTGGCGGTGGGGCGGCATACCGCGCATTGATTTTTTTGGGGGATGGATACAGAACAAGCAAAAGCAGTATTGCTGGCATTTATGGCAGAAATGTATGCATGGGAAAAAGCCGCGACAAAAAGCCTGAGAAGCATAGAGTACGATAAAAAACTGGCTGACGATTTATCGTCCATTTTTGCCAGATACTGCACGCCCAAGAAAAGCAAAAGATGCAGAGAAATCTCGCTGGGTGTTAGGTTTCCCTTTGAATACAAACCTGAAACCCACCCCATAACCGAAGTTCAAGCAGAGGGGAAATATCTGTTTTTCTATATTGAAGAGGACAGAAAAGGGTTAATCAGCTTATTGAGATACCGCATGGTGTATCAAAACGATCAATGGCGGATTGATAAAAAAGAATGGCTGAATAATCAAAAATGGAAAAATTACCCATTTTAATTTCAACAAAATAATGCTGAATAATTGGATTAAACCCCAAAAGGCAGCCTGAAAACATATGTGAATCGCTGTTTTGGCTTCGCTGAAACTCGCTTCGCTCGTTTTCAGGCTGCCTTTTGCCACCCCTGCCCCCGCTTTAAGCTATAATCGCGCCCGTTTTTTAATCAACCAATTTCAGGGAAATTCAAGCAATGGACAAACTCAAAATCATCGCCAACGGCAAACTCAACGGCGAAATCACCGTATCAGGCGCAAAAAATGCCGCGCTGCCGCTGATGTGCGCGGGCTTGCTCACCAGCGGCACACTGCGGCTGAAAAACGTGCCCATGCTGGCGGATGTGAAAACCACGCAAAAGCTGCTGCAAGGCATGGGCGCGCGCGTGATGACCGACAACGTGAGCGAGTTTGAAATCAACGGCGGCACGGTCAACAACACCTGCGCGCCGTATGATTTGGTGCGGACGATGCGCGCGTCCATTTTGGTGCTCGGTCCAACTTTGGCGCGCTTCGGTAAAGCCGAAGTGAGCCTGCCGGGCGGCTGCGCAATTGGCGCACGCCCAGTTGACCAGCATTTAAAAGGCTTGGAAGCAATGGGCGCGCAAATCACCATTGAACACGGCTATGTGAAAGCCGTTGCGCCGCAAGGCAAGCTGCAAGGCGCGCGCGTGGTGATGGACGTGGTAACCGTGGGCGGCACGGAAAACCTGCTGATGGCGGCAACCTTGGCGCAAGGCGTTACCACGCTGGAAAACTGCGCGGTTGAGCCAGAAGTGGTGGATTTGGCGGAATGCTTGGTAAAAATGGGCGCGAAAATCAGCGGCATCGGCACGGCAACCATGACGGTGGAAGGTGTGAACGAACTGCACGGCTGCGAACACAGCGTCGTGCCCGACCGCATTGAAGCGGGCACGTTCCTGTGCGCAGTAGCGATGACTGGCGGCAAAGTAACCCTGCGCCACGCCGCGCCCAAAACCATGGAAGCGGTGCTGGACAAGCTCGCCGAAGCGGGCGCAAAAATCACCACGGGCGAGGATTGGATTACGATTGAAATGCAGCAACGCCCCAAAGCCGTGAACATCCGCACCGCCGTGCACCCCGCCTTCCCCACCGACATGCAGGCGCAGTTTATGGCGATGAACGTGGTGGCGGATGGCGTGAGCAAAGTAACTGAAACCATTTTTGAAAACCGCTTCATGCATGTGCCCGAGCTCAACCGCATGGGTGCGAATATTTCGGTGGACGGGCATACCGCGCTGCTCACGGGCGTAGAAACACTCTCGGGCGCAACCGTGATGGCAACCGATTTGCGCGCCTCCGCCAGCTTGGTGCTGGCAGGCTTGGTGGCCAGTGGCGAAACGATTGTGGACCGAATCTACCACCTGGACCGCGGCTACGAATACATTGAGAAAAAGCTCGGCGGCGTGGGCGCAAAGATTGAGCGCATCCGCGGATAACCGTTTTCAGGCTGCCTTTACCGGATAAGGCAGCCTGAAAACGCTAATGCACTCGTCATTTCCGTTAATTTTTGTTTGCGCCCTTTTCTAAACCCATAAAATCGCCTACCCTTACGCCTTTACGTTTTCAGGCTGCCTGAAACAACACGACAACAAAAGGAAAGACCACCAACTATGTCTCAAACTTGGAAAAAAATCGCACTCTACACCTGCGGCGCAATCAGCGGCGTGGCGTTGAGCATCGGCGCACAAAGTTTCGCCGCCGATAAAAAAACCGACGACAACCTGCCCATCCAATCGCTCAAAACCATGGCGGAAGTGTATGGGCAAATTAAAGCCAATTATGTGAACAAATCCGACGACGACAAGCTGCTGGAAGAAGCCATCAAAGGCATGGTGGCAGGGCTAGACCCGCATTCGGAATACATGAACAAAAAAGGCTACGCCGAAATGAAAGAGTCCACCACGGGCGAATTTGGCGGCTTGGGCATGGAAATCGGCTCGGAAGACGGCTTTGTGAAAGTGATTGCGCCGATTGAAGACACTCCCGCCGAGCGCGCAGGCGTGAAAAGCGGCGACTTTATCGTGAAAATTGACAACGAATCCACGCGCGGCATGACCGTGAGCGACGCGGTGAAGAAAATGCGCGGCAAACCGGGCAGCAAAATCACACTCACGCTGTCGCGCAAAGACGCGGATAAGCCGATTATCGTGAACCTAACCCGCGCCATCATTAAAGTGCAAAGCGTGCGCTCGCATTTGCTGGAAAACGGCTATGGCTACATCCGCGTAACCCAATTCCAAGAGCGCACCGTGGCTTCGGTTGCCGAAGCAGTAACCAAATTAACCCAAGAAAACAAAGGCCCGCTCAAAGGCTTGGTGCTGGATTTGCGCGACGACCCAGGTGGCTTGCTCAATGGCGCGGTGGGCGTATCCGCCGTGTTCTTGCCCAAAGATGCGGTGGTAGTGAGCACCAAAGGGCGCGACAACAAGCAAGGTATGCTGCTCAAAGCCCGCCCCGAGGATTACATCTTGTCGGTAGGCACCGACCCCTTGGCTTCGCTGCCCGCCGAAATCAAAAACATCCCCATCACCGTGTTGATTAACTCAGGCTCGGCTTCGGCTTCGGAGATTGTGTCAGGCGCGTTGCAAGACCACAAACGCGCGGTCATCGTGGGCACGCGCAGCTTCGGCAAAGGCTCGGTGCAATCGGTGATTCCGATGTCCAGCGGCGGCGCGTTGAAAATCACCACCGCGCTGTATTACACGCCCAACGACCGCTCCATCCAAGCCACAGGCATCGTGCCTGATGTGGAAGTGAAAGACAAAACACGCACGTTTGAAAGCCACGAAGCGGATTTATCGGGACACATTGACAACCCGCTGGGCGAAAACGGCGTGAAAACCAATGTTTCGGCTTCCGAACCCGACAGCAAGGAAGAAACCCAGCCCGCCGCCGCCAGCGAGCCCAAACTCAAACTGGAAGATTTGGCGGCACGGCGCAAACCCGACCCCAGCAAAGACGACCAACTGCGCAAAGCGTTGGATTTGCTGAAAAACCCAAGCGAATGGCAGCAATCTTTGGGGCTGGGTGTGCAGAAGCTAGCGGAAGAGAAAAAGAAAGCTGACGAGAAAAAAGCAGCGGATGAAAAGAAAGATGAAAAGAAAAGCGATGAAAAGAAAAAATAAGCTGTGAATGAAAACCCTGCGGATGCGGGGTTTTTTGTTTTTCAGGCTGCCTTTGGCGCGGGTTCAAAGGCAGCCTGAAACCTTTGCAAAACCGCTAACAGCAGCCTGAAACACAAGAAATGCCGTCATTCTCGCTTAGGCGGGAATGACGGAGAATTGACTATTTCTTGTGGTGTTTACCATTTATTGCATCAATTCGGCTGGTGCGCTCGCTTTTTCCCGCGCGGCTTGTTCTTTTCTAAGCGAGTGGGGCAGCTTGCCCGCTTCTTTGCGCAGCGTAATCACCAATTGCTCGCCATCTATTTTGGCTTGCACGGTGTCTTTCCATTCGCTGTTATTCAATTCAAGCATCCCTTTTTCAAACCCTTGTGAAGACTGCTCAATTTGGGCTTCATCCATTGGTGTACCGAGTACATTCGTAAACGTTTTGTAGCCCTCGCGGATAAATTTCTTATCAATGCGCACTTCGCCTTGGCTTTTCATTTGTTTCACCAATTCCACCGCTTGCCCATCGGTCATCTTTTCGTTGATGATTGCAGCGGGGAAGCTGCTTTCCCATTGCGCGGTGGCTTTGCTGCCGTTGAGCATAATTTGGTTGTCTTTGGATTCTACCGTGATGCCTGTTTGCACAAGGGCTTTAACAAATTCTTCGCCTATTTTTTGGCTTTCGGCAACAGGCACGCAGCGTTGGCTTTGCTCTTTAAACAAGTTTGCCAAAATTTCAAAGGCTTGGGCGTTCACATCTTTAACCGCAAGGTTGTATTGGATTTTTTCCAGCTTCACGGGCGGCTGCTTGTTGGCTTGAAGGCTGATGCTGTCCACTTGGCTGGCGCTGGTGTACAGCACTTTGCCGTTTTGGATGGCGATGTTGCCGCTGACTTCGGCGTTGTTTAGGCTAAATGCAACGGGGGCTTCGCCCGCTATGGAAAAATGGATGGATTCTATTTTGCCGATGGTTTTTCCTGCGCCCAGCGTGGCAAGCGAGAGTGAATCGGTTTCGTAGCTCATGTTTTTCATGGCTAGGTTTACTGTTGGGTCAGTTATCGTCAAACTGGGGGCTTTGAGTTTGATGTTGCTTACCTGCACGCCATCTTGTTCTTTTTTCAGTGTGAACGTGGCGGTAAGGGCATCCCATGCAACCGTGCCTTTGTTTTCTTTGAACGAGTTGGCGGGCACGACAATTTCGCTGTCTATATTGCCGCCCCATGTGGTTTTGCTATGGATGTCAAACAGATAGGTTTCTTTTTGAGTGTGCGGATTTTGCGCGTAGATTTTGGACACGATGGTGTAGCCGCCCAAGCCGCGCTGGATGCTGTCTTCGCTGCGGAAGGTGAATTTGAAGTCGGGGCTGCATAAATCGGGGTGGATTTCGCCCGTCCATTTTGCGCTGCCTGATAGCGCGCCCATGTTAAATTCGGCAACGTTTACCTTGAAGCGTTTGTCTTGCACGTTGAAGCTGTGTTGATACGCGCTTTCCAGCTTTTTGCCTGCGAGCACGCTGCTGCCTACTGCGCCAACGAGTGCGATGCCCACTGCGCTGGCGATTAGGTTTTTTTTGTTCATTTGGGGTTTCCTTGTGGGTTGTTAGAAAATAAATGATGGGTTTCAGGCTGCCTGAAATAGGTGAAACAGGCGGGAATGTACTGGATTAGGCTGGGCGGGTAAAGGGCGGGCGCGCAAAATATTAGGCAGCCTGAAAAGCCGTTCGCACGCCTGTGGCAGGCGCGCCAAAATTGCGCAAATCGCCCCGCTAGCCCAGCCGAAATCGGGTACAATCGCCCCCATTTATCAACCCATACGAGACACTTCCATGCTAGGCTTTTTTAGCAAACTGTTTAAATCAAAAACCCCAGCACCCGACACACAAGCGCAGCCTGAAAACGCGCAAAACACCGCGCCAGAAGCAGCCAATCATTTGCCTGCCGACAGCGAAACGCAGCCTGAAAACGCAACCGTTGCCGCAGAAACAACAGACGCAGCGGCAGAACCAACCCCAGAACAGGCGACCAAACAAAACGCCACTCAACCCGAACCCGCAGCGCAGCCTGAAACCGTAGAAACCATAGACAGCGCAAACGCCACCACAGCAGAACAACAAGCAATCGCTGTGCAAAGGCAGCCTGAAAACACCGAAACCATCGCCGCGCCTGAAAATCAAACCATTGCCACGGCTGAACCAACAGAGCAGCCTGAAAACGCTGTTGCCGAAATACCCCAAGCCGACGAACAAGGGCAGCCTGAAAATCCAGCCAGCGAACCAGCCGCGCCATCCACACCCCGCGCAGACGAAACTGCAACGGCAGAGCAAGAACCCGCAGCACAAGGGCAGCCTGAAAACGCCGTTGGCGCGGCAGCCGAACAAGACAACGCAGTACAAAACCGCCCCACCGAGCCCGCCGTGCGCAACTGGACGATGACCGCCGTTGCCGAAAAACCAAATAGCTGGGCAAGCGTGGCGGAACAGGCGCAGTACAAATCTGCGACAGCCGGAACCCCCGCCGTTGGGCAGCCTGAAAACGCGGTTAGCGAAGCAATAGAAACCGATGTGGCAACGCAAGGGCAGCCTGAAAACGTGGAAACAGAAGCAGAAGCCAAAACTGAAACGTCAGCCGTTGGGCAGCCTGAAAATACGGTGAGCGAAGTGGCAGAAGCCGATGTAGCAGCGCAAGGGCAGCCTGAAAATCAAGCCGCCGCGCCAAGTGAGCCACAGCCTGAAACTGTTGAGCAGCCTGAAAACACTCCCCCCGAAGCAACAACCGAAACCCAAGAAACAACCGTCCCCCAGAAGCTCGGCTGGGCAGCCCGCCTAAAACAAGGCTTAACCAAATCGCGCAACCACATGGCAAAATCGCTGGCGGGCGTGTTTGGCGGCGGGCAAATTGATGAAGACTTATACGAAGAGTTGGAAACCGTGCTGCTTACCAGCGACATGGGCATTGAAGCCACCGAGCAGCTGATGAACGAAGTGCGCGACCGCGTGTCGCTCAAAGGGCTCAAAGACGGCAACGAGCTGCGCCAAGCCTTGAAAGACGCGGTGTACGACCTGCTCAAACCGCTGGAACAGCCGCTTGCCATCCCCGCCAACGGCGAGCCGTTTGTGATTATGCTGGCGGGCATCAACGGCGCGGGCAAAACCACGTCCATCGGCAAGCTGGCGAAATATTTTCAAGCGCAGGGCAAATCGGTGATTTTGGCGGCGGGCGACACTTTTCGCGCCGCTGCCCGCGAGCAGTTGCAAGAATGGGGCGAGCGCAACGGCGTTACCGTGATTTCGCAAGCCAAGGGCGACAGCGCGGCGGTGTGTTTTGATGCGGTGGAAGCCGCCAAGGCGCGCAAAATTGACATCGTGTTGGCGGACACCGCAGGGCGGCTGCCCACGCAGTTGCACCTGATGGAAGAAATCAAAAAAGTGAAACGCGTGTTGCAAAAATCCATGCCCAACGCGCCGCACGAAATCATCGTGGTGCTGGATGCCAACATCGGGCAAAACGCGGTGAACCAAGTGGTCGCCTTTGACGATGCGCTGGGCGTAACAGGCTTAATCGTTACCAAGCTGGATGGCACAGCCAAAGGCGGCGTGCTGGCGGCTTTGGCCAGCAGCCGCGCCATCCCCGTGCGCTATATTGGCGTGGGCGAAAGCATTGACGATTTGCGCCCGTTTAACGCGAAAGATTTTGTGGACGCGCTGTTGGATTAAGCCCCACTATCAAAGGCAGACTGAAAATGGTTAGATGCGTTTTCAGGCTGCCTTAAAGACAGCGAACCGCGTGAACACGCATACCATCGCCACGCGCCCGCTGTTATCCAATAGGCAGCCTGAAAACAGATAAACACGCTTTCAGGCTGCCTTTTGCTGTCCGCCGTGCCATTCTAAAAAACCATCCCAAAGGCAGCCTGAAAATGACCCCCTACCAAATCCGCTCCACGCTGTATATGCCCGCCACGCAAAACAAGCTCGCGGGCATCAGCAACAATCCGCACAAAACCCACGCCGATGCCATCGTGCTGTGCTTTGAAGGCGCGCTGCCCATCAACGATATTGACAAAGGAATTGCCAATCTAAACCACACCTTCGCGCACATCTCGCCGCCTAGCCATCGCCCCTGTGTGTTTATCCGCGTGCGCAACATCAACAACTTTCACTACCTGCTCAACCATCTGCACAGCGACTGCCTGCACCACCTTGCGGGCATGGTTATCCCCAAGCTCACGCTCGCCAATTTTAAAGAATGGCAAACCGCGCTATCCGCCCCGCAAAATCCGTTTTACTACATGGTAACGCTGGAAACCGAAGACTATTACCAGCCCAAAAACATCGCAAAAATCTTCAAAAAATTGCGCCAAAGCCCGCTTGCGCCCCGCATATTAAACGTGCGCCTGGGCGGCAACGACCTGCTGCGTGGCATCCTGATGAAACGCCCCAAAGGCAAACACACGCTCTACAACACCCCGCTGGTGGGGCTGTTTAGCCAAATCATCATCCAAGCGCGGCTCAATGGCTTTGAAGTGAGCGCGCCCGTGTTTGAATACTTCGCCCCAAGCGACCCCGACACCCAAGCCGCCTTTGCCCAAGAGCTGCAACAAGACCACATCTTCGGCTTTTGGGGCAAAACCGCCATCCACCCCGGCCAATGCCCCGCCATCAACCAGCAATTTACCGTCTCCGCCGAAGACCTTGCCCTTGCCCAGCGCATTTATCAACAAGTGGCACAACACGGCGGGCTGCACGGCGGCGTGTCCAACCACAACCAATCCATGATAGAACCCACCACGCATTATGCTTGGGCAAAACGCATTCTTGCCATGCAATCCAGCCATTCCGAGTAAACCCAAACATTAAAGGCAGCCTGAAACCTAAAATGGAGCGGCGACGGCTCGTCGCCAACACTTCAAACATTGCACTACTGATTTGCCAAGATGTCGGCGAGCCGCCGACGCTCCATCGGTTGCAGGTTTTGCAAAGGCAGCCTGAAATCCATTTTCAGGCTGCCTATCCGCCCCCCAAAAAACCATGACCACCCAAATCCACACCCTGCGCCAAGGCACACTCACCATCAGCCACACCACTCCGCCCCAGCCCAACCGCACCATCGTGCCCGACCACCGCACAGGGCAGCCCTTTGCCCCCAGCGCGTTATACACCGTTGCCGAGCGCATCAACCCCAAACGCGCCTATTTATTCGTCAGCAAAATTCTTGCCCGCCACATCCCCCAGCCCATCCACCACCCCACCATCGCCGCCGCCTACCAATCGCTCAGTCTCGCTCTAAGCCAACAGCTTCGCTGCATCCAGCAGCAAAATCCCCAAGCCCCCACCCGCGTGCTGATGCTTGCGATGGCAGAAACCGCCACCCAAATCGGGCTTAAAATCCTAGAACACCACACCCCCATCGCCCACCAACACATCAGCCACATCACCAGCACCCGCGAAGCCCAACTCTTTCCCAGCCCGCGCCACATCTGGGCGCAATTTGAAGAAAGCCACAGCCACCACACCACCCACTATCTGCCCAACCCGCAGCTAGACCAAATTGACATCATCGTATTCATCGACGACGAATACAGCACAGGCAACACCCTAAAAAGCAGCCTGAAAAACATCCTTACCCAGCACCCCGAATGCTTCGCCCACCCGCGCCCCAAACACATCATCACGCTATCCTTTTTAGACTGGCGCAGCCAAATCGGCGAGCTGCGCCAAATCGCCCGACAGCTCAATCCCCACAACACATGGACAGAACACGCATACAGCCTAGCCCAAGGGCAATTCCATTTTCAGGCTGCCACCCCCGCCAGCCCCATCGCCAACCAAGGCCATTGCCAAATATGGACAAGCCCCACGCTGCCCACCGCCGCCCCATTTCGCCCACAACAGCTTACCTTGCACAACCAAACCCTGCCGCCCCAGCTATCCACCGCCCTAGCACCTTATCAAGCCCAAATCGCCCAACAGCTTAACCCCGCTAGCTGGGGCGATTGCAGCCTATGGCGCAAAATTCTTGTGCTTGCCGGCGGAGAAAACCACTACCACAGCGAACTCACCGCCCGCGCCCTGCAAAGCCACGCCCCGCAAGCGCAAATTTGGCTCGGCTCTATCACCCGCTCGCCCATCCTGTGCCTGCCCCAAGCGGGTTATCCCATCCAACACAAAGCCCAAATAGACACCCCGCAAGGCAACAGCTTTGTGTACAACCTGCCACCCAACCACGACTACGATGCCGTGTTTATCGTGCCACATATCACCGATGCGCAAGGCATCTATTCGCACGGGCTGATGCAACATATCCCCCGCGTGTTTACGCTGTAAGGCAGCCTGAAATCTTTGCAAAACCTAAGAACCTGTATTCACTATTTTCAGGCTGCCCACCCCACTAAGGACACCCATGCAACTCAACCTATTTTTTGACATCGACGACACCATCGCCAGCTCCCCCGCCCGCCACGCGCGCGAAACGCACAACGCCCCCATCAGCCAACACATCGGCGAGCACCTTATCATCAGCCAAAAGCAACACCGCATCATCCAACTGCTTGCCCAAAACCCCAGCCACTTCTACGCCGTAACCGCCCGCGATTTAGCCAATATCCACCCCATCGCCCCACTGTTTGCCCCCTTTCTCGCCCAAAGTGCCACCCCCTATATCCACCTTGTCGCCAACTTCGGCGCAATCCAAGCCAAACTCCGCGCCAGCGCAGCCGACACAATAGAAATCTTTGACATCCAAACCCACCCCACCGCCGCCAATTTTCAGGCTGCCCTAACCGCGCTCGCCCCCCAATTCAACCGCGTAGAACTCAAAACCGACCAGCACATCCCCTGCTACATCAAAATCATCGATGACACCCTTGCCGACCCCGCCCTACGCGCCCGCCTAATCGCCCAGCAATCCCAGCACCCCGACTTCGCCCTGCGCAAAGTGCGCAACGGCTACTATGTGCTTATCCCCCACGCCTACACCAAAGAACACCGCATCGCGCAAATCCTGCAACGCATCCCACCCGCCAGCCTAAACATCGGCTTGGGCAACGCCACTTCCGACCTGCCCTTTATGCTGCTGATGGACTACTTCATCGCCCCCAGCCAAACCAATCCGCAAATCCACAGCCTGCTGCAACACACTCGCCCCGAGCAGCATTTTCAAGAAACTCTATACCGCTAACCCTGCCAGCTCTCCCAATTAGCGGTGTTCTAAAAAGCATACTGGCTTGATTATTCGTTGATAACAAGCAGTATGGATTAAAAATCCTACAATCTGTTCCTTCTCCCGCTGGCGGGGGAAGGCTAGGATGGGGGTGGTAGGTAGCTTAAACAGCCACCCTAACAGCAGTACCGCATACTTTTTAGAACATCACCCCCCCATTTTCAGGCTGCCTAAACATGGCCACCCTACTCACCTACGCCCCCGCAGACGTTATCCTGCAACTGGAAATCCTCACCGCGCAAAACCTCAAACACTTCAAAATCGCCACCATCGCCGAAAAAGAACAGCTCATCCAAAGCGGTCAAGCCCATTATTCCGACTTCATCCAGCCTGAAACCCCGCCCAGCGAAATACAAATGGCGATATACCGCGAATCTCTCGCCCGCTATCGCCACAAAATCGCCCAAGGCATCATCGCCCTGAGCGACCACATCCTTAGGCAGCCTGAAAGCCAAAAACAGCCGCAAATCGTCCTACTCTCGCTTATCCGCGCAGGGCTGCCGCTTGGCGTGCTGCTCAAACGCCACCTTGCCCGCCAACGCCCCGTTCACCACTACGGCATCTCCATCATCAAAGACAAAGGGCTAGACCGCGCCGCCCTAGAAACCATCTTCGCCCGCCACCCCCAAGCCGCCTACTACTGCATAGACGGCTGGATAGGCAAAGGCGCGATTACCGCCAGCCTGCGCCAAAGCTGGCAACAACACGCCGCCCACATCCCCATGCAGCTGCTTACCCTATCCGACCCCACCTGCGACCTATCCGATTACAGCCCCTACGGCGGCGACTGGCTCATCCCCTTTGGCATACTCGGCAGCCCCATTTCAGGCTTCATCTCCCGCACCTTATACCAAGCCTACCCCCAGCCACACGCCAGCTATTACTACGACCAAATCGCCCAACACTACACCCCCGCCACCGCACCCTTTAACCACTTCATCGCCCAAATTGAACAAGAAATCCCCCGCGCCACCGCCCCCAATTTAAGCCACGAACACAAAATCCCCCACCGCCAACTGCTCGCCCAGCTTGCCCAAATCCAACGCCAACACCACATCGCCGACCTAAACCGCTTCAAACCCAGTATCGCCGAAGCCACCCGCGCCATCCTGCGCAGGCAGCCTGAAAAAGTGCTCATCGCCCCCCGCAACGAAACCCCCGACCTGCGCCTAATCAAAACCCTATGCGCCGAACGCCACATCCCGCTGATACACGAGCCGCTGCTGGATAGCACCCCCTATCAAGTGATGACCATTATTCGTTGATTTCAGGCTGCCGTTGGGGTTTTGCAAAGATTTCAGCCTGAAATCTTTGCGAAACGGGTAAACAATCGCCATCCGCCACAAAAAAGCAGCCTGAAAAACGACTATCCCGTTTTCAGGCTGCCTAAAAACTATGTCAGACCAGCAGTTCAATTAACGATAAGTAATACCTTCAAATTTCGTGCTAATGCGTGTACCCGCTTTGCCCGCCACAATTGCTTCAATGTCGCTCAAAGAGCCGATCACCGCCACTTTGCCTGTTTTTTCAGCAAATTCGCAAGCTGCGTCCACTTTTGGCCCCATTGAGCCAGCAGGGAAGTTCAGGTCGCGGAAGGCTTGTGGGTGAGATTCAAAAATCGCTTTTTGGTCAGGTTTGCCCCAGTTCACATAAGTTGCGTCCACGTCGGTGGCAATCACCAGCATATCGGCGTTCAAATCGCGTGCCAGCAATGAAGAGCACAAGTCTTTGTCAATCACGGCTTCAATGCCAGACAATTTGCTTTCGGATTCGTAGTAGGTAGGAATACCGCCGCCGCCCGCGCATATCACCACCGCGCCTTTTTCCAGCATCCATTTCACGGGGTTCAATTCAAAAATGCGTTTGGGCAAGGGGCTAGGCACAACGCGGCGGAATTTGTCGCCGTCTTGTTTAATGCTCCAACCTTTTTCCGCAGCCAAGCGTTCTGCTTCGGCTTTTTCGTAAACAGGGCCTACGAATTTGGTGGGGTTTTGGAAAGCAGGGTCGGCTTTGTCCACTTCCACTTGGGTCAGCAAGGTGGCAAAGGGCACGTCTTTGGGCAACAGGTTGCCCATTTCTTGTTCAATCATGTAGCCAATCATGCCTTGGGTTTCTGCGCCCAATACATCCAATGGATAAGATTCCACTTTGTTATCAACGTGTTGATAGTAAGCTGTGCCTTGCAATGCCAGCAAGCCAACTTGTGGGCCGTTGCCGTGGGCAATCACGAGTTCGTTGCCTTTGTACACTTTGGAAATTTGCTCGGCGGCGATGCGAACATTTTCACGTTGGTTTTGAGCAGTCATGGGCTGACCGCGACGAAGCAAGGCGTTGCCGCCTAGTGCAATAACGATACGCATGGAGAAACTCCTTAAAATACGTTTAGATGTTTTCTAAAAGAATTTCAGGCAGCCTGAAACCGTTTTTCAGGCTGCCTGAAAGGTGTATTACAAGCCAGACAATGATGCAACCATCACAGCTTTAATGGTGTGCATACGGT
This sequence comes from Kingella sp. (in: b-proteobacteria), assembly GCF_030527935.1. Classification (GTDB taxonomy): domain Bacteria; phylum Pseudomonadota; class Gammaproteobacteria; order Burkholderiales; family Neisseriaceae; genus Kingella_B. Next base: position 19,426 of record NZ_JAUMZV010000023.1, read on the forward strand.
TTTCAGCTTGGTCAAAAGACACGTTGTGAGCAGATTCAAACACGTCTTCGGTTACTTCAATACCGTTTGCCAATTCTGGGTATTTTTCTGCAATTTGTTTGCCCACTTTGGTTTCGCAGTTGTGGAATGCAGGCAAGCAGTGCAGGAATTTCACGCGTGGGTTGCCAGTGGCGGCTACCAATTTGCTGTTTACTTGGTAAGGCATCAATTTGCTGATGCGTTCGCCCCATGCTTCAATGGGTTCGCCCATAGATACCCATACGTCAGTGTACAAGTAGTCCACGCCTTTAACAGCTTCTTCGGCGTTGTCGGTTACCAAGATGCGTGCGCCGCTTTCTTTGGCAAATTCACGGCACATAGCTTGCAATTCTTCGGTAGGCTGCAATTCTTTTGGCGCAGCAATGCGAACGTCCATGCCCAATTTTGCACCAATTAACAGCAAAGAGTTGCCCACGTTGTTGCGCGCATCGCCCAAGTAAGCGTAGCTGATTTGGCGCAATGGTTTGTCGCTGTGTTCTTGCATGGTCAAAACGTCAGCCAACATTTGAGTGGGGTGCCATTCGTCAGTCAAGCCGTTGAACACGGGCACGCCTGCATATTGAGCCAATTCTTCCACGATAGATTGTTTGAAGCCACGGTATTCAATGCCGTCATACATACGACCCAACACGCGAGCGGTGTCTTTCATGCTTTCTTTGTGGCCGATTTGAGAAGAAGTAGGGTCAATGTAAGTTACTTGTGCGCCTTGGTCGTAAGCGGCTACTTCAAACGCGCAACGGGTACGAGTAGAAGTTTTTTCAAAAATCAAGGCAATGTTTTTGCCTTTCAAGGTTTGTTGTTCTGTGCCAGCGTATTTAGCGCGTTTCAAATCGCGAGACAAATCCAGCAAGAAGTGGATTTCTTGTTCAGTGTGGTGAACCAAGCTCAGGAAATGACGGTTGTTCAAATTGAATGACATGATAAAACTCCTAATAATGGATTGAGGAAAAAAGGGTTTAGGTAGCCTGAAAACGACTTGCCCTTTTCAGGCTGCCTATATCACAGATTAGTAATCAACAGCATCGCGCACGATTGGGCAAGTCATGCAGCGACCACCGCCGCGACCACGACCCAATTCAGAAGAAGCAATCGCTACCACTTCTACGCCAGCATCGCGCAAGCGAGCGTTGGTGTATTTGTTGCGGTCGTAGCCGATTACCACACCGGGTTCTAATGCAAATACGTTGTTGGCATCGTCCCATTGTTCGCGTTCGGTAGCGTAAGCATCGCCGCCAGTTTCCACCACGCGCAATTTAGACAAGCCCAATGCTTTTTCAACTACTTTAACAAACGATTCGTTTTCTTTGCGAATATCCAAGCCGTTTGGTTTAGCAGAATCAGGACGCAGAGAGAATGCAGTAATGCCATCAACCACATCTGGGTGAGTGTTCACCAAATCGCGGTCGCAGAATGTGAACACAGTATCCAAGTGCATAGCGGCACGAGATTTAGGCAATGCAGCCACGATTACGCGTTCTGCCACGCCTTCTTTGAACAAGGCTTGTGCCAATTGAGTAATGGCTTGTGAAGAGCTGCGTTCGCCCATGCCCACCAATACCACTTTGTTGCCGATTGGGAATACGTCGCCGCCTTCCAAAGTAGCCGCACCGTAATCTACATCAGGATTGCCCCACCAGATTTTCACGCCACCGTCTTTGGTGAAGTTGGGGTGGAATTTATAGATAGCGGTAGTCAAAAGCGTTTCTTGACGACGAGCGGGCCAATACATTGGGTTTACAGTTACACCGCCATATACCCAGCTTGTGTTGTCGCGAGTGAATTGAGTGTTAGGAAGAGGAGGAAGAACGAAGCCTGCGCTGCCGTATGCTGCGCGAACCAAGTCAGCAGCATCGCTGTGGAAGTCTTTTGGCAGGTCAAATACACTTACGCCGCCAATCAAGTATTCTGCTTGTTGTTTAGCAGACAAACCTTCCAACCAAGCGCGCAATTCGTGAGAAACGTGTGCGCCTACGCTGTTGTCGGTGATTTTACGATCCAGCACCCATTTGAGTGCTTCTTTGTTTTCAAGAGTTTGAGCCAGCATATCGTGCATTTCTAGCACATCAACGCCACGCTCACGCATTTTGTTTTGGAAATCCAAGTGGTCTTGTTGGGCTTTTTCAATCCACAGCACATCATCAAACAGCAATTCATCGCAGTTAGCAGGGGTCAAACGAGCGTGTGCCAAACCAGGGGCGCACACCAGCACTTGCCTCAATTTACCTACTTCTGAATAAACACCAGGTTTCATAATAATCTCCTTAGGATTATGCTTTCAGGCAGCCTGAAAACGCCACCCGAAAGCGTTACAGAAAAAACTACAACTTCAAATTACTCAATTTACAGGCTGAGCCAACCTTGTTTTAAACCTACAATTGCTACAACTGCGCCGATAAATACCGCAGCCACATACAATTTCTCAATGGCAGTAAATACAACTTGTTTGTTTTCTTTACGCGCCCAAACATATATGAATGTCCCAGGGGCATAGAGCAACATAGACAACAGCAGGTATTGAACGCCTGCCGCATAAATCAGCCAAATACCATAAACAGTGGCAATCCAAGCGATAACGGCGTCTTTGCCCAAATCTTGTGGGTCTTTGTCGTAGGTTTCCTTACGTATGGTCAATAGCGCAGCATAAGCAGCAGAGAATAAGTAAGGAATCAAAATCATAGAAGTCGCCAAAGCCACCATTTTTTGATACGAACCGTCTGAGAACAAATTCAAAATCAAGAAGATTTGCATACCAATATTGGTTGCCCACAGCGCGTTAATAGGTGCAGCATTTTTGTTTTCACGATGGAAGAAAGCGGGAACGGTGCCGTCTTTGGAAGCCACATACAGGGTTTCAGCCGCAAATAATGTCCACGCCAGCAATGCACCCAACAGCGATACACCCAAACCGATGGAGATAAATGTCGCGCCCCAAGGACCAACAATATGCGCCAAAACGTGTGCCATAGAAGGGTTATCTAAGCCAGCCAATTCAGCTTGTTTCAACACACCAGCTGACAGAACGTTTACCAAAATCAGCAAAGCCAACACGCTCAAAAAGCCCATTACGGTAGCCTTACCTACATCTGTCCGTTTTTCCGCGCTGGCAGAATATACACTCGCGCCTTCAATACCGATGAATACCCACACGGTAACCAACATCATGCTTTTGACTTGAGTCATCACACTGCCCAAATCAGGCGAGTTTGTACCCCAAATATCGGAGGTAAAAATGTCAAATTTAAATGCAAAGAGCGCAATCACAATGAATGCGAATAGTGGAATCACTTTGGCGATGGTAATTACCGTGTTAATAAATGCTGCGGTTTTCACGCCACGCAATACCAACATATGCATAGACCAAAGTAATACAGAAGCTAAGACAATCCCCCATACGGAGACGCTAGATGTTTCGGGATTTTTAAGAATAGGGAAGAAATAGCCCAAAGTGTTCATCAGCAGCATTAAGTAAGCAACGTTGCCCACCCATGCGCTAATCCAATAACCCCAAGCGGAAGAGAAACCAAGATAGTTACCAAACCCTGCTTTGGCGTAGGTGTAAACACCGTTATCCAAATCGGGCTTGCGGTTGGCAAGCGTTTGGAACACAAACGCCAATGCCAGCATCCCCACGGCAGTAATGCCCCAACCAATCAAAATAGCACCAACTTCTGCGCCAGATGCCATGTCTTTGGGCAATGAGAAAATCCCACCACCAATCATTGAGCCGATTACCAAGGCGGTAAGCGAACCCAGTTTTAGCTTATGGTCAGCCATTTTTATCGCTCCTCAAAAAAATAGAACTTATTTGGAAACTTAAATCTTTATTTATATAATTAGCCATAAAACACTTCTCCTAAATACACAAATCTCAACTTAAATAAAAATAAAAACATAAGATTTCTTTATTGTGTATAGTAATATACTCCTCTCATTCTTGACAAACCTTGATGGGAATCAAATTGAATTAAGATTTTGGTGGAAACTGTTAAATTTGCTTAATTATGGGTTGATTTGTAAACATTTTGTAAAGAATGCTGGCTTTTTCTGCTTTTTGGACACTCGTCCAACTCCCAATTATAATTCGCTTTTTTCTAGCCACGCCGAGTTATCCCAAAATGTCGCACGCCGTTCAAATCCAAGCCTTATCCTATGTTTACAATAAAAAAACCCAAGCCTTAAACAACGTTAGCCTAGAAATTCCACGCGGGGCAACGGTGGGTTTAATCGGGCCTGATGGCGTGGGCAAATCTACGCTGCTGTCTATTATTGCGGGCGTGCGCAAAATTCAAACGGGCAGCGTGCGCGTGTTGGATGGCGATATGGCAAACAAACACGACCGCCAAGCCTTATCCCACCGCATCGCTTATATGCCGCAGGGCTTGGGCAAAAACCTGTATCCCACGCTCACGGTGCAAGAAAACATTGATTTCCACGCGCGATTGTTTGGGCTAAACAGCCGCGAGCGCAAGGCGTGGATTCAACGGCTGTTAGACGCAACAGGGCTGGCTCCGTTTCCCGACCGCGCGGCGGGCAAACTGTCGGGCGGCATGAAGCAAAAATTGAGCTTGTGCTGCGCGCTGGTTCACAACCCCGATTTGCTGATTTTGGACGAACCCACCACGGGCGTTGACCCTTTATCGCGCCGCCAATTCTGGCAACTGGTTCACGATTTGCAGCAAGAGCAAAGCGGCATGACGGTAATGGTTGCCACCGCTTATATTGATGAAGCGGAGCAGTTCAAGCACCTTTTGGCGATGGATGCGGGGCATTTGCTTGCCAACGAGCCCACGCAAGCGGTGATGCAACGGCTGGATGCCGCCACGCTGGAAGATGCCTACATCAAACTTTTGCCGCAAGACAAGCAAGACAACGCCGCCGATTTGGTTTTGCCGCCGTTTGAGCCCGAAGCCAACGCGCCGCTGGCGATGGAAGCGCACGATTTAACCAAAAAATTTGGCAGCTTTACATCGGTGGACCATGTGAGCTTTGAAATCCCCAAGGGCGAGATATTCGGCTTTTTGGGCTCAAACGGCTGCGGCAAATCCACCACCATGAAAATGCTCACAGGGCTGCTGGAACCCACATCGGGCACCGCCAAGCTGCTGGGCGAGCCGATAGACGCAGGCAGCCTGAAAACCAAAAAGCGCGTGGGCTATATGTCGCAAGCCTTTTCGCTATACGAAGAGCTGACCGTGCGGCAAAACCTTGAACTGCACGCCAAGCTCTATCAAATTGCCGATAGCCAAACCGCCATAGCCCAAGCCCTGCGCGATTTTGACCTTGCCAATGTGGAACACACCAAGCCCGACAGCCTACCGCTGGGTATCCGCCAACGCCTGCAACTGGCCGCTGCCTGCCTGCATTCGCCCGAAGTGCTGATTTTGGACGAGCCGACATCTGGCGTTGACCCCGCCGCCCGCGCGATGTTTTGGCGCACGCTGCTCAAACTTTCGCGCCAAGACCGCATCACCATTTTCGTTACCACCCACTTTATGAACGAAGTGGAACGCTGCGACCGCATCAGCCTGATGCACCGCGGGCGCGTGTTGGCAATGGGCACGCCCGCCGAGCTGGTGCAACAAAGCGGGCAGCCGAATATGGAAGAAGCGTTTATTTATTATTTGGAGCAAGACGCGGCGGCAACGGGGAAAATGGTTTAGGCAGCCTGAAAATGGTGTCGCGCATCAAATGCCCCTTTGCCCAACACAAAGGCAGCCTGAAAACGAGCGCAGCGAGTTTCTGCGAAGCTAAAACAGCATTAAGAAACGTTTTCAGGCTGCCTTTTGCTGTGCGCGAACGCTATTGGTTGAGCCTTGTTCGTTAATCAACACATTGCTTGAATGGCTTGTCTTTCCGACGCGTGTTTGAACACACCATAGGCAGCCTGAAATTCACAATGGAGCGGCGACGGCTCGTCGCCAAATGGAGGCAACAATATTTGGCAGAAACGCATTGCGCTTGTTTTCAGGCTGTCTTTTGGCGATTGCATTGGATAAAACAAACGCAATTCGCGTTTCAACCTACCTATGCCAAAACCCCACACCCCTGCAACAAATTTTAACAAACCCCGACACAATCCAAACAATCCACATTAGAATGATGCTTCTAGTTTAACCCCATCAGGCAGCCTGAAAACATCAAGCCGCCTAAATTTTTTGTCCAAACAACGGTTATCCACATGAAAACACACAAGAAAACCAAACTCTCCGCCACACCCATCAGCCTAGCCCTAGCGCAACACGCCGCCGCATCGGGCTACCACTTTGGCACGCAATCGGTGGGCGCGCAAAGCACCGCCAACGCCGCCGCAGCCGCCGATGCCAGCACGCTGTTCTACAACCCGCAGGCTTAACCGAGCTAGACAGCAAAGCCGAAATCACAGGCGCGCTCAACATCGTTGCCCCATCGCTCAAATACCGCGATGCCCAAGCTACCTACTACCAAGGCGGCAACGTGTAAGGCGCAGCCAGCGGCAAAATCACCAAAACCACCGCCGCGCCCCATGTTTACGGCGCATACAAACTCAACGACCGCGTAACGCTGGGCGTGGGGATGTACATCCCATTTGGCTCAAAAACCAATTATCAAAACGACTCCGTGCTGCGCTACAACATCAAAAAACTCGGGCTAAGCAGCATCGCACTAGAACCCGCCGTGGCGTTTAAATTCAACGAAAAACACTCGTTTGCCGTGGGCGTGATTGCGCAATATTCCGAAGCCGAGCTCACCAAATACGCCGATTGGAGTGCCGCCCGCGACGACCGCACGCTCGCCGCCACCGCCGCCGTGTTGCAACGCATGGGCGTGCCCGCTGCCGCCACCCGCAACCGCGCCAACTGGCAAGGACGCGGCGATGTGAAAGGGCACGATTGGGGCTTTGGCTACCATTTGGGCTGGATGTTTGATGTAAACGATAAATTTCGCGTGGGCGTTGCCTATCGCTCCAAAATCAGCCACAAGCTAAAAGGCACAGCCAAATGGCAACCCGCAGGCGCAGTCGCGCAAGCCTCTGCGCTGGCGAACTACATCCAATCGCCCACCACCACAACCACCACGCTGGGCGCAGGGCGCGGCTATCTGCCCAGCGAAGACGCATCGGTGCACATCACTACGCCCGAATCGCTTTCGCTGCACGGGATGTATCGCGCCAGCGACAAAGTGAACCTGTTTGGCGACATCACTTGGACGCGCCACAGCCGTTTTAACAAAGCCGACCTTGTGTTTGGCAATCGCAAAAACGTGGTAAACGGGCAATCCGACCGCACCACCATCACGCCCAACTGGCGCAACACTTATAAAGTCGCGCTGGGCGGCTCATATCAATACAGCGAGCCGCTGCAATTGCGCGCGGGCATCGCCTTTGACCAAAGCCCCGTGAAAAGCGCGGAAGACCGCCTGAACACCATGCCCGATGCCAACCGAATGTGGTTCTCGGTGGGCGCACGCTACGCCTACAAAAAACGCCATGTATTTGACACCGCGCTGTCATATGTGCACATCCACAGCAGCAAGTTCAACGCACCGCGCGCGACAGGCAAAGACGTGGACAGTAAGGGCGCATCCACCGCCAAATTCAAAGCATCCGCCACCATTTTGGGCTTGCAGTACACTTATAAGTTTGAGTGATGGCGGGGTAGATAAAGGCAGTCTGAAAGCGGTTTAATGCGTTTCAGGCTGCCTATTCGTTTAACTGATAGGCAGCCTGAAAACCGTGGCAGAATAAATATAGTCGTTTCACACAGTCTTAGATAAGGCGGCGAGCCGCAGATGGTGCAAGTAGTACAGCAAAACTGGCTACGATTTGGCAACAAACCATTTCGCCCGTGGTAAGTGAGCCAACGCGGTATAAGGTTGTGTGGTACGACTATATTTTTGCTTTAAGGCAGCCTGAAAATCAACTTTCAACCTTGCGCTTTGCGCTGCGTTATACCCCTTTATACCCAAATCAAAGATTTGGACAAAGGGGCAAGACTGCCTTTCACTATTTCCGCAACTCCTTAGGCAACACAAACACAATATTCTCTTCCACCGTGTTGCCCTGTTCCACTTTCTCCACGCCCCAGTCTTTAATCTGCTGAATCACATCTTGCACCAGCACCTCAGGCGCGCTTGCCCCCGCTGTTACACCCACCTTGTTCTTGCCGTCAAACCATTCGCGTTGCAGCAAAGCGGCGGTGTCCACCATATACGCTGCCACGCCGCGCTGCGCCGCCACCTCGCGCAAACGGTTGCTGTTGGACGAATTGGGCGAGCCGACCACAATCACCAAATCGCAATCCGCCGCCAAATCCTTCACCGCCGCTTGGCGATTGGTGGTGGCGTAGCAAATGTCTTCTTTGTGCGGATTTTTGATGTGGGGAAAACGCGCGTTCAGGGCGGCGATGATGTCGGCGGTTTCGTCCACCGACAGCGTGGTTTGGCTCACATACGCTAGCTTTTCGGGGTTGGGCGCAACCAAGCTCGCCACATCGTCCACCGTTTGCACCAGCAGCATTTTGCCGCTGGGTAGCTGCCCCATCGTGCCTTCCACTTCCACATGTCCCGCGTGCCCAATCATAATAATTTGATAACCCTGCTCATCCAGCCGCGCTACTTCACGATGCACTTTGGTAACCAGCGGGCAAGTGGCATCAAACACGCGGAAACCGCGCTCGGCGGCTTCGGCTTGCACCGCTTTGGATACGCCGTGCGCCGAGTAAATCAGCGTTGCGCCCTGCGGCACATCCGCCAAATCGTCAATAAAAATCGCGCCTTTATCGCGCAAGCCGTCCACCACAAATTTGTTATGCACAACTTCGTGGCGCACATAAATTGGCGCGCCAAACAGCTCTAACGCGCGTTCTACAATGGAAATGGCTCTGTCCACGCCTGCGCAGAAACCGCGCGGGTTGGCGAGCATAATGGTTTTTTTGGTCATGGGGGTCTCTTGGTGTGTTTAGGGTTTTCAGGCTGCCTTGGGTAGGGTGGGGCGATATAAGGCAGCCTGAAAATACATTTGCGAATTATTTGGGTTCGGCGATATAATCCATATCAACAACCCCCCCTTAATCCGCGAAACCGAAGGTTTTGACATTAAGTTTAATGTGATGCGGATTTGGGGGCTTTCTTTTTACCGCCATAGATTCCAGCGGGTTAGGTCAATCTGTTTGTGCATGCCAAACGTGTTCAAATTTACTTCATTCATGGCAGCATTTTGTTGCGGAAACAATGTTAATGTTTGCTGAAAGCGCAATTTCCAATCATTATTTGGGCAAATTTTTTGTAGCATTCGTTGCATCAAACAAAACACCACAAAAACAGCATTTTCATCCAATAATTGCCATTGCCGTCCTTGCAAATTTTTAAACTTAGGTCTGCCAATCATATTTCTATTCCATAGTCGCCCATGGTGGGCAGCCACATTGCGCACAAAATTAAAAGATTGCAAATGGCTTTCTAACTGCTGTGCCGATAAATGAAATGTTTGGGCGATGTTATCTCTATCCTTGGGCAGCATACCCTGAAACAATCTAGACATCGCGCCAAAATCCCACAGTTCGCAAGCTACCCAAATAGGCAAACCGCCATATTTGTTTACATTGTGCAGCACAAAGCCAATATGCTTTTTATCCTTTTTTTCGGAATTTAGAGTCGCATCAAACAGGTCTTGATATTTATTGAGCCAATCCTGATGCTTAAATTTGGAATTAAAAAACTGAGATTGGGTATGCGCGATGGCATTGTGCTTTCCCAAGGTATAAGCAATCTGCACACGCAAAGCAATTTCAATATATTGCATGGCTTCCAATGCAAGCAACTTGATGGCGGTATCAAAGTGATACAACGCGAGAATGTGGTCAAACTGCGTCCCTACAACGAAATGGTTGCCACGGATGCCCGAGCTATTGCGCTCACGAAAGGGATAAAAATAGCCACTTAGCCGATAGTAGCCAATCTGCGCCAGTTGAAATTCGGCATCTTTGTCATCGCTAATGAGCAAACCACGCTTTTTCAGCTGAATAACTTGGTCGGCAAAGGATAGCCACGGTTTGTATGGTGTGAATGCCATTTTCAGGCTGCCTTTTTATGCCGAATGCTATCCACCGCCAGCAACACCGCGCCCACGCAAATAAAGCTATCGGCAACATTAAACGCGGGGTAATAATACTCGCCCCAGTAAAACAGCAAAAAATCCACCACTTTTTCATGCACAAAGCGGTCAATCACATTGCCAAACGCGCCGCCAATAATCATCGCTGCCGCCCAGTTGCCCAGCTTGCCAAATTCGTTTTTTACGATGCTGCGCGCCAAATAGCCGCTGATGATAAACGCCAGCACAATAAACAAATATTTTTGCGCTCCGCCCATGTTGGCAAGAAAGCTAAACGCCGCACCGGGGTTGTACACCAGCGTTAGGTCAAAAAAATGCGGGATGATGTTGAGCCGCTCTTGGTAGGCAAAATGGGCAAGCACAGCGGCTTTGCTGATTTGGTCAAGGACGATGGCGGCGATGGCAATCAGCCAATAGGGGAGATATTTCATCGGTTTGTGCTTTGCAAAATAAAGCTGCGGATTGTACTGGATTTTCAGGCTGCCTTAAACATAGGTTCTTGCCAAAGCAACGAAAAATCAGGATAATGCGTGGCTTCGTTCAATGTGGCGCAGGCAAAGCCCCTACGCTCGCTTTTTAAAGGAAAAACATGAAACCTGGAATCCATCCTGACTACCATGAAGTCAAAGTTACTTGCTCTTGCGGCAACCAATTTGCAACCCAATCCACCATGGAAAAAGAAAACTTCAACATCGAAGTTTGCTCAAACTGCCATCCTTTCTACACTGGCAAACAAAAAATTGTGGACACCGCAGGTCGCGTGGACAAATTCAATCAAAAATACGGCAATATGTTCAAACGCTCTGTTTAATCATTGCCACAAAGGCAGCCTGAAAACTGGGGAATTGGTTTTCAGGCTGCCTTTTTATGGGCGATGGATAGGCAGCCTGAAAATGGCTTTCAGGCTGCCTAATTGGTGGCATAAATAGGTATTGAGCGGGCAACAAAAAAAGCGTATTCACTACGCCTTTGTTTGTTGAATGCTGCCCATTTTCAGGCTGCCATGCGCACATACGGGTTAAACTGCTTTTCATGCCCGATGGTGGTGGTGCGGGCGTGGCCGGGGATAACCAGCGTGTTATCAGGCAGCCTGAAAAGTTTGTTGCGGATGTTGTCCAGCAAATCTTGATGATTGCCGCGCGGGAAGTCGGTGCGCCCGATGCTTTCGTAAAACAGCACATCGCCTGCTATCAGCAGCTGGGCGGCGGCGCAATAAAACACAACGTGCCCAGGGGTGTGCCCTGCGGTGTGCAGCACGTTAAACGTGAAGTGTCCTACGTTCAGCGTGTCGCCTTCGTGCAGCCAGCGCGTGGGTGTGAACGCGGGGCAGATGGGGAAGCCGTAGGATGCGGTGGTTTCGGGCAGGGCATCCAGCAAAAATTGGTCATCGGAATGCGGGCCGATAACGGGGACGTTTTGCCGTTCCAGCAGCATGGGCACGCCGCCTGCGTGGTCAAGATGCCCGTGCGTGAGCCAGATGGCGTTGAGTTTCAGGCTGCGTTGTTGCACTTCGGCAAGCAGGTGTTCGGCATCGCCGCCTACGTCCACCAACACGGCATCGCGCGTTTCATCGTCCCACAGCAGCGAGCAATTTTGGCGAAACGCGGTTACGGGCATGATTTGCAGTTGCAATGCCATGATGATTCCTTAGGCGATGGGGTTTTTGCGCGGGCGACCACGGCGGCGGGGCATCGCAGGGGCTTCGCTGGTGTTTGGCTGCACGGTGGATGGCGTGCCTTGTGGCGCGGGCGTGGCGGTGGGTTGGTTGGGTTTGGCTTCGCCGAAACTCGCCCCGCTGGTTTTGGCTTCGCCGAAACTCGCTCCGCTGGTTTTGGCTTCGCCGAAACTCGTGTTACTCGTTTTCAGGCTGCCTTGGGTGTTGTTGCTGTGGCCCGCCTGATTATTTTTGTGGGCATTACCACCGCGCATCAGGTCAAAAAAGTCGGCGTTGTTTTTGGTTTGCTTGATTTTATCCAGCAGAAACTCGGCGGCTTCCACATCGTCCATCGGATGAATCACGCGGCGCAGCATCCACATCCGTTGCAACTGGTCGGCGGGGACGATAAGCTCTTCGCGGCGCGTGCCCGATTTGTTGATGTTGATGGCGGGGAATACGCGCTTTTCGGCAAGGCGGCGGTCTAGGCTCAATTCCATGTTGCCCGTGCCTTTAAATTCTTCAAAAATCACATCATCCATGCGGCTGCCTGTTTCCACCAACGCGGTGGCGATGATAGTGAGCGAGCCACCTTCTTCCACGTTGCGCGCCGCGCCAAAGAAGCGTTTGGGACGATGCAGCGCGTGCGCATCCACGCCGCCTGTGAGCACTTTGCCCGACATCGGCACCACGGTGTTATACGCGCGGGCAAGGCGGGTGATGCTATCTAGCAGAATAATCACGTCTTTTTTGTGTTCCACCATGCGCTTGGCTTTTTCAATCACCATTTCGGCAACTTGCACATGGCGTTGCGCGGGCTCATCAAAGGTGGACGCGACCACTTCGCCGCGCACGGAGCGCATCATTTCGGTTACTTCTTCGGGGCGTTCGTCAATCAGCAATACGATGAGTTCAGCGTTGGGATAATTGGCGGTGATGGCGTGGGCGATGTTTTGCAGCATCACGGTTTTGCCTGTTTTGGGAGGCGCAACCAGCAAGGCGCGTTGCCCGAAGCCGATGGGCGAAATCAGGTCAATAATCCGTCCCGTGATGTTTTCGGTGGATTGGTTGTCGCGCTCCAATTTGAGCTGGCGCGTGGGGAACAGCGGGGTTAAGTTTTCAAACAGGATTTTGTGGCGACTGCTTTCGGGGTGGTCGCCATTTACGCTGTCTAGCCGCACCAGCGCGAAGTATTTTTCATCGTTTTTGGGCACGCGCACCGTGCCTTCGATGGTGTCGCCTGTGTGCAAATTGAAGCGGCGGATTTGCTGCGGGGAAACGTAAATATCATCGGGATTGGCAAGGTAGGATGTTGCCGCGCTGCGCAAAAAGCCATAGCCATCGGGCAGCACTTCCAGCGTGCCCGAGCAGATGAATTCTTGCCCGTTTTGAATCAGCTCGCGCACAATTTGGAAAACAAGGTCTTGTTTTCGCAAGCGGTTTGCGCCGTCTATGCCCATTTTTTCGGCTTGGGCGAGAAGTTCCGTGATGTGTTTGGTTTGGAGTTCGGTAACGTGCATGGTGGTTTGAGATTGTTTGTGAATAAGGGATAGGCAGCCTGAAAGTGGCTTTGCGTGCTGCCGTGCGAAGTGGAAATAAATTTTAAGAACCTGTATTCACTATTTTCATAGGCAGATTTTATGAAATAAAAGCGCGGATACAAGGCAGAAAGCGCAGCAAGGTTGGACACCTTGCGAGCATTTTTAACGCGATAGCCGCGTTTTTAGGGCATAAAAAGATGCCTATGAAAATTAGTGAATATAGGTTCTAAGTGATGAAAATGTGCCTGATGTGGCGTAGAACTTTGAAACGCGCGGATTTTAGGGGTTGGGGCGGGGTGTTGTCAAATTTGCGGTGTGTAAAGGCGTTTTAGTTTCGCAGAAACGCGCGTTGCTTGTTTTCAGGCTGCCTTAAATAGCATGGCGGGCGTGTAAACGGGATTATGTAAACAAATGTGAAGTGTAGTAGAATGTAGTTGAAACAAACTTTCAGGCTGCCTAATGCGTGGGCTGTTGTAAATTACATGGCAGCCTGAAAGTAAGAACTGGAAAGGTTGAATGATGTGGAAATTTTTGTTGGTGGCGTTGGTGATTGCGGCGTGGCTGGCTTGGCTGCGCAATAACAGTATGTCGGCGGCGCGGTTTTTGTATGAGAGCGTGAAAAGCAATCCGAAAACGCATGAATGGCTGCGGCAGAATGTGTCGGGCAATCGTATCAATGATTTGGTCGCTATACGGCAGCGGTTTGGTTTGTCGTTGCGGTATGCTGTTGAATTGCTGGATGAGTTTCAGGCGCGGCGGTAGCGCGGTAAATCAAAGATAATAGGCAGCCTGAAACCTTTGCAAAGCCTAAAACACAACAAGAAATAGTCAATTTCTCCGTCATTCCCGCGTAGGCGGGAATCTTGGTTAAATTTACGCAACAGATTGTTTTTTCATATATTTATGAATATCACACAAGATTCCCGCCTACGCGGGAATGACGGCATTTCTTATTTTTCAGGCTGCCGTTGGGGGGGTCGCAAAGATTTCAGCCTGAAATCGGATAACAAAAAGGAACAACATGAGTTTTTTAGACACAGAACAACAAAAACCCGAAGTGCTGGCGGTGCGCTTGGCGGCGAAAACGCGCATTTTTGAAGTGCAGGAAGTGGATTTGCGTTTTGCCAACGGGGCGGAGCGCACTTATGAGCGTTTAACGCCATCGCGCAAGCCTGCGGTGATGGTGTTGCCGATTGAGCGGGGCGAGTTGATTATGGTGCGCGAGTATGCGGTTGGCCCTGAACGCTATGAATTGTCGTGCGTGAAAGGTTTGATTGATGCGGGCGAAACGCCTGAGCAGGCGGCGCGGCGCGAGTTGCAAGAAGAAATTGGTTTGACGGCGGCAAAATTAACCCCGCTGCGCTCGCTATATGCGTCGCCCAGCCATATGTTTGGGCTGATGCACGTTTTTGTGGCGGAAGATTTGCGCGTGTCGCAACTGGATGGCGATGAGCCTGAACCGCTGGTGCCTGTGCGCGTGCCGTTGGCAAGGTTGGATGAGCTGATTGATGATGCGGCGATGGGCAACGCGCAAACTTTGTCGGCGTTGATGCTGTTGCAGCGAAAGTGTCCTGAGCTTTTTCAGGCTGCCTAATGGATTGTAATCAAATAGGGAAGAGATGATGTTAAGCAAAATTAGTGAGACTTTGGATTCGTTGTCCAACGCGGAGCGCAAGGTGGCGGAATGCGCGCTGTCTGAGCCCAAATGGTTTGTGCACGCGGCGGTGGCGGAAATTGCGGAGCGGGCGGAAGTGTCGCAGCCCACGGTGATTCGGTTTTGCCGCAGCTTGGGCTACAAGGGGCTGCCTGAATTTAAACTGGAACTTTCTGCCAGCATCAGCCACAACGGTTTGCCGTTTGTGCACGCCGAGTTGAACACCGATGACAACATGGGCGATGTGATGGAAAAGGTGTTGGGCAACACCGCCGCCGCGCTGTTGGGCGCACGGCGCAGCCTGAACGAGAGCGAATTGGAAAACGCGATTGCCATGCTGTCGCACGCGCGGCGCATTGAGTTTTACGGCGTGGGCAATTCGGGCATTGTGGCGCAGGATGCGCAGCATAAGTTTTTCCGCTTTGGCGTGTCCACCGTGGCGTATTCGGATACGCATATTCAACTGATGGCAGCGGCGGTTTTAACGCCGCAGGATGTGCTGGTGGTGATTTCTAATTCGGGCTCGTCGATTGAGCTTTTGGATGCGGTGAGCATCGCCAAGGAAAACGGCGCGAAGGTGATTGTGATTACCCGCGCGGGCAGCCCGCTGGCGCAGTTTGCCGATTGCGAGCTGGCTTTGGCGGCGCAGGAAGACGCGCATCGCTATTCGCCGATGGTGTCGCGCTCGTTGCAGCTGGCGGTGATTGATATTTTGGCGATAGGCTTGGCATTGCGCTTGGGCGAAACGGCTTCGTTGCAGTTGGAAAAAGGCAAACGCAGCATTTTGAGCCATCGCGTGAATGATTGATGGGCGGGTGGGGTTTGGGCTTCGCCGAAACGCGCGTTGTTTGTTTTCAGGCTGCCTTTTACATCCCAAAGGCAGCCTGAAAATCCAAATGGAGCGGCGACGGCTCGTCGCCAAATGGCGGCTGTTAATCAAACTTTAAAAAGATGTCGGCGAGCCGCCGACGTTCCATCGGTTGCAGATTTTGCCAAGGTTTCAGCTTGAAAACATAGGCGGCGTGTTGTCCACCATGTTGCGCCATCCCAGTAGGCAGCCTGAAAACCATCAAAGTTAAAACAAACATCCAAATAAAATTTGGGGCTGTCCTAGATAACTAGGATAAATTACTTCTTACCAATTGTTTTAAA
>NZ_JAUMZV010000024.1 GCF_030527935.1 Kingella sp. (in: b-proteobacteria)
CAACTTTTGTTCCGCTTATGGCATATCTTGCCGAAGCAGATTTGATTCAAATTTTGGTAGTGTCCTAAAAAGTATGCTGCACTGCTGTTCCTTCCCCCGCTGGCGGGAGAGGGAACAGATTGCGGAGTTTTTACCCAATACTGCTTGCTATCAACCATAATCAAGTCAGCATACTTTTTAGGACACCACCAAGTATTCATCCACCGCCCAGCGGTCATGCGTCGAGCGCGTGTTGCCTGAAAACGGGTGTTGCGCTTGCCATGCGCTGAATTTTTCGGCATCAAATGCACAACGCGCCCGCCTTGGGCAACGATGGCGGAAGCGATGGATTGGCTGAGTTTCCGATCTATAACCGATGCTTCATGGTTTTTGTGTTCAAAAAACGGCGGGCAATCGTGGCGGCTTTGATACCACAAGGCAAAGAATGGCGCGCCTGCTTGGGCATTTTGCATAAGACGTTGGATTTCGGCTTCACGGCGCGATAGCAAAAGTTTTAATTGCCGCTCAATTCTTGCGGGGATAGGCTTTTCGCCTGTTTCCCAGTTATGCCATGCCCTTCCAGATGCACCGTTTGGATGCGCTTCGTCAATGGCAATATTTCGCCCCGCCTCTACAACAGAGAGAAAAAAACAGGTGGCGGATGGCTTTAAGTTCAGTTCGTGCTTATGGCTTAATTCACAAAAAACACAAGAATTAAGTTAGAACCTGTATTCACTATTTTCATAGGCATCTTTTATGCCCTAAAAACGCGGCTACTGCGTTAAAAATGCTCGCAAGGTGTCCAACCTTGCTGCGCTTTTTGCCTTGTATCCACGCTTTTATGCCATAAAATCTACCTATGCAAATAGTAAATACAGGTTCTTAATTACCGCACCAATCGCCGCAATAATCGCCAGCCATTTGCGCCATTGGTGCACTCTTTCGGCTGCGGGCGAGAGTGATGTTGTTTCATTTTCAGTCCTTTAAGTAACGCGGTTAGGCAGCCTGAAAGGTGGCTGATGCAACAAACCTACCACGCTTTGCCGTTTGGCTTCACTCGTTGGCGTTTTCAGGCTGCCGATAAAGGCAGGGGTTGCCTGTGTCTTTATCCAGCCCATCTAAATAGGCTTCGTGGTCGGCGGTTTCGTTAGCATCGGCGGTGAGCACGATAAGGTGGTCGGGGCGGGCGGTGGGTACAGGCGCGGCGGTGGTTTGGGCGACTGGGGTGGTGGGCTCTTCTTCGCTTTCCAGTTCATCGGTTAGGCTAAATTGGTTGCGCGTCATGGCAAGGTACACGCCGCCGAGCAATTCGCAGTCTATCAGCGCGCCATGCAGCACGCGGCGGCTTCTGTCCACGCCTAGGCGGTTGCACAGCGCGTCTAGGTTGTTTTTTTGCCCTGGGTATTTGTTGCGCGCCATTTCTAGGGTGTCTATCACGCGGCACACGCTGTCTATGGGCGGCAGCCCTGCGTGGGCAAATTCGGCGTTGAGAAAGCCGATGTCAAATTTGGCGTTGTGGATGATGAGTTCTGCGCCTTTAAGGAAGTCAAAGATTTGCTGGGCGACTTGGGCGAAGGTGGGTTTGCCTGCGAGCTGGTCTAGCGTGATGCCGTGGATGGCGGTGGCTTCGGCGGGGATGTCGCGCTCGGGGTGGATGTAGAGATGGAGCGTGTGTTCGGTGAGCTGGCGGTTTACCATTTCTAGCCCTGCGAATTCAATCAGGCGGTCGGGGTTTTCGGTGGCGGAGTGGTGGAAGCCTGTGGTTTCGGTATCTAGGATGATTTGACGGGGGTGTGCGGTGGTCATGTTGCGTGCCTTTTTGTGTTTTCAGGCTGCCTAATGGGGATGTAGGCAGCCTGAAAGGGGTTGGGGGTTATTGATAAGGATTTTCTACGCCTGCGATGAGTTGCTGCAAGTAGTCGCGCAGTTGCGTTTCGCTGCATCCCATTAAGAGCGCGTCTTCAAATGCGTCTTGCGCGGCTTGGTAGAGCTCGGTCATGTTTTGGTTCATCACTTTAACTTTTTCGGTGCAGGATACGGGGCTGCCGTCGTCGCTGAACCATTTGGGCATGGCGGGTTGGGGCATGGGGTGGTGTGTCCTTGTTTTGGGTTTTAACTACGTTTCAGGCTGCCTATTGTTTGCTCTGTTGGTTTTTTCAGGCTGCCTAATTGCGGATGTAGTTTTGCGCGTTGTTGCGTTTCACGCGGCGGGCGGTGGCATAGCGGGCATTCCAGTATTTGCTGGATAGGCTGGTGATTTCAATGCGTTTGCCTGTGCGCGGGGCGTGGATAAAGCGGTCGTTGCCGATATACATCCCTACATGGGAGATGCGCGAGCCGCGTGTGCGGAAGAAAACCATGTCGCCAGGGCGCAATTCGCTGCGGCTCACATAGCTGCCCACCGATGCTTGCGCGGCGGAAGTGCGCGGCAGATTGACGGCAAAGGCTTTGCGGAACACATATTGCATAAAGCCGCTGCAATCAAAGCCTGTGGGCGATGTGCCGCCAAAGCGGTAGGCTACGCCGATAAAGCCCATGGCGTTGGAGATGAGTTCATCGGCATCGCCGCGCCCCATCGGTTCGGCGTTGGATGGCTCTTCGCCGGCGGCAACGGGTGGCGTGGCTTGGGCTTGCTGCTGTTGTTTTTGCTGGATGATGCTGCCGATGGCATCGTGGCTGGGGCTGGTTTGAGCAACGGCGGGCGGCGTTTTGCGTTGGATGATTTTGCCGATTTCGTCTTGGGATGATTTGCGCGTGTCTTTTTTGCTGTCGTGTTTGGCTTCGCGCTTGCTGTCGCGTTTTTCTGATTTGCTGTCGCGTTTGGACGGCTCGGCTTTTTTGCTGTTTTTGTCGTTGGGTTTTTGTTTGTCTTTGATGATTTTGCCGATGGAGTCGGCTTTGGTTTTGGATTTAGATTTGTCTTTGCTGGATTTATCTTTGTCGGACTTGGCGGGCGCAGATTTGGCGGGGGCGGATTTGCTGGCGGCGGCTTTTGGAGCGCCTTTGGCTTTTGGAGCGGCTTGGGCGATACTGCTGCACGCCAATAGCAGGGCGAACGCAATAGGGCGGAGAAGTCGGTAGGTCATAACGTGAATGGGTTTGATACAAATGGGGGGGCATTCTAACCGATTTGGGCGGCTTGGCGTAGGGCTGTGTAAGCAAGGTTTTGCAAAGGTTTGGATGGGTTAAGTTAGGTTAGAATAAGAGCGTAAGGCAGCCTGAAAACGCATACGGCACGTTTTCAGGCTGCCTTTCGGTTTGGCGAGCAAAGGGCGTTGGGTTTGCAGGGCGTTAAGGCAGCCTGAAACCATGTTCACCACTTGCGTTGCGTTATTTCACCAATTTCAGGCTGCGTTTTTTGGGTGGCTCACCGGTTGCGCTGGCTTCGTTGTTTTCGCTGTTGTTGTTGGCGGGCGTTTCAGGCTGCCTTTGGGCATCGCTGGGGGTGTAGGGTTCTACTTCAAAGCCCATGCCTTCGCCTGTTTCTTTGGCAAATAGGCTGATAACGTGCCCGATGGGAATCCAGATTTCTTGCGATACGCCGCCAAAGCGGGCGTGGAAGTTTACCCATTCGTTGTCAATAAACAGGTCTTTGGTGGCGGTGGGGCTGATGCTGAGCACGATTTGGTCGTCTTGCACGTATTGCGCGGGCACGCGGGTGTGTTCGTTTACCCAAACGGCGATGTAGGGCGTGTTGCCGTTGTCTAAACACCATTCGTATAGGGCGCGGATAAGGTAGGGCTTGGTGGATGTGGATTGGGTCATGGTGGGGCTTTCATGGGGTGGTTGTACAAAACCCCTTTGCGGGTAAACAAAGGGGTGTGCTGCAAAGGCAGCCTGAAAACTATTTGCGCATGGCTTTTTCGGCGGGGGTCAGGGCTTCGGTGAACGCGGGGCGTTGGAAAATGCGCTCGGCGGATTTGAGCAACGGCGCGGCGGATTTGGGCAGTTTGATGTCGTAGTGGGTTAAACGCCAAAGCAGCGGGGCAAGGGCAACGTCAATCATGGAGAATTCATCGCCTAACACATATTTATTTTTGGTGTAGGCGGGGGCAATCATGGTTAAGCCTTGGGCGATGGCTTCGCGGGCTTTGGCTTGGTCTTTGGCAGAAGCGGCGTTGTCTTCCAGCGTGGCAACGTGGACAAACAATTCTTTTTCTAGGCGGAACAGCACCAGCCGCCCGCGCCCGCGCATCACGGGGTCGGCGGGCATGAGCTGCGGATGGGGGAAGCGTTCGTCTAGGTATTCGTTGATGATGTTGGATTCGTAGAGAATTAAATCGCGCTCCACCAGCACGGGCACTTGGTTATAGGGGTTGATGATGGCAAGGTCTTCGGGTTTGTTGAAGGTGTCGATGTCTTTGATTTCAAAGTCCATGCCTTTTTCAAACAGCACGAAGCGGCAGCGGTGGCTAAATGGGCAGGTGATGCCTGAATAGAGTGTCATCATAATGGGGATTCCTTGTGGGTTAGGGTCTGTTGACAATCAACGTTTTGACGGCTTTTGCGCCCTAAAACGGCATCTGCTGCGTTAAAAATACTTGCCTATGGACGGCATAGGCTCGCATTTTTGCCTTGCATCTGCCATTTTATGACGCAAAATCCGTTGCAAAAGTTG
Organism: Kingella sp. (in: b-proteobacteria); assembly: GCF_030527935.1. Lineage (GTDB taxonomy): Bacteria > Pseudomonadota > Gammaproteobacteria > Burkholderiales > Neisseriaceae > Kingella_B. Next base: position 4,598 of record NZ_JAUMZV010000024.1, read on the forward strand.
AATGCCAACAGACCCTAGGCAGCCTGAAAATGGTGGTGAGCGTTTTCAGGCTGCCTATGGGTTTGAAATACGATAGCGCAGAATTATAGCCGATTGTAAAGATAAAAGCGAATTTTGGCGGATAATGCTATGTTTTGTTTGAATAAATAGGGCAGCCTGAAATCGTATTTTCATTTTCAGGCTGCCTTAACATTGCGCCAAATTATTTAAACAACATCATCACCGCCACAAAACACAAAAACGCGCCAAACGCTTTTTTTAACACCGAAACAGGCAAGCGATTGGCTGCCATTGCGCCCAAACGCGAAGTGAACACGCTGGCGGACACGATGCCAACAAACGCGGGCAAATACACAAAGCCGATGGAATAGGCGGGCATATCGGCAAAACGGCTGCCGCTTAACATAAAGCTCACGGTTGCACCGATGGCCAGCAGCACGCCGCAGGCGGAAGATGTGCCGATGGCGCGTTTCATTTCAAAGCCGCGACTGTTTAAAAACGGCACGATAAATGCGCCGCCGCCGATGCCCGCAAAGCTGGATAACGCGCCAATCACCACGCCCGCGATAATTTGCACCCGCGCGGTGAGCGGCTTGGCGAGCGGCGCGGATTTTCGCTGGCTGGCAATCAGCATTTTGATGGCGAGCAGCAGCATCATGGCGGCAAACAATTTCATCAGATGCGCTTTGGGCAGGCTGGACACCCAGTAGCCACACACAAACACCGATGCCATCAGCGCGGGCACCAGCGCGCGGAACACGCGAAAATCCACATTGCCCAGCTTGCGATGCTGCCATGCCGATGCGATGGATGTGAACACGATGGTGGCAAACGATGTGCCCAACGCCATCGCCATCAACTGCGCGTCGGGCACGCCTGCTTGCGGCAATAAAATCAACAGCATGGGCACGATAATTGTGCCGCCGCCGATGCCAAACAGCCCTGCGAAAAAGCCTGTTACTGCGCCGATAAGGAGATAGGAGGGGAAAAGCATGGTGGGGTGTCCTTTTGGGGTGATAGGGTTTTCAGGCTGCCTTTTGGGGAATAAGGCAGCCTGGAAATGATGTTTACATAAATGGTTGGCGTAGGGTATGTGGCTTTGCCACGCACCGTTTAACTATGGCAAACGGTGCGTGAACAGGTTCACACACCCTACATGCCCGTTGTATTCAAGGCAGCCTGAAAACCATAGCGAGCCGCTAAATCGCCGCCGTCCGCTCAATCAGCCAATCTTTCGCTGCGCCCGCCACAAACGGCAGCAGTTGCTCGCGCACTTGGGCGTGGTAGGCGTTGAGCCAATCGCGCTCGTCTGGGCGCAGCAGCGTGGCATCCACCAGCCGCGTGTCAATCGGGCAAAGCGTTACCGTTTCAAAGCAAAGGTAGTCGCCAAACTGGGTTTCTTGCGGCTGGGCAACAGGGTGGGCAACGACTAGGCTTTCTATGCGGATGCCCCATTGGTTGGGGCGATAGAGCGCGGGTTCGTTGGATGTGAGCATCCCTTGGTGCAGCGCGTATTCGGGCGTGTTGGGCGCGAAGTAGGAGATGCGTTGCGGCGGTTCGTGCACGTTTAAAAAATAGCCCACGCCGTGTCCTGTGCCGTGTCCGTAGTCGCGCTGGGCTTGCCACAGCGGGGCGCGGCAGATGGCATCTATCATCGGCGCGGCGATGCCGTTGGGGAACACGGCGCGGGCAAGGGCGATGTGCGCTTGCAACACCAGCGTGAAGTCGCGGATTTGCGCGGCGGATGGCGTGCCGATGGGGACGGTGCGCGTGATGTCGGTGGTGCCGCAATGGTATTGTGCGCCGCTGTCTATCAGCAATAAGCCGTCGCCTGCGATTTTCAGGCTGCCTATGGCGGGGGCGGAGTAATGCGGCATCGCGCCGTTGGCGTTGTAGCCCGCAATTGTGCCAAAGCTCTCGGAGACGAAATGGTCGCGCTGGCTGCGGTGGGCGAGCAGCATTTCGCCGATTTGGTATTCGGTGATGGGTTCGCCCTGCGCGAGACGGTGTTCCAACTCGGCGAAGAAGCCACACAGCGCGATGCCGTCTTGCAGCATGGCTTGGCGGATGTTGGCGACTTCGGCGGCGCATTTTTCGGCTTTGAATTGGGTGGACGGATTGGCTTGCTCGCATTTCGCTACGCTGGGGGGCAGCTTGAAAACGGTAGACACGGCAACCTTGGCAGGGTCATACATCAGGCAGCCTGAAAGCTGCGCCAGCGCGTCTGCTGCGTGTTCATAGGGCTGGATTTGGATGGCGGCGGCGGTTAAGGCAGCCTGAATATCGGGCGTGATTTTGCTGGGGGCAACAAACAGCGTTGCCGTGCCGTTTGCGCCGATGAGCAAGTGCGACAGGAACACGGGGTTGTAGGCGATGTCGCTGCCGCGCAGGTTGGTGAGCCATGCGATGTCGTCCAGCGCGGAGATAAAATGCCAATCCGCGCCCGTTTGGCGCATGGCTTGGCGCACGCGGTGCAGCTTTTCGGCGGCGGTGTGCGGCACAAACTCGGCTTGTTGCGCGAACACGGGCGCGGTGGGCAGGGCAGGGCGGTTGTTGCCCCACGCTTCGGCGGTGTAGTCTATATCGTATTGGAGCGCGATGTTTTTCGGCGCAAAGGCAGCCTGAATGCGGCGCAGCTCGGCAATCGAAAGCATATCGGGCGCGATGCCCACGCGGGCTTGTTCAGGCAGCGTTTGCGCCAGATGGGCGATGTGGTTGCGCCCGCTTTCTTGCTTTTGCAACGCGATGCCGCTGCCCGCTAACTCAGCTTCGGCTTGTGTCCAATAGCGCGAGTCTGTCCACAATTCGGCGGTGTCTTGCTGCACCACCAGCACGCCCGCCGAGCCTGTGAAGCCCGAAAAATATTGGCGCGATTGCCAATGCTCGGGGATGTATTCGGAAAGATGCGGGTCGGCGGTGGGGATGATGAGCGCGGTAAGTGCGTGGTGGGATAGGGTTTGGCGCAGGGGGGTGAGCATGGGGGTGTCCTTTGGGGGATGGGATGAGTGATAGCGAGTAAACAAATTTCAGGCTGCCTTGATGGAATAGGCAGCCTGAAAACCGATTGGCTGGGCTACAACGCGCTGTCTTTGTTTTCAGGCTGCCTATTTCATCTTATCACATTCGTTTTCCAAATCGGCAGCGTCCAAGCCATCGGGCAGGTCGGTGAGCTCGTGGAAAATCACATCGGGGCGGATGTCGCCCACAGTTTTCAGCAAGCCGTCTGCGTCAAACGCATCGGCAATCACGGGCTTGATGCCCAGCGCGGCAAGCATTTCGGCTTTGGCAGGGCTGCGCGTGGTGCCATACACTTCATGCCCCGCCGCCAGCAGCATTTTGCACAACGGCAAACCAATCACGCCGCTTGCGCCCGCTACGAACATTTTTGGTGCCATTTTTGTTTCCTTATATTGGGTTGAAAGGGCGCGGATTATATGCGATGTTTCCCCGCGCGATTGATAGGCAGCCTGAAAATGGGTTTATACCGTTTTCAGGCTGCCTTACAATTCCGCCGTTATCATTATTGTTCGCAAAAAACCATGTCTCACTACGCCATCGGCGACCTACAAGGCTGCTACGCCGAGTTCATCGCCCTGCTCAACCAAATCCAGTTCAACCCCAGCCGCGACACCCTTTGGCTGGTGGGCGACATCGTCAATCGCGGGCCGCAATCGCTAGAATCCCTGCAATACTGTATGCAACACGAAAACAGCGTGCAAATTGTGCTCGGCAACCACGACCTGCACCTGCTCGCCCTGATGCACGGCTACGGCAAGCTCAAACACCGCGACACCCTTGCCCCCATTCTCAACCACTCGCAAATGCCGCAAATGCGCGACTGGCTGCGCCAACAGCCGCTGATGCGCCACAACGATACCCACGCCCTTGTGCACGCAGGCATTTATCCCACATGGCGCATCAGCCAAGCGCAACAGCTTGCCAACGAAGTTGCCGCGCACATATCAGGCAAACACGCCCGAGACTTTTTCGCGCAAATGTATGGCAACCACCCCAGCCAATGGCAGCCTGAAAGCCAAGGCATAGACCGCCTGCGCATCATCACCAACGTCTTCACCCGCATGCGCGTGCTCAACCCCGACAACAGCCTAGACTACGACTACAAAGAAACCTACGCGCGCATCCCCGCGCCCAAACGTGCATGGTTTGACGCACCGCACCGCCAACACACCAGCCACGAAATCATCTTCGGGCATTGGTCTGCACTCGGCTACCGCCGCGAAAAACACATCTGGTCGCTGGACACGGGCGCACTCTGGGGCGAAGAACTCACTGCCGTAAACATCCACACAGGCGAACGCTTCACCCAGCCCAGCTTTCAGCGCAAACAGTTTGAATGATAGCGATGGGGACGCCATTGCCGTTTTCAGGCTGCCCAATCCCCCGCCAAAGATGTAAAGCAAACGCAAACCCATTTGACAACCCCACGCAAAAGAAGTCTAATCGCGCCCAGTCGTGGCAACCGCCACCCCAACGAACGGAGACAACATGAAACTCATCCCCATACTCACCACCGCCATACTTGCCAGCAGCATCCTAACCGCCCAAGCCGCCCCAAAAGGCGAGCAAGAGCTCACCCCCACAGCCACCAGCAGCAGCCAAAGCGAAATTGACAGCAAAAAAGAAGTCGCCTACACCTGCCAAATCCTGCAAGACAACAAACTGCAAAGCATCAAACTCACCGCCATGTATGGCATCAAAAACAACCAACCCATCGTCGCCCAAGTGCGCATCAACGGCGTAACCACCCCCGGAATGTGGCGCGATACCAGCTTCAACCTACTCAACCGCTTTATCAGCAACGACCCCGCTGCACGCACCACCGTGTGGACAACCATGCCCGCCGATGCCAGCAAGCTCACCCAAGTGGATGGCGGCAAACTATCCGTAGCCGACAAAGCAGGCGCACCCCAAAGCGTGGTCGTCGACAACTGCCGCCTAGACAAAGCCGCTACCGCCAAACTCAACAAATAATCCACATCATCAAGGCAGCCTGAAAACATCGTTTACCCCGTTTCAGGCTGCTTTCATTTTCAATCCAAAGGCAGACTTACCCCTTTGTCCAAATCTTTGATTTGGGTATTAAGTAAGCATCTAAATATTTGATTTAGCTATGCGAACTTAAGCAAAGCTAAGGGGTATACCGTAGCACAGCGAAGGTTGAAAACCATTCTCCTATTTTCAGGCTGCCTTAATCACACCCACCATGTTCACCCGCTATCTCACCCTAATCAGCGCATTCGTCCTAATCCTAATCATCATCCGCAACCTATTCACCCGCCAACAACAACGCCGCCTAGACACCGCCGCCAAACAAATCGCCACAATCCTACTCATCAGCAGCCTAATCGCCGCCAGCTACACCCTACTCAAAAGCTAAACCATGAACACCCCCATCACCGTAACCATGCTCGTCAAAAACGCCGAACGCTGCCTAGCCGAAGTTTTAAACGCGCTCACCCATTTCAATGAAGTCCTACTGCTAGACAACGGCTCAACCGATAACACCCTAAACATCGCCGCCCAATACCCCAACGTAACCATCCACCACCACCCCTTTGACGGCTTTGGCAACATGAAAAACCGCGCCGCCATGCTCGCCAAAAACGACTGGATACTCAACATAGACAGTGACGAAATCATCACCCCCGAGCTGCTTGCCAGCATCCAAAACGCCGACCTAACGCAGCCTGAAAACATCTACGCCCTAAACCGCATCAACCACTACCAACGCCGCCCCATCACAGGCTGCGGCTGGTCGCCCGACATCATCCCCCGTCTCTACAACCGCACCCACACCCAATACAACCACCGCGCCGTGCACGAAGCCCTGATTATCCCCCAAGGCAACCACCCCAAACTGCTCACAGGCAACCTAAACCACTACACCTACGACAGCATAGAAGCCCTTATCCGCAAAATGCAACAATACAGCAGCCTATACGCCGAGCAAAACGCAGCGCAAAAAACCAGCAGCCCCCTTGCCGCCCTGCTGCACGGCGTATGGAGCTTCATCCGCAGCTACATCCTCAAAAGCGGCTGGAAACACGGCGCAGACGGGCTTACCATCTCGCTCACCCAAGCCGCAGGCTCATACTACAAATACGCCAAACTAAACGAACGCAACCGCATAATAAAAAACCAACAACACATTGACACCCCCCCTGAAACCCACTAAAATCCACGGTTTCTTTTATCTAATATTTATTGGAAACATTTTATGAAAACCTTTTCAGCGAAACCGCATGAAGTGCAACGCGAATGGTTTGTTATTGATGCCACAGACAAAGTGCTTGGGCGCGTAGCAGCCGAAGTTGCCAGCCGTTTGCGTGGCAAACACAAACCCGAATACACCCCGCACGTTGATACAGGCGACTACATCATCGTCATCAACGCCGACAAACTGCACGTAACAGGCAACAAATTTGAAGGCAAAAAATACTACCGCCACTCAGGCTTCCCTGGTGGCTTGTATGAACGCACTTTCCGCCAAATGCAAGAAAAACAACCGGGGCGCGCATTGGAAGTTGCCGTAAAAGGGATGCTGCCCAAAGGCCCATTGGGTTACGCCATGATTCGCAAACTTAAAGTCTATGCAGGCGCAGAACACCAACACGCCGCGCAACAACCCAAAGTTTTAGAAATTAAATAAGGACACGACAAATGAACGGTAAATATTACTACGGCACAGGTCGCCGCAAAAGCTCAGTAGCTCGCGTGTTCTTGCAAAAAGGCAAAGGTCAAATCATCGTAAACGGTCGTCCCGTTGATGAATTTTTCTCACGCGAAACCAGCCGCATGGTGGTGCGCCAACCCTTAGTTTTGACTGAAAACGTTGAAGCGTTTGACATCAAAGTAAACGTAGTGGGCGGCGGCGAAACAGGACAATCAGGTGCCATCCGCCACGGTATTACCCGCGCTTTGATTGACTATGATGCAGCGTTGAAACCCGCGCTTTCACAAGCTGGCTTCGTTACCCGCGATGCGCGTGAAGTGGAACGTAAAAAAGCAGGTTTGCGCAAAGCACGTCGCGCCAAACAATTCTCAAAACGCTAATTGGCGTTTATGCAAAAACACTCTGCGGAGTGTTTTTTGTTTGGCTGCTGTCTGGTTTGAAACCTTTGCAAAACCTAAAAACGCCACCAGAAATAGTAACATCCGTCATTCCCGCGTAGGCGGGAATCTTGGTTGAATTTGTGCAATGAATTGTTTTTACGGAAATTTCTGAGTATCAAACAAGATTCCCGCCTACGCGGGAATGACGGCATTTCTTATTTTTCAGGCTGCCGTTGGGGGGCAAATGTTTCGGTTTATTTTGCAAAGGTTTTAGGCAGCCTGAAAATGCAGTATAGAAAGAAATACCACCATAATGGCATCGGCTTTGCTTAATCGTTTAATGGCTTCCTCCCCCCACACACAACCCTTTCCAACGCAAGGACGTTATCATGAAACTGACTCAAACATTGCTGTACTCTTTGGTTGCTGTATCGCTGATGGCATGTTCATCGGGTGGCGGCTCAACGCACGTGGATATTGGCAATAACACCCCCAATCCCAATAGCCCCATCAATTCTAATACTCCCAATACGTCCAACACCCCAAGCTACCAAGCAAATGGCAGCAACAACGGCATCACTTCTGCCGTGGCACAAGATAAAACGCTGTATTCCTTAACCCATTCTTGGAAAGTGCAGCCACCCACCAGCGCGCAAATGGCGAGCGTTCAGGCTGCTGTTGCCAATACCAATAAGCTGCGCGCCGAAGTGGGCTTGCCCGCGTTGAAATATGACGAGCGATTGTCGGCTTATGCGCAACGCCGCGCCGAAGAGATTGTGCGCTCGTTTGAGCATAAACGCTTGAATGGTCAAGAGATATGGCAAGGTGTACAAAACGGCTATCGCGGCGAGAACTTGGCGGCGGGCAACGCTTCGGCTGATGACACCGTTTTAACGCAATGGCGACAAAGCGCAGGGCATTACGCCAATATGATTAACAAAAATTACACCAAAATCGGCGTTGGTTTGGTTTATGTGCCCAACAGCAAATATGGCTATTACTGGGTGCAAATTTTTGGCTCGGACGAAACCACCAGCCGATATTATTTTGACACGTCCATTGCCGAAACCAGCAATAAACAGCCGCTGCAATCGGTGCTGGTGGACGGCGTGAATATTCCGCTTGCCACGCCGCAAGGCAACTGGACGGATATTTCTGCCAACGGCTATTCGGGCAAGGTAAACGGCTATTCCTACACGCGCTTTGGCGTTTTGCAAAACAACAGAGTGGGCGTTTACCAAACCTTCTATCAAGGCACGCCAACCGCCGATATGCCACAAACGGGCAAGGCGGAATACGCAGGGCAAGCGGTGGTGGTAGACGGCAACAAGGTGAACACGCAATTTTCCGCACGCTTTGATGTGGACTTTGGCAACAAAACGCTGGCGGGCGCATTAACCGATACCAGCGGGCAAAATGCGGTAAACCTGAACGCCAATATCACAGGCAACACGTTCCATAGCACCGTTGGCGCGGATGTGGAAACGCATGGCGGCTTCTTTGGCAGCAATGCTTCGGAATTGGCGGGCGATTTCCGCGATTACAACAGCAATAAAACGGGCGCGTATGGTGCGCGTAAACGTTGATTGAGACGTAAATAGGCAGCCTGAAAATGGGGAAACAGCATTTTCAGGCTGCCTTTATTTACGCCATCACAATTCCCGCAGGAACGCTTGAATAAACGCAATCTTTTCTTGCTCGTTCATGGCGTTAAACGCGGCTTGGTTTTCGCGGATGTGGTCAATCAGCGGGTAGTATTCTTCGTCCACATGGCGTTTGTCCAGTTTGCGCCCGATGTTGCCTGCGTTGCTGCGCCCGAGAAATTTGGAGATGAGATAGTAGGGCGATTTGAGCTTGAACAGCATTTCGCCTGTGGCGGCATCAAACACCATAAAGCCTTCGTGCTCCACGGTTTTGAGCAGGGCTTTGAGTTCGCCGAAGGTGATGTTGCTGATGGTTTGCGGGCGGGCGATGCCGTGTTGCTGGGCGATTTGGTCTAGCTGCGCTTCGGTGAATTGTTCGCCTGTTGCCACGTTTCGGATGCCGATTAGGGTTTCGCCAAAGGTTTCTTGGATGATGTGCACATCGCTGGGGTCGGTGATTTCAAACATAAAGGTGTGGTTGGGGTAGGCTTGGAACAGGGCTTGATATTGGGCGCAATGGCGTTGCACGAGTTTGGCGAAGTCGCTGTCTAGCGAGCCTGTGGTGGAATACAGGGTTTGTTGGTCAAAATCTGCGCCGTGGCTGGGGTGGTGTTCGGGCAGTTGCACAAAGGTGCAGCAGCCGAGAAAGCCGTTTACTTTGACTACGGCGTTGATGCGGTGGTTGTCTGATATGGCGATGGGGTAGCGGCTATTGGCGGCGATGCGCTCGGAGTAGTTGAACACTTTGTTAAATGGGCGAATGATGATTTGGTTGTGCGGGTCTAGCACGATGCCGCGCATTTCCAGCAGGGCGTTGTCAAAGCGGTTTTCGTAGAACACGCTGCGGGCGTATTTGAGCACGGAGAGCTGTGGGTGTTTTTTGCTGGCTTTGATGCTGAAATCGCGTCTGCCGTGGCGCAGGTAGTCTTCGGTGATGTGGGTGTGGCGGGCGGCATCATATTGCGGGGCGCGGTTTTGGAATTGGGTCATGGCTTGGATTTGGGCGTGTTGTTCGGGCGACATGGCTTGCACGGCGGGGACGTGGATTTCGTCGCGCAGGGGGTTTTGGTTGAGTTTGACGTAGGCGGCAAGCACGCTGCTTTCATCTACGTTGTGGTGGTTGGGCAGGAAGTTGTGTAGGCGGTAAACTTCTGTTTTAAAACCGTGTTTGCGCGCGGCTTGCAACATTTGGATGCAGGCGGTGGCTTTTTGGTTGGTGTTGGAATTGATGATGAGGATGTCGCGCTCGGGGTGTTGCTGCCCTTGTTTTAGGACGGTTTTGAAGCGGGCACGGCCTTTTTCTTGCGCGGCGGCAAGGGCTTCGCGGCTCCATTGGTATTCGCCGCGCTCGTTGGTGAGTTCTTGGTCGTTTTCTATGTGGATGATTTGGGCGTTGGGGTAGGCTTGTTGGAATTGGGCGATGAGTTCGGCGGCGTAGGTGGTTTTGCCTGAGCCTTGGTGTCCGCGTAGGAGAATGAATTTTTGCATGATGGTGTTCCTTGGGTGGTTTGGGTTTGGGCTTTGCTGAAACGCGCTTTGCTTGTTTCAGGCAGCCTGAAAATGGAATTTGGTGGACGCGACGGGATTCGAACCCGCATCAATGGGGCGACTTGGGCATTACCCCAAGCCAAGCCTGCCGTTGGAAACGCGCGCCAGTTGCAACCCGTCATCGGAGCTGCGAACCTGCATCCTCAACCGTGCCGACAGACCTATTTCAAACCTTATAGTCGCGCAACAAACTTTTAATACAAGGCGGTGAGCCGTAGATAGTACAAATAGTACAGCAAAACTGGCTTTGTCCAAATCTACGATTTGGCAACAAACCATTTCGCCCGTGGTGGGCGAGCCAACGCCGTAGTAAAAGTTTGTTGCGCGACTAGGGTGGTTCTATCCGCCCCACCTGCTTTTACACAGACTACCTAGCTGTCGTAAACATTTTGGGTAGTGGCGCTCCCTTCTGTGCCAGCGCGCCCGTGTGGGATTGATTGCAAGATGTGTGCCAAGTGGTTTGTTTGTTGTTTAACTGCATGAAATGGTGTGAAAAATTGTTTTCAGGCTGCCTTGGGGTGGTTGGGGCAATGGGCTGGATATAGCTTGTAAGCTAGTTATACTAGCATAATAGGCAGCCTGAAAACGGATAACAGGGTCAAACTTGTTTTCAGGCTGCCTCCATTTCCACAATACAGCGCACGCTGCCTTGCCGCACAAAGGCGCGGCGGTTGTCGGCAAAGCGCAGCACGAGCAAGCCGTCCCAGCCGCCGAATGGATTGTCTTCGCTGCAGATTTGTCCAATGATGGCGACGTTGTTAAATATTTGCCCGTCCGACATTCTGACTTGGTAGCGCATATCAAGGCGGATGGTGATGTCGGCTTGCTCGGGCAGGACTTGGACGCGGAGACGTTCCAGCCGTTTTTGTTCGCGGTAGCCACTGATAAGGGCGTAAACAATGAGAAGCAGAAACGCGGTGGCGATGATGTGCCATAAAGTCATGGGGATTTCCTTTTGGGTATAGGCAGCCTGAAAACATTTTTAGATGCTGTTTTAGCTCCGCTGAAACTCGCTTCGCTCATTTTCAGGCTGCCTCGGTCTGTTGGATTTAGCCGTCGTTAAAAAACGGGTGGTGTTCTAAAAAGTAGACGGTACCGCTGTTCTCTCTCCCCCGCCAGCGGGAGAAGGGGCAGGTTGCAGAATGTCCAACCCGTGCTGTCTGCCGTCAGGGCTGTTTGCAACGAGCAGCCTGAAAACCACGTTTCCCGTTTTCAGGCTGCCTTAGTCTGCTGAATTAAAAAACAAAAACCGCAGGGCGAAACAGCATCCGTTTGCACCCTGCGGTTATTTTTATACTTCCGCGCCCACGGCTTCACAGCGGTACGGGCAGCGCAATCTGTTCAATCGCGTCCACCCAGCCGTCCGCGCCCATGCCGTGTTCGGCGAACGCGCCTATCAGGGCGAACACGCTGTCGTTGAAGCCGCCGATATTCAGAATATCGCTGCGGTTTTGCGCCTGCGCGGTGGTGTAGGGCTGGATGTCTAGGCAGGCCAGTTTGGCGCGCGGGCAGCGGCGTTTGAGCTTGTCCCATTCCTGCATCAGGCTGGTTTTGCTGTTCCATTGCTGCTCGCGGTCCGCCCAGCTTTCGTTATCCGACACCATCACCAGCAAGTCCACATCCGCTTTTTGGCGGTTCAGTTCTGCCAGCGGTGCGCTGCACGTTGTGCCACCGCCGCCGATGCGGGCGAGTTTTTCCGCATTGGTCATAATGCTGTCGCGCGGGTTAAGGCGGATATTGACCATGCGGGTTTCAAACGGCAGCACTTGCGCGTGCGGGTTGCTGCGCAGCATGGCGGCGGTGATTAGGGCGGCTACGTCAATGCAGCGGGTGCGGCTGGTTGCCGAGCCGCGATAGCCCGTAACGGGGCTGGACATTGAGCCCGACACATCGGGGCAGACCACCACATTGCCTTGAATGCTGGGCACGTTTTTCACCGCCAGCTCCATCGCGTCTTGCAGCGCATCGCGGATGGCGTGCGGCATTTCGTCCGATGCAGCCTGAAACGCGGTCAATAATTGATACGGCAGCACCCGCGCCCGTGCAATCGCTGCGGCATCGCGCAGTTTGTCGGCAACAAGGCGCACATTGGCTTGATTGGCAAACACGCCGTGCCGCTGGAAAGTGTTGAGATTTTGGCGCACCTGCTGCCACGAGCCGTTTGCCGCAATCTGCGCCCAAGCCGCCGCGTCCAAATCCAGCGCGGTCAGCATTTGGAACGGCACATCGGGCAGGCAGCCTGAACGGGTTTTTTTATACTGTTCAAACGCCTGCGTTATGGGCGGCAGCGCGTCCGCATCGTAAGGCTTGCCGATGAGCCATGCGAACCACGCGGCACGCCACGCTTCGCGCGGTTTCGGATGCACCATTTTCACCACGTCGGCCAGCGAAGGATTGTTGCCCACCGCCGCGTTCAAAAGCTGGCGTTCGCTTGCCGACAGCAGCCATTGCTGCACCAGTTTTTTCGGACGCGAGCCAAACGATTTGCGACCCGCCGCGCCGCTGCGCACAATCTGCGCGAAGTTGCGCAGCATTTTGCCGTTGTCCGCCACGCGGTCAAACACCCGCGCCAGCATGGCAACGTCTTTCTGCGCCAACACCGCCAACAGCAGCGCGGGCATATCTTTCATGTGTCCGTGTTCACGCGCGTATATCGCGGTTTTGGCGATAAATTCTGCATCCAAGCCGTTTGCCAACGTCAGCACCTGCGCCAACTGGTTTTCCGCTGTGGCGTAAAAAGTGCTGTTCAGGCAGCCTGTTGCCGCCAGTTGGGCAAGCTGCTGCTTAGGTGTTAAGGTGTACGCCAAGCCACCCGCTTTGTTGCGTGTGTCGGCGTTAAAGAGTTTTTGTTTGACGGATTGGAACAAGTTGGTATTAGCCATTTTTATTTCCTTTTTAATCAATATGAATTGGTTTGCGGTTTAGGCAGCCTGAAAACCGTTGAGGCAGCCTGAAATAAGGCGGCATGGCAGCAGCAAGGGGGTTGTAGAAATCAACATACTGTATTTTCAAAATTAAACTACGCTACGTTTTGGCAGCAGCGGCGGGGGTTGCACCCGCATCACAGTCTTGGAAAATGTAATTCCTACGGCATCTGCTGCGATGCCGAAAAGGTGGGCGACCAGAACAATAAGATGTCTCGCGTTTGGCAACGCGGCGGGGATTCGAACCCCGAGAACCGATGTAATCTTGTTCGCATTCGCCCGAAAGGGGCGGCGCATTAGGCAACAAGGTTTTGAAGAAATCTATTCATTGCTCTACCCAGCTGAGCTACTCTGCCAAACGGCGGCAGAGACGGGACTTGAACCCGCGACCCATGAGTTATTGGCTGTAATTCCTTCGGCATTTGCCTGTTGCGCCATAAAAGGTGGGCGACCAAATCGGCTGGTTGTTTTGCTTGAGCTATGGCGTTGGCACGCCATCGGGATTTGAACCCGAGACCTACGGCATCAGCCGTTGCTCTATCCTGTAAACCAACCCGCATTCGCCCGAAAAGGGCGGCACAACCAGCAGCAAGAAATGAAGAAATTATGTACCGCGCGCTAACCGACTGCGCCACGCTGCCATTGATTTAGCAGCGGCAGGATTCGAACCTGCGACCTCGGGCACCCTATGCTGTAATTCCTTCGGCATCTGCCAGCTATGCCATTAAAAGGGCGCACGTTGCAACAAGAGATGAAGAAATAATCGTGCTCTACCTAACTGAGCTACTCTGCCATTGATGCGGCAGAGACGGGACTCGAACCCGCGACCACGAGCGTGATAGGCTGTAATTCCTTCGGCATTTGCATCGTGCTTGTGGGGTATATTGCAAACAACGTGCCAGCGATGCCAAAACAGCGCAAAATAATTTGTAATAACACGAGAACAAAGAGAATATATTTTTGAAACCTGTTTTCAGGCTGCCTGAATAATCCATAAAAAACTAGCCAGCAAGCTAGCGAAATAGCTTATAATCTTGCGCGTAAATTCCTGCGCTTCCATTTTCAGGCTGCCTATTGCGCAAGAATGAAATAGTGCCATGCCCATAAAGGCAGCCTGAAAACCTCAAAAAGGACAACCATCATGCCCAAAACCCAAGTTGCTATTTCCTTTCTCGGTACGGTGCTAGACAACGGCTTCGGGTCAGCGCGTTGGCAAAAATGGCGACCCAACATCGCCCTGCACCAACGCGCCGACATCGGCTTCAACCGCATGGAGCTGTTTTACAGCGAAAAATATCGCCCGCTTGCCGAGCGCGTGCGCGACGATATTCACGCGCTGCGCCCCAACACGCAAGTTAATCTCATCAACATGGAGCTGGCGAATCCGTGGGATTTCAGCGAAGTCTATACCAAGCTGCACGACTGGGCGGCATCCTATCCCTTTGATACCGAAGCCGAAAATTATTACACCCACATCACCACGGGCACGCACGTTGCCCAAATTTGCCTGTTTTTGCTGGTGGAAAGCCGCCAAATTCCCAGCGTGTTGCTGCAAACCGCGCCGCCGAAAAAGCAAAGGCGCAGCATGGAGCAAGGCGATGTGGGCGGCTTGGATGTGATAGACCTAGATTTGGCGCGGTATGACGTGTTGGCGGAGCGGCTCGCCGCCGTGCGCGATGATGCGGTGCGCTATCTGAAAAGCGGTATTGCCACGAAAAATCAATCGTTTAACAATATGATTGCTGAGATTGAGCAAGTGGCACTCAATTCGCCGTCGCCCATTTTGTTAAGCGGGGCAACGGGCGCGGGCAAATCCATGCTGGCGCGGCGCATTTACGAGCTCAAAAAAGCCCGACACTTGATTACAGGGTCGTTTGTGGACGTAAACTGCGCCACCTTGCGCGGCGATGGCGCGGCATCGGCGTTGTTTGGGCACAAAAAAGGCGCGTTTACAGGCGCGGCGGAGAAGCGCGATGGCTGGCTGAAAACCGCCGATAAAGGCGTGTTGTTTTTAGACGAAATTGGTGAATTGGGCTTGGATGAACAAGCCATGCTGCTCAAAGCCATTGAAGAGAAACAGTTTTACCCCGTGGGCAGCGACAGCGAAGTGAAAAGCAATTTTCAGCTCATTGCTGGCACCAACCGTGATTTGCGCCGCGAAGTGCAAGCGGGGCGGTTTCGTGAAGATTTGTTCGCCCGCATCAACATTTGGCATTACACGCTGCCCGCGCTCGCCGACCGCCGCGAAGACATCGCGCCCAATATTGAGCATCAGCTCGCTCTTGCCGCGCAGGAGTTGGGACGCGCCACGCGCTTTAACAAAGAAGCCTACGCGCTGTATTTGGACTTTGCCCTGTCGCGCCAATCGCTGTGGCGCGGTAATTTCCGCGATTTAGCCGCCAGCATCATGCGCTTGGCAACGCTTGCGCCACAGGGCAGAATTTCCACCGATTTGGTGCGTGCCGAAATTGCCCGTTTGCAATATCTGTGGGCGGAAGATGTTGAAAATTCAGATAAATCCGTTTTCAGGCTGCCTGAACACATCCGCCGCGAAGACTGGGATTTGTTTGATTTGCAACAGCTAGAAAACGTGCTTGCCATCTGTCGCCAAAGCAAAAGCATGGCGGAAGCAGGGCGCGCGCTGTTTAATGTCTCGCGCAACAGCCGCAGCACGCCCAACGACAGCGACAGGCTGCGCAAATATTTGGCGCGATTTGGTTTAACGTGGGCGGATGCGGTGGCGTGAGCCCAAGGCAGCCTGAAAACCGCCAGCCCATCGCCCGCCACGTTAAACTTTGTTGACAAAAACACGGCAGCTCGTTTTCAGGCTGCCTTAACCCCACCCCGAAAGCCCCACCATGCCACAAATCTATTTCACATCCGACCTACATTTCTCGCACAAAAACATCGCCAAATTTTGCCCACAATTTCGCCCCGCCGCGCCCACGCTGGAAGAGCTGGACGAATACATGATTGCCCGCTGGAACGAAACCGTGCAGCCCGAAGACACCGTTTACAACCTTGGCGACGTTTCCTTTGCCCACGACCTGAAAAAAATAGAAGCCATTTTGCGCCGTCTCAACGGGCAGCATCACCTGATACTCGGCAACCACGACGACCTGATTAGCCGCAACAAAAAACGCTTCATCGACACGCCCAAAGCAGACGGCAACCCCATGCTGTCGTCCATCCGCAGCTATCAAAAAATCAAGCTACCCGAAATCAACAACGCCTTGATTTTGTTTCACTATCCCATCAACGAATGGGACGGCTGCCACAAAGGCTGGTATCACCTATACGGGCATTTGCACGACCGCGTTGCACCCATGCAAGGACGCGCCCTGAATGTCGGCTGGGATTTGCACGGACGCTTGCTCACGCCGCAAGACATTGACGACTATCTGCGCGCGCTCCCCATCATTCAACGCTTTGACGACCGCGCCAACACCATCGCAGGCAGCGATGTAAACGATGCCGCCGCGCAAATCCGCGCCAAACTGGCGGGGTTCAACGCATAAGGCAGCCTGAAAACGCTGCCAATCCCCGCAACCAATGGTGCGTGGCGGCTCGCCGACATCCTGTTCACAAGCGCACGCCTGTTCAGTTTCAACGCGCCATTGGGCAATCATCTCTCGCTGTTCCGTTTTCAGGCTGCCTTTTTATGCGCTCTATTTGATTTGGCGTTTTGCGGGGTGTTTAAACGAAGCATTTCGGCACGGGCTTGGCGGCTGATGGTTTCATCGCCTGCGGCGATGGCTTGGGTGTACCAACTGGCTGCGGTGGCAAGGTTGGCGGTTACGCCCAAGCCGTTGGCGTACATTTTGCTCAAGGCGAGCATGGCGGGGGCGGAGATGGGGTCGCCACGCGCGGCGGAGAGCCGATACCCATGCAGGGCTTGGACGTAGTCTTGCGTTGTGCCGATGCCGGGTTGGTAGAGATAGCCGAGCCAGTATTGCGATGTGATGTCGCCTTGGTTGGCGGCAGCCTGAAATTGGGCGAAGCGAAAACAGCATCGCCAATACGTTTTCAGGCTGCCATTTGCGCGCTCATAAAGTCTATAAGGCTGCGCACTTTGGCTTTCATGTATTGGCGATTAACGTAAACGGCGTAGAACGATGGGTTGTTCATCGGGCATTCGGGCAGCAGGCGGATGAGTTTGCCTGTGGTGATGTCGTCGTCGGCGAGCCATGCGGGCATATAGCCGATGCCAACGTGGGCACGGATGAGCGCGGCGACCATTTGGGTGTGGTTGCTGCGCATTTTGCTGCCTTGAAAGGCGAGTGTGGTGGGCTTGCCTTGGTATTCGGTGGTCATGTTGGATAAATCTACATTAGGTGGGCAGGATGGCTTGGTGTTGGGCTAGGTCTTTTGGGGTGTGGGGTGTGCCGTGTTGGGCGAGATAGGTGGGGGTGGCGACAAGGTAGAAGGGGATGTTGCCGAGCCGTTTGGCGATGATGTTTTCGGCCAGGCTGTCGGATAGGCGCAGGGCAAGGTCTTCGCCGTTGCTGTTTAAATCTACATGGCGGTTGGATAGGGTGAGTTCTACTTCTACATCGGGATAGCGGGCTTGGTAGGCGGCGAGCATGCGGGCGAATTTGTCGCAGGCGAACCAGACGGGGGCGGCGATGCGCAGCGTGCCTTGGGGGTGGTCTGCGCCTGCGCTGGCGGTTTCGGCGGCTTGGGCGAGCAGTTCTAACGCGCTTTGGCAGTCGCGGTAGTAGGCATCGCCTTGGTCGGTGAGTTTCAGGCTGCGGTTGTTGCGATAAAGGAGCTGTGCACCGATGGTTTTTTCTAGGTGGGAGACGTGTTTGCTTGCCATGGGGATAGAGATGTCTAGAAGGTCGGCGGCGCGAGTGAAGCTGCCGCTTTGTACGACTTGGCAAAAGACTTTCATGCTGAGTAGGGTGTCCATGGTGGGGCTTTCTGTGGAGTTTGGGGGATTTCAGGCTGCCTTTTGGGGTGGGGTTATGGCATGGGTAAAAGGCAGCCTGAAAATGGGTAGGTTAAACGTATGGGCAAGCAGTAGGGTGGTGGCGGTTTGCTGATGGCGTGGCGATGTTGGTTGGCAATCACGTTGCGCTTGTTGGCAACCGTGTCGGCGAGCCGCCTACGCTCCATTTAGGCAGCCTGAAATCGTGTGAGAAATGGTGGACGCTACACGGGGTGCAGGGGTAGCGGGGCTATTTATATTTGGTATTGCGGCGGCTTTTGCGCCATAAAACAGCCTCTGCTGCGTTGTCAATCCTCGCAAGGTGTTCAACCTTGCTGCGGTTTGCGCCTTGCATAGTCTGCTTTCTGGCACAAAATCCATCTCGCAAACCCAATATAAACAGCCCCTTCCCCTGCTCGTGGTAGGCGGCGAAACGCCTGCTCTGGCAAAAGATTGGTCTATTCAAAGGCAGCCTGAAAGTGGGAAAGAATAGGGCGGGGGTGGCTTGCCAAAATGTTGCTATTGTGGGCAAGCGAGCCGCCCACCCACCCTACGTCTATCTATTTCAGGCTGCCTACGCCGCTTCCCAATAATCCACATAAAGCTGCAATTCGGTATTGCCGCGCCATTCGTTTACTGTGGGGCGGTACACCACGCGGATGTCGCGCGGCAGGGTGTCTTCGCATCGCCAAAACATGGCTTCAAATTCTTGCCCTTCTTTGGCGAGCCATGCTTTGGTGTGTTTTTTGTCTGCGCCCATGCTTTGCTGGCGGATAACTTGAAACGTGTCGGCGAAGCTGGGCGGTGGGAAGCCTTGCCCCCAAATTTGCGCGTTGATGAGCTGGGCGTTGGCTAGGGTGATGTCGCTGGCTTTCAGGCTGCCATCGGTTAGGTAGGTTTGCGAGAGTGTGTCTTCGTTGACTTGGCTGCGCACGATGTCTTCAAACAATTCGCCAAAGGTTTTCAGGCTGCCTTGGCGCAGCGTGAGCCCTGCTGCCATGGCGTGTCCGCCAAATTTGATGATGATGCCGGGGGCGCGTTTGGAGATGGCATCCAGCACGTCGCGCAGATGCACGCCTGCGATGCTGCGCCCCGAGCCGCGATAGTTGCCGCCGTCGTCGGGGGCGAACACAAACACGGGACGGTAAAATTTTTCTTTCAAACGGCTGGCAACAATGCCCACCACGCCTTGATGAAAGCTGTCGCGGTACATGCACAGCGTGGTTTGCTCGCGGGGCAACGCGCTGGGGCATTCGGCGAGAATGTCGGTGAGCATTTCTTGTTCAATTTCTTGGCGCGTTTGGTTGAGTTCGTTGAGTTCGCTGGCCATGTTTTCGGCTTCGTTCAGGCTGCCTGAAAGCAGGCAGGCGATGCCGATGGACATATCGTCCAGCCGTCCTGCGGCGTTGATGCGCGGGGCGATTTTGTAGCCAAAGTCAAACGGCTGCGCTTTTTGCGCGCTGCATCGGGCGGTTTGGAATAGGGCGCGGATGCCGTGGCTCATTTTGCCTGCGCGGATGCGTTTTAAGCCTTGCGATACGAGAATGCGGTTGTTGTGGTCCAGCGGCACGACATCGGCGACTGTGCCGAGTGCCACAAGGTCTAATAATTCGTCTAATTTGGGCTCGGCGATGGCAGGGCAGCCTGAAAAGTAATCCCGCGTGCGCAATTCGGCACGCAGCGCAATCAACACATAAAAAATCACGCCCACGCCTGCCATGCTTTTGCTGGGAAAGGCGCAGCCGCGCTGGTTGGGGTTCACAATAATGCAATCGGGAATCACGCTGCCTGCGATGTGGTGGTCGGTAACGATAACGTCCAACCCCAGCGATTGGGCGCGGGCCACGCCTTCTGCGCTGCTGATGCCGTTGTCCACGGTAACGATTAAATCTGCGCCTTTGGCGTGGGCGATATTCGCCAGCTCGGGGGTAAGCCCGTAGCCGTGTTCAAAGCGGTTGGGCACAAAAAAATCTACCGCCGCGCCCATGCTCGCCAGCCCTTTTATAGCAACGCTGCACGCGGTTGCGCCGTCGGCATCGTAGTCGGCAATAATCAGGATTTTTTGCTGCGATTGGATGGCATCGGCTAGGCGGCTGGCGGCGGCAGTGCAGTTGGTGAGCTGGGTGTAGGGGATAAGCTGTTTCAGGCTGTCGTTGAGTTCGCTGCTGTCGGCAACGTTGCGCGCAGCGTAAAGCTGGGCGATGAGCGGGTTTGCGCCTGCGGCTTGCAGGGCGGATTGAAGCTGGGGATTGATGGGACGGGTGGCGATGCGTTTGGTGTGGGACATGGTGGGCAATCAAAAAGAAGCAGCCGTTTTCAGATTTCAGGCTGCCTGAAAGGGGGAGAATAATCGTTGACGTTATTTTACCTGACAGCACCAAGGCGTGTCGCTATAATTGCCCGCGTTATTTTGTGTAAAGACAAAGGAGTAAACATGGCTACTACACCCTTCCCCCGCATTCGCAAAGTGGTTTTCCCCGTGGCAGGCATGGGCACACGCTTTTTGCCCGCCACCAAAGCCAATCCCAAAGAAATGCTGCCGATTGTGGACAAACCGTTGATTCAATACGCTGTGGAAGAAGCGATTGAAGCAGGCTGCGATGAGATTATTTTTGTAACAGGGCGCAGCAAACGCAGCATAGAAGACCATTTTGACAAAGCCTACGAGCTGGAAACCGAACTCGCCCTGCGCGATAAAATGGCATTATTAACCCAAGTGCAAAACATTTTGCCCGCCAACGTGAGCTGCTTCTACACGCGCCAAGCCGAAGCCTTGGGGCTGGGACACGCCGTGTTGTGCGCCCTGCCTGCGGTGGGCAATGAGCCATTTGCCGTGATTTTGGCGGATGATTTGATTGATGCACCGCGCGGCGCGATTGCGCAAATGATTGATGTGTACAACCAAACAGGCAGCAGCGTCATCGGCGTGCAAACGATTGACCATTCGCAAACCCAATCCTACGGCATGGTGGAAACCAACGCATGGCAGCAATACCAACGCATTCACAGCATTGTAGAAAAACCCAAGCCCGAACACACCGAGTCCAACCTGGCCGTGGTGGGGCGATATGTGCTGACCCCGCGCATTTTCCAACTGCTGCAAACCATTGGACGCGGTGCAGGCGGCGAAATCCAGCTTACCGATGCCATCGCCAAGCTGGTGGAATACGAACCCGTGCTCGCCCATGCCTTTGACGGCAAACGCTACGACTGCGGCAGCAAAATCGGCTATCTGGAAGCCACGCTGGCGTATGGCTTGAAACACCCCGAAACAGGCGCGGCGTTTAAAGAACTGCTGCAACGCTATGCGGCGGAAAATGCCTAAAACGCCTAGCCCAATGGCGACTTAACGCGGCATTCCTGAATGCCCGCCCAGAGAGAA
Source organism: Kingella sp. (in: b-proteobacteria) (assembly GCF_030527935.1). Taxonomy (GTDB): domain Bacteria; phylum Pseudomonadota; class Gammaproteobacteria; order Burkholderiales; family Neisseriaceae; genus Kingella_B. The sequence continues at coordinate 26,099 of NZ_JAUMZV010000024.1, forward strand.
TAGGCAGCCTGAGAATGAGTTTTGCCATGCGGTTTTGGCTTCACCGAAACGCGCTGCGCTCATTTCCAGGCTGTCTTTGAATTAAAACTAATCGAATTAAAACTAATCTTTTGCCAGAGCAGGCGTTTCGCCGCCTACCACGAGCAGGGGCAAGCCCCTGCACCCCGCGCAGCAGCAACCATTTATTGCATGATTTCAGGCTGAAACCTTTGCAAAACCTGTAACCGATGGAGCGTCGGCGGCTCGCCGACATCTTGGCAAATCATAATGCGCTGTTTAATAAATGTTGGCGACGAGCCGTCGCCGCTCCATTTTAGAACCTGTATTCACTATTTCCATAGGCAGATTTTATGAAATAAAAGCGCGGATACAAGGCAAAAAGCGCAGTAAGGTTGGACACCTTGCGAGCATTTTTAACGCAGTAGCCACGTTTTTAGGGCATAAAAGATGTCTATGGAAATAGTGAATACAGGTTCTTAGGTTTCAGGCTGTCATTGGTGGTTTTGCAAAGGTTTCAGGCTGCTTACGGGCAAAGCAAACAAACGCAACCCAAAACCACAAACCCCACCGCCCCCATTAAGGCAGCCTGAAAACACCCCCCCACCCGAAAGCCCACCCATGCCCCACATCGCCCTAATCCCCGCCGCAGGCATCGGCAGCCGCTACGGCGCAGCCCAGCCCAAACAATACGCCCCCCTGCTCGGCATCCCCATGCTGCAACACACGCTCAACCTATTCGCCGCCAACCCCCGCATCGCCCACATCGCCATCATCATCTCCCCAGCCGACCCATGGTTCGCCCACACCATCACCCTACCGCCCCATGCCAGCGTTCACCCACAAGGCGGCGACACCCGCGCCCAAAGCATTGCCAACGGCATCGCCCACCTGCTCGCCCAACACATCATCCAACCCAGCGACACCCTACTCGTACACGATGCCGCCCGCTGCTGCCTGCCCCAAAGCGCACTCAACCGCCTGCTGGATGCCCTAGACACCCACCCCCACGCCCAACAACACGGCGCACTGCTCGCCATCCCCGTCGCCGACACCCTAAAACGCCAAGCCGCCCACCACCCCCACAGCGCACACACACTCCCACGAGACGGCATCTGGCAAGCCCAAACCCCACAAGCCTTTCAGGCAGCCCTACTGCACCGCGCCTTAAGCCAAAGCAACCTGGCCCAAATCACCGACGACGCATCCGCCGTAGAACAACTCGGCTTGCAACCCCTGCTGGTAACAGGCGACAGCCGCAACATCAAACTAACCCGCCCCGACGATGCCCCCCTTGCCGAATATTTCCTGCAACAGGCAGCCTGAAAACAGGTAATTGCCTTTTCAGGCTGCCCCAGCCTTTCGCGCAACAGCAAACAGAACATGGCGTATCGCCGCCATACCCACTCTTACCCTTGCCGTAGCGCAAACATTTCAGGCTGCCTTCAGGCATCGCAAAGGCAGCCTGAAAAGCACAAACGGTTTTTCAGGCCGCCACAAATGGAGCGGCGACGGCTCGTCGCCATAAAGCCCCCGCCTTTCACCAACTTTACGCAATCATAACAAACCCCCCGCGCAAAAAAATTTACAATACCGCCCTTTTAACCCCCGCGCAAAACACACCATGAAACCCATATTCGCCACGCTCACCATCATCCTGCTCGCCGCCTGCGCCAACGGTTCAGGCAGCCTGAACAGCCCCCAAACCACCGCCCAGCGCATAGAAGTCTATCGCAGCGACAATTCCACCCAATGCCACGGCGGCGGCATCAGCCCCGAAGCGATGCAAAGCGAACTGGGCGCAATTCCCGTATTCGCCGCCCGCAAAGACCAACTGCGCGGCGTAGCGTTCCCCTCCGTATGCGGCGGCGCAACAGGCAGCATCAACGTGTACACCATCTCGCAAGACAACCAAGCCGCCGCCGAAAAACTGGGCTTTCGCGTGTTCCAAGCGCAAGAATAACGGTAGGCAGCCTGAAATCTTTGCAAAACCTAAAACGAAACAAGAAATGGTCAATTCTCCGTCATTCCCGCGTAGGCGGGAATCTTGGTGAAATTTTTGCAATGTAGTGTTTTTACATGAGTTTCTTAATATCAAACAAGATTCCCGCCTACGCGGGAATGACGGCATTTCTTACTTTCAGGCTGCTGTTAGGGTTTTGCAAAGGTTTCAGCCTGAAAACCAATTTGAGCTTTCAGGCTGCCTTTAAACGTATCACAAATTGATTTTCAGGCTGCCCAATCCCAGCAGGCAGCCTGAAACCCCAAAAAACCCAAAAGGTCAAATATGTCGCTCATAGAATGCACCAACATCAACCGCTATTTTGGCGAAGGCGAGAACCGCGTCCACGTTCTCAAAAACATCAATCTCTCCATCAAAAAAGGCGATTTTGTCGCCATCATCGGGCAATCAGGCTCGGGCAAATCCACGCTGATGAACATTCTTGGGCTGCTGGACACGCCCACCGAAGGCACATACAGCATCGCAGGCGTGGAAACGTCCAAAATGAGCGCGGACGAACTCGCCGCCATGCGCCGCAAACGCTTCGGCTTTATTTTCCAACGTTACAACCTGCTCAGCTCGCTCACCGCGCGGGATAACGTAGCCCTGCCATCGGTGTATGCAGGGTTGGATTACGCCGAGCGCAGCCAACGCGCCGATATGCTGTTAGACAAACTCGGGCTGCAAGGCAAAGAAAAAAACAAACCCAGCGAGCTATCAGGCGGGCAACAGCAGCGCGTCTCCATCGCCCGCGCCCTGATGAACGGCGGCGAAATCATCTTCGCCGATGAGCCCACAGGCGCGCTGGATTCGCACAGCGGCGAAAACGTGATGGAAATTATCCACCAGCTCTACAACGACGGGCACACCATCATCATGGTAACGCACGACCCCAAAATCGCCGCCCAAGCCAATCGCGTGGTAGAAATCCGCGATGGCGAAATCATCTCCGACACCAGCAAAACCAGCGAAATCCCGCCCAGCGAAGTGGAAGCGATTGCCGAAAAACGCGGCTGGTCGTTCTACAAAGACCAATTCCAAGAAGCCTGCAAAATGTCGGTGCAAGCCATTGTGGCGCACAAAATGCGCTCGCTGTTGACCATGCTCGGCATCATCATCGGCATCGCCGCGGTGGTGTCGGTGGTGGCGTTGGGCAACGGCACGCAGGAAAAAATCCTGAAAGACATCAGCTCTATGGGCACAAATATGATTAGCATCTTCCCCGGTAAAGGCTTTGGCGACCGCCGCTCGGGCAAAGTGAAAACGCTCACCATTGCCGACAGCAAAGCGATTGCAGGGTTGAGCTATGTGGAAAGCACCACCCCAGGCAGTTACAGCAGCGGCACATTAACCTACAAAAACATTGACTTAACCGCCAGCGTGGCAGGCGTTGGCGAGCAATATTTTGACGTACGCGGGGAAAAAATCGGGCAGGGGCGATTGTTTAACGCGGAAGACGTGAAAGACAACGCGCAAGTGGTGGTGATTGATGAAAACACGCAGAAAAAGCTGTTTCCCAATGGCGAAAACCCGCTGGGCAAAGTGGTGCTGCTGAAAAAACGCCCGCTCACCGTCATCGGCGTGTTGAAAAAAGACGACAACCAATTTGAAGCCCCGTCCGACAGCTTGCAGATTTACACGCCCTACACCACGCTGATGAGCCAAATCAGCGGCAATAAATACATCAGCAATATCACGGTGAAAATTAAGCCCGATGTGGACACGCAAACGGCAGAAAAAGGCATCACCGAGCTGTTGCGCGCGCGGCATGGCACGGAAGATTTCTTTACGCAAAACAGCGACAGCATCAAGAAAATGGTGGAAAAAACCACCGGCACGATGACGCTGCTGATTTCGTCTATCGCCGTGATTTCGCTGGTGGTGGGCGGCATTGGCGTGATGAACATCATGCTGGTATCCGTTACCGAGCGTACCAAAGAAATCGGCGTGCGCATGGCGATTGGGGCGCGGCAGGTGAATATTTTGCAGCAGTTTTTGATTGAAGCGATTTTGCTGTGCCTGATTGGCGGCATGATGGGCGTGCTGATTTCGTTTGGCTTGGCTTCGCTGTTTAACAGCGTGGTAACCGATTTTGCGATGTCGTTTTCCACTGCGTCTATTATCGGCGCGGTGCTGTGCTCCACCATTATCGGCGTGCTGTTTGGCTATATGCCTGCAAAGAATGCGTCCAAGCTCAACCCGATTGATGCGCTGGCGCATGATTGATTAAGGTGGCGATGGTTAGGCAGCCTGAAAAGCGATTTTGCGTTTTCAGGCTGCCTTTATGCTGGTAGCAATGGTTGATGCTGCACGGGGTGCAGGGGCTTGCACCTGCTCGTGGCAGGCGGCGAAACGCCTGCTCTGGCAAAAGATGGGCAATAGGCAGCCTGAAACGGAAATAATGCGTTTCAGGCTGCCTTTGGCTGTAAACAAAGCAAATAAATTAAGGCAGCCTGCGAAACTAAAACTACCCCACCCCAATGCTAACAAACGTAAATTGCCTTGCGAACGTCGCCCGCCCGCTTTTACGATGCGCCCTTTTTCAACCGCCCAGAAAGGCAAACCATGAACAAAACCCATCTACTCGCCGCCGTGTTAGCCGCAGGCTTGATTGGCATCGCATCCGCCCAAGGCGGCGTGCCAAGCGAAATTTATCAACCGCGCGGCGCGCAAGTGGTTAAAGCCGACCACCAAGGCGATGGCGAATACGAAGTAGAATTTCGCTTGCGCGGCAACGATGTGCGCGGTTTAGCCAAGCAAGCCATCAGCCACGCGCAACGCCAAGGCTTCCGCGTGGTGGAATCCGACATTGAGCGCGACGATGCCGATTTAAAATTTGAACGCCGTGAGCAAGAAATGGACGTAAGCATTGAATACAAAGGCAACGGACGCATTGAATACAAAGTGGATTTAGAGCGCCACTAATCGCCCGCCATGCAAAGGCAGCCTGAAAACATTTTTAGCGGCACGTTTTAGCTTCGCTGAAACTCGCTGCACTCGTTTTCAGGCAGCCTTTTGTTCATCAACACAACCACCCCTTTGACCCGCCCGCCCCACCGCTGCTATATTCCGCCGCCACACCCCGCCGTTCCAAAGGAAACCCATGCTCAGCTACCGCCACGCCTACCACGCAGGCAACCACGCCGATGTGCTCAAACACTTCACGCTCTACGCCGTACTCAATTACTACAACCAAAAAGACAAACCCTATTGGTACATAGACACCCACGCAGGCGCAGGCTTATACGATTTGCGCGGCGATGAAGCCAACAAAGTGGGCGAATATCAACAAGGTATCGCACGGCTGTGGGCCGCTTTCAGGCAGCCTGAAAACCATCATGCCGCCACCCCAAAGCAGCCTGAAAACGCCAGCCCATCCACCACGCTCGCCGCCTTTGCCCACTTCGCGCAAAACTTTGCCCCATCGTTTGCCGCGCAGCACGAAAGCCACGCCCCCGCCCAACTCTACGCAGGCTCGCCGCTGTGGGCAGCCCAACTGCTGCGCGAAACCGACAAACTGCGCCTGTTTGAACTGCATCCTGCCGATTTCGCGCTGCTGCAAGACAACATCTGCGCGCTGCGCCTAGGCAAACGCGCCATTGCCAAACAAGAAGATGGCTTCGCAGGGCTGATTAGCCTGCTGCCGCCCGCCACCCGCCGCGCCGTAGTGTTCATCGACCCGCCGTATGAGCTCAAACCCGACTACGCCCAAGTCGTCCACACCCTGCGCGAAGCCATCAAACGCTTCGCCCAAGGCTGCTACATGGTGTGGTATCCCTGTTTAAGCCGCGAAGAAAGCTGCAGCCTGCCCGCCAAACTCGCCAAGCTGCTGCCCGATAACCACATCCGCGCCGAGCTGCACGTCCACGCCCCCCGCGCCGATGGCTTTGGGATGCACGGCAGCGGAATGTTTATTTTCAACCCGCCCTATGTTTTGCAAAACATATTGCGCGAAACCCTGCCCGAAATGGTGCGGCTGCTGGCGCAAGATGGCGGCGCGAAGTTTATCTTGGAGGGCAAGATACGGTAGGCAGCCTGAAACGCCAAATGGTAGGGTGGGTAATTTATTTGCCCACCAAAACGTTAAAGCTATCCACCATGGTGGGTAAACGAGTTGCCCACTCTACACACCCATTCAACCAGCGTGTAGGGTGTGCGCCGTAGGCACGCACGCGGAAACTGATAAACCGCGTGCGTGGCAAAGCCACACATCCTACTCGCGCTGTAACCGATGGAGCGTTAGCGGCTCGCCGACATCTTGGCAAATCAGTAACGCGATGGTTAATAAATGTTGGTGGTGAGCCCGCTCCATTTTAGGTTTCAGGCTGCTGTTAGGGATTTTGCAAAGGTTTCAGGCTGCCTTTGGCATTTTATAAGGGGCTGTCCTAGATAACTCAGGAAATTCACATTAAGTTAGAATTTCCCCT
>NZ_JAUMZV010000025.1 GCF_030527935.1 Kingella sp. (in: b-proteobacteria)
GCGCAGAAAGCGTATCCACACTATCCAACACATTCAGCACTTTCATCACGCCCGCTCGCTTATCGCTTGCCGCGCTGTCGCGGATAATCTTTTGAATACTGTCTAGCAACAACGAAGCTGCTGCTGTTTCTGTGTATTGATTGCCCGCCTTTGCCACCACACCCGCCAGTTGGCGATACAAAAAATTCGCCTTTTCGTCTTGCAAATAATGCAGCGCGTTAAACTGCTCCACGCTCGGCGGCACATCGCCAATCGTTGCCCAGCCCTGTCGATACTGCGCAGGCTGCCAATCAAACCGCCCGCCGTTCTCTCCCCAAGCCATGCTAAACGCATCCAAGGTATTTATTGCCATAGTCAAGTCTCCATAAAAAAGACGGCTTTCGCCGTCAAACAATTCGCTGCACCAATTTCCCGATGCCAAAACCATACAATCGCTGCGAAATAAAGCCAAACGCCTTATCCGCCTTGGGCGCAACCACCACTTCCATGCCCACCCCGCCCGCTCGCGGAATCCAACGCGCCGCATCGGTCAAAATCGCCGCAGGGGTTGCCGCCGATTTTTGAAACCACACACGGATTTTCGCGTTGCCCCTATCCTGCACCCGCACTTCTTCCGCCAAAAACACCGCCTTAACCGCCGCCGCAATTTCAGGCGCAGAACCGCAGCCATTGTTTGCCGCAATTTTCCAATACAGCAAACGGCGATACTGCCCATCGTCCAGCACAATACCGCCTTGCACATTCTTTTCATGCTCGCGGCGAATCCGCGCCTTGTTAAAACTCAAAATACCGTTTTGCCCATCAAAGCCGAAAAATTGAGCAAACAACACCGCATCCACTTCGCGCGGCAAGCCCACAAGCTGCCCAATGCCATCCAACTGCACCCCTTGCGCTGTTGCCAAATGACGCATATTCAGCAAATCATCATAAGCCGTTTGCAACGCATTAGCAGGCGCATACAAGCTACGCACCAACGCTTCCAATTTCAGGCTGCCTGAAAACTGCGCCAAGCAATGATGCCAAGCAATCTCATCATGCATCACGACACCTCAATCCTTGCCACATCAAAATAAGCCTTGGCAAACGGCGCAATGGTTAAATTGGCAGCCTGAAAATCAACAGGCTTTTCCGTAGGCTTCGTTCTGTGCGCTATTTTCAAATCCACCGTTGCCACCCCCGCCGTGCGAAACACCGCGTAATACAGCTTCTGATACAGCACATCATCGCCCAAGCCAAATAACGCACTCGCCTGCAACAAATTTTCGCGGATTTGCGCAAAGCCCGCCGCAGGGAAAACCTGCTCCGATTCAGGCAACAGCGTAATCCGCGCCTGAATCCACACATAAACAGGCGTGATGCGGTCAAAGCGCACCGTTTGCCGCCCAAAATCCGTTTGAATTTCCTGCACAATACTGCCATGCGTATCAATGCCCGCCGCCTTATATGTCCAAATTGCCCGCGCGATAGCTTCCACATCGCCGCCATCCGCCACCACATGCACCGAATGCGGCAACCGACCATAAGCATCTGGCGCATCATCATGGTTGGCAAACACCCCAATCTCGCGGATTTGCGGCACATCCGCACGAATATTCGCCGCCAGCGCAGGCAGCGTTGCCCGCCCCAGCCGATACGCCGCCATGCTATGCCGATACGCCAACTCCGCATCCGTTTCCACCGCCCGCCCCGCCGAAGCCGCCATCGGATTGCTCACCCGATTTGCCACAGGCTCAACCAAACGGTTAATCTCGCCTGCCGCCGCCGTAGCTTCATTGTCGCTTGCCGTCGCCGCCACCGCCGTGCCGATTTCCAACACCTGCAAACCCACAAAATCGCCAAAACGGCGGTTTACGCCATCTTGCACCGTCAGCGTTAAAGCTACCCCATCATAGCCAGCCAACAAACCCGAACTTTCAAACTTCGCCGCCAAGCCTGCCAATGGCTGCTTACCCGAAAAACGATACATCACACCATTGCACGTTAAGCCTACATCATCGCCCACCGCCTGCAATACCAAACCAGCCGCAGCCGTCTCTGAAATGCTTACCTCTTCATCCGTTGCCCACAGCGAGCCATTTTCCGCCGAAGCCTGCGCTCCTTTGGGAACAACCGTCCCTTTTGCACCCCAAAAAATCAACCGCGTATAAGCCTTTTGCGCCGCCAAGCGCGACACGCCAGCTAATGACACCGCACGGTCAAGCGACACCCCCGCCGCCGTTTGCGGATACATCGCGTTGTAAACCGCTTCCGCGTTCTCCCACAACGCCGCTTCCCGCTCCGCAAACGTATCAATCAAAATGCCCAGCACACTATCAGGGCGCGTTTCAATATTGCCGTCCAGCCCCGCCGCCACCAAGCGATTTTTCAAATCAGCTGCAATCGCCTGTCGAATTTCAGGCAGCCGCATTTTCACAAACCCATAAGGTGTAACCCCATTCATATTCTTACCTCCGCAATCACACGCCCATCATCCGTTTCAATTTCAAACACCGTAACCAGCGAGCGCGTAGGATGGTTCAGCAACAACTGCATTTTCGGCACGCCCGCCACATTTGGCACAGCCTTAATTTTCGCCCGCAAAATCGCTTCCACTTCCGCACGATTGGGATTTTTCACAAGAATATTCTCCAAATACGGCACCCCATGCGTGTTATCCAAAAACCACTCGCCCAAAAACGTTTTCAGCGTAACCACCACTTGCTGCCTAATTCGCTGCTCGTCCGCCACAAAATGCAGTCGCCCATCAGTCCAATCCAAATCATGCGAAGCATCTAATTTCAAATCCACACTCATTGCGCCGCTCCTGTTTGTCCGCCGCTATCGCCGCGATGCGTATGCCATTTATGCGAAATACCATCCGCCACCACATCGCCGCCCACAATCTCAAAGCCACCACTACACGCCACCGCCCCGCCCGCGCCGTTATTCATGCCCTGATTGATGCTTACCAGCCCATTGTTAATCACAGGCGCATTAATCGTAACCTTGGGCGCAGCAATCGTGATTTCCCCCGATGGCGCAATTTTCAGGCTGCCCGCACCAAACGACAGCGATACATTCTCCGTATCCGCCGCGCCCACCGTAGGACGCAACACAGGCGAAGCAAAGCAATCGCTTAAATCAAAACGGCGCGGGTCATCAGGCGCAGCATCCGACCCTGAAAGCCAACCATCAATCGCCGTTTCTGAAAAATGCAGCAACACATCATCGCCCGCCGCCAGCGGCACCGTTATCATTGCCACCCCACCCGCGCCCACAGGAAAACATACAGGCACAGACACAATCTGCGGCGCAGGCAAAGCCGAACCATCACGCAACGCACGCGGCAAAGCAGGGCGCACCACCGCCCGCGAACCATCCCAAGCCACAATCTTGCCCGCCAACGTAGTATGCACCGCTTCCAATTCTGTTTGCATCATCTCGCGTAAATCTGAAATATCCATTTGATTTTTCCATAAAAAAAACCCGCGCAGGCGGGTAACGTTGCCATTTTATAACTTTTAAGTTATAATGTTTAAAATATTAAGGAGTAACCATGTACAGCGTTGTTTTTTACTGCGACCCGCGCGGCAACGAACCCGTTAAAGAATATTTGCAGGAATTAGCCGCCAAACAAGATAAGAGCAGCCGCATTCAACTCAATAAAATCCGCGACTACATAGAAATTCTCAAACAACACGGCACTCGTGCAGGAGAACCCTATATCAAGCACATCACAGGCGACATTTGGGAATTGCGTCCACAACGGCGACGGGTTTTGTTTGCTGCATAGAATGGCAATCAATTTGTGTTGTTACACATCTTTCTAAAAACCACGCAAAAAACCCCGCGCCGCGAAATAGAACGCGCCCAATCCAACTTAAACGACCTTATTGAAAGGAGCCAAACATGAACCCCATCGGTAGCAACTGGAATGACTTTGAACGCGAAATCTTTACCCCCGAAGAAATCAACGAAAGCAATTTGCGCGTTGCCATCATCAGCGAGCTGATTCACGCCCGCCAAGAAGCAGGCATCACACAAAAACGCTTGGAAGAATTAAGCGGCGTGAAACAACCCGTTATCGCCCGCATGGAGCGCGGACAAAGCAACCCACAGCTTGAAACCTTGCTCAAACTGCTTGCGCCCTTAGGCAAAACGATTGCCATTGTTCCGCTCAAATAAACCACGCCGCGTCATGCGGCGTTTATTTTTTTCTTTTTACTTGCTTCTGTTCAGGCAGTGGCTCATTCCAATCAAACACTTCAAACTCGCTTATCCAATCGCCACCATCAAATCCGCCCGAATGCCTTACCTTTTCCACCTGAAAAAAACCATTTACCTGCTTGGATTCCAGCTTCAACACATCGCTCGGGTTCACTTGTGGCAACAACAACGATTTCACTTTCCAGCCATAGCGTTTTTTTTCCACCGCGCCTGCTGCATTACCTTTGGCAGCCTTACCGCTTGCCGCTTGGGCAAAGCGTTCAGGAAAGCCCACCAAGCCGCTATCCGCCGCCAGTACCACCGCACGGCGTGGCGTTGCGCCATACTGTTTTACCACTCGCAACACCTGATTTTGGATAGACCACGACAGCCCCGCCGCAGCCGTTGCCTTGCCCAGCGCAATCCGCGCCGCGCCATGATGCGAAAAGCCATGTTGCCAAACATGGTCGGGTAAAGTAGCCGCCATTTCCAGAACCAGCCCCATTTGCCGCGCAATTTCGCGGATAACCGCGTGCGCCGGCACCCCGCCCGCATAGCCCAGCGACACATAACAATCGCGCAACTCTACCCAGCCATCTGCCAATTCCAATGCCGTTACCACATTTTGCCCATCAAACGCCGTCAGACACTCAATCACCGCACCCGCTGCCAGCAACACCGCATCCGCGCCGTAACCTGCATACAATACCGCCATCACATCGGGCTGTTCCAACGCGCGGCGGGTATCAGGCTTCAAATTATAAATTTTCACTTGGCATTTATTCGGATCTTCCTTGACGGTTTTCTCCACATCAAACTCAATATGAAACGGCGGTGCAATTTCCAGCCCTTTTTTACCCGCGTTGCCCACCAACAAGCGATAAGTTCGGTTAAACATCGTCCACTCCCGCATAAATCATCTGCGAACGCCCATCCACAAACGCCATGCGGTCAGGCTCGCCATCGCAAAACAACACCCCTTGCGGCACAGCCAAATGGCGCAATCCCGCCAAAATATCCACATTCGGGCGAATGCGTAAACCCGCAAACTGCGGCTCGCCGTTTTCTAAACCCAACGCCCAATAACCGTTTTCATCATTCCACGCAAAATGCAGCGCGTACTCCACGCCGTCTAATTCCGCTTCAATCACAAAATCGTTGTCATCTGCCAAAGTTAAAGCCAGCATAAGCTCCCCTTAGAATAAATCCCTGTGTAGTTTGCTGCGCTGCTTTTCAGGCTGCCCTGTAGCAGCCGCAGGCTGCGCGGTTTTCGGCACGCTGCTTCTGCGCGCCGTTTTGTTGGCAGTTTTGCCCTTGCGTGCGCCTGTTGCTCCAGCCTTGCCCTTGGCTTTGCCGCTGGCTTTTTGTGGCGGTACATCAGCTTCACGCGGTTGCGCCTTGCGAATTTTGATAAACGACATTTCCACATCAAACTTCTCATCCACCCCGCGCCGAATGGTGCAGTTGGTCATCGCATAATCCGCGTAAAAATCCAAGCCCGACACAATAGCAATCGGCTCGCGTTTCTCGTGCATTTGCCGTAGCAAGGCTTTGGCTTGCACCAATTTGGTTTTGCCCGCATCGCCAAACAACACCACGCTCGCCCCCGATACCACCCCGCTGATATTCAGCCGCTCCGATTCCACGCCAATATGGTCAGAAATCGGCGCACCTTCTTCCACCGCATACTGGGTAACATTTGCCGAAAGCTCTGTGGTTTCTTCAATCAGCGCATCCAACGACAACGCCCCCACCGTTGTCCCACCGATGCCAAACACCATATTCACCAGCTTGTTTACCTTGCCCGCCGCGTTTTTCACGCCATCATAGGCAGCCTGAAAATTCATCATCAAGACCCTTTTATCACAAACGAATTACGCGCCATACGCGGCGCAGCTTGCGCAGGATTGCTTACGCCGTTAGCCGTAATGTTCTGCGTAACATTATTGACCACGCCCGCCCGCGCCCCGCCCGCCATCGCACTCGCGTTTACCGTATGGCTCACATTGATGCTGCCACCGCCCAAGCTCGGAATCCAATCAAACCAGCCCCGCACTGCCGCTGCCGCGCTTGCCCACTTATCCTTAAAGTAGCCAATCGCCTTATCCCACAGCCCATTGATGGTATTGATGATGCCGCTCCAAATATCCGTTGCGCTGCTGCTGATGGCTTGCCATGCGGCAACCGCCTTTTGCTTGATGCCATCCCACGTTGCTTTGATAAACGCCACCACCACATCCCAGCCATCGCGCACCGCCGACAACTTGGCAGCCATCCAATCAATCGCCGCCGCAACCTGCGCAGTAATCCATTGCCAAACCGCCGCCGCCTTATCTTTTACCCAGTCCCATGCCGCCAGCAGATACGGCACAATCTTGTCCCAGTTTTGATAAATCAGCCAAATTGCCGCGATGATTGCCATAATTGCCAGCAAAATCGGATTAGCCGCCATTGCTGCCGTAATCAAGCGGATGCCCAGCGCAATAAATTTTGTCGCCCCATACAGCAGCATAAACACCTTAAACACCACCATGCCCACCGCCACCAACGCCGCTATTTTCGTCAGCCACTTGCCCATTGTTTCCCCTGCGCCGCCCAAAGCCGCCTTAATCTGCCCCAGCTTGTCCCACACCCAGCCCAGCTTTTCTTTTATCCAATCAACCTGCGTTTTCCATTTTGCCGATGAGCCAATCAGTTCCCCCAATACCGACTGCCCACCGTTCAGCCACACCATAATGTCATCCACAATCAAATAGATGCCATACAGCACTGCCGCGATTTTCAAAAACGGCAACAGCGATACTTTCGCGCTCATGCCTATGCCATGTAACAGCGTTTTCAGGCTGCCTGCGCTGCCCACCGCACCCAGCAAAGCATGGTTTAAACGCGAAACCCCATACACCACCGCCGCCAACGCCGCTGCCTTGCCAATCGCTTCCAAGTTATCCGCAATCAAGCTGCAAACCTTGTAAAACGCTTCGCCTGCCCCCGTTGCATGGTTGATGTTAAACACCATGCGCGACCAAGCATTGCGAATTTTCGTCATGCCACTGCCAAATGTTTTAGGTATCTTGGCGAATTTATCGTTAATCTTGTCCGCCTGTTTCAGCAAACCTTCCGCCATCTCTTTGGATGACAACTTGCCCGCTTTGCCCATCTCGCGCAACTCGCCCACGCCCACGCCAAAAGCATCCGCAATAGACATCGCCAGCCCGCCCGAGTTTTCCAAAATAGAATTTAACTCATCGCCGCGCAATACGCCCGAAGCCAACGCCTGCGAAAACTGCAAAATCGCCGCCGAATCCTGCCCCGCACCTTTGCTGGTGGTGGCAACTGCCTTGGAAACCAAATCCGATAACTGCACCGCCGCCACATCATCCAAGCCCAAAGCCTTTTTGCTGCGTGCCACCGAGCCATACATATCCACGCCCGCTTGCCAGTCCGTCCCCGCCGCCTGCGCGTTTTTGAAAATCTGCGCAATAACTGCCTTTTCATTGTCGGCATACAAAGAAGCCTGCGCCACCGCACCGCTGATTTGGTCGGAAGTGCTGGCAAACGACATAGCCGTTTGGGCTACCGCTGCCGCGCCTAGCCATTTACCCAACGAACTACCACTGCTGCGCAACTCGCCACGCAACTCTCTGATGCGTTCGCGTGTTCTCGCCCAAGCACGGTCAAGCTCCGCATGGGTTGCCATGCCCGTACGCCGAAACGCCGTATAAGCTAACTGTGCCCTGCGAATTTCCGCATAAATCTGCGCATCCGAGCGAATGCCCAACCTATCCAGCGAGCGGTTGTAAATCGCCCCGCTGTTTCGTTGCTGCAAACGCATACTGGCAAAGCTGCGCCGAATATCATTTGCCGCCGCCTGCGCCCGACTTCGCGCATGATTCAAACCATTTAAAAACTGGTTCAAACCCGCCCTTTCCATTCTAAACCGCAGCAGCGTAACCAATTCTCGTGCAATCATGGCAAAACCTTTCAGGCATAAAAAAACCGCCTTTGGGGCGGATTAAACTTGAATTATTTTCTAATATGTATTAAAATTATCCCTGTTGAGTGTTTCAACAAACGGAAATGCCCACCGTTTCCGATGGGCACTCACTAGGGAGAAAGAAAATGAAGCTCACCATTCAAATTCTCTTCTTCTTGGTTCTGATGTTGGCAAGCAGTAACGCTTACTAAGGAACTAAGAAATCGGGGGCGGCAGGTGGCACTGCCAAACCCGATGCCCTAATCTTAAATCAACAAAGAAAATCATGCAAACGAAAAAATACGACCAAGCGGCATACAACCGCAAAAGCCGCGAAAAAAACGGCATCCGTCAAAAAACCTTTGCACTAGACCCCGAAACCATTGCGCTGCTGGAACGCTTGGCGGCGGAGCGTGGCGAATCACAAACTGCTGTGTTCAAAGCGGCATTACGATTGTTGGCAGAAAGAGCTTAATTCCACTTCGCCGCTTCCCGCGCTTGGGCTTCATCTTGCATATCCAAAATAGCATTGATTTTCATCAAGTCCACCAAATCGGCCGTGCCGTTTTTCACTTCGGCAAGGCTGATTTTTCGCGCCATCACAGGTCGCCAAATCAAAAATTCCGCTTCCAAATCGGCGCGAAACTGCCCTACGCTTTCGTTTTTTCGGCTAAACCCGCCAGTCCAGAAAGGTTTAGCCAGCGCGTCAAAGGGGTGGCAAAATTTTCTTTAATCACGACCACCAAAAGCTGCAACACTTCGGCAAAATCATCAAAGATATGCCCATCACGCGCCAACTTAAAGCGCACCGCTTCGCCGCTGTCATCTTCATAGGCAATATGCCCATCATCCAGCAAGCGCGTTGTCCAGCGTTCCAGCGATTTGCCATCTAGCTGCGCCGATAGTTTTTCTACCGCCTTTTCCAAATTCGCATCGCCCAAATCATCTTTCAGGCTGCCCAAAAGCGCACCCAGCGCAGGCAACAATTCTTTTTGTAAATCGCCAAACACAGGCAAGGCTTCAAAAGCATTGAGCTTAGTAATAAAAAACGTGTTTTTGCCCACTTTGGTTTCAATTGTTTGCATCAGCTATTTCCCCCTACGCTAAACGCCGCGCGTGCGGTTTCAATTACCCATTCACGGTTGCACAACTCTTTGCCAAATTCCACCGTGGGGCGGTTCACAATCCAAGCGGCATCGGTAGCAACCAACGTGCTGCCACGCAAGTCGGTCAGCATCAACGGAAACGGCTTATCGCCGCCACTCAAATGGTCAATAGAAAGCAATGTATTCAACACATCATTGCTGCGGCTGGTTTGTTGCAAAGTCAGCGTGATTTTCACACGTTTATCCGCGCTCATTACCCGCGCTACTTCGCCGTCTGCACCTGCTTGCGATGTGATACCATCGCCCAAGGGTTCAATGCTCACAAACGTGCCATCTGCATAGCCCGTAACCGAATGCACGCCCACCACCAGCTTTACGCGGTCAGGCGAATAAGTTTTTACTGCGCTCATGGTTTATTCCTTTTACTCGTAACCCAAACTAAATTTAATATTTGCCACATGAATTGCCCCTGCCAAACGCGCCGAGCCGCCCAAATCGTTCAACACCCGACTGGCTTTGTTATTGGGCGAAATTTGCGCGGCTTTGGGTTTTTTAATCGTGTAGCTGGGAATGATTTTGTCATTTTCATCCAACTCTTCGGGCGCGATGCCACCACGGCGCACGCCCAGTTGTAACGATTTTTGCATAGCATTGGCAAGAATTGTGATGCCCTCATCGGTGTAGGGGATTTTGCCGTCGCCGTTAATCAGCGCAAACGCCACATCCGCCTGCATTTCGTTATGTAACCAATCGCGGAAACGAATCACGTCAATCCACTCGCCCGCCGCTGTTTTACCGCCTTGGGTCAGCGCAAACGATTTAAACATCTCAAACGTAGTACAGTTTTTGCCGCTGGCGGCGATGTATTCGCCTTCCGCTAAACGGTCGGCGGTAATGCCTGCAAGGCGTTTATTTGCCCACGTCTCTCCGCCTGGGTAAAAGGTAAAGCATTTTGCCATTATCGCGGCTTCGTTAAATTCCGTTGTCGCTTCGCGGTCAAACACCACAAAACTGCGGAAATACTGCTTATCCATCAGTTTAGAAGCAATATCGGTGCGAACTGCGCCGTTTAACACTTTCGCATCATCGGTAGCTGTGCCGAACAGCTTAACATTGGCTTCTGCCCATGCGGCTACTTCCAACACCGCGCTTTCTGTGCGTTCGGTAATCACCAAGCCATACCAAGAACCGCCTGCCTTGATGATTTCGTTCAGTGCATCGGTGTAGCTTTCGGTGGTGGTTATCGCCATTGCGCCTTTGGCAAGTTTTACCGCAATATCCGCCGCAATCGTTAGCGTGTCGCTGTTGGCGGTGGCTTTCAGCGTGACGGGTAGGGCAGCCGCACATTGCGCCGCCGTGCCGTCTATATCCAACACTTCGCCGCTGGGCAGCGTGATTTTGGCGGTAATCTGCTCGCCTGTGAGCACAATTTTGCTGGCAGCGCGTCGCCCGATATACACTTTCGCCAGCGTAGGCGTTTGCGAAAATGCCGCCAATGCTGCCTTGTAAATCGGGTCGCTTGCCGATAAGCCCATATCCAGCAACTCGCCCGCCGAAGTAATCGCCATCATGCGTGCCGTGCTGGCAGCATGCGTGCCTACAATCATCATATCGCTAAAACTTTCGGTAGCGATTGCCGTCGTGTTCAGCGAAATGTTCAAATTAACCAATCGGTCTAATTTTGCCATGTCAAAACTCCATAAAAAAAGCGGCTATTGCCGCGTGGTTACATCTAAAATCGCCTTATCAATCACAGGCACGGTTTCGTCCGCTGTTGCCATATAGCGATAGCGAAACGACAACACCGCCTGCTCGTGATACTGCGCTTCAAACAATTTAGGCACAGACTGCACCCGCTCTATATCAAACACCGCCGCATTCGCTGCTTCCAGCGCATCGGCTGCCGCTTCGGTTTGCAACGCCATAGCCAGCGCGTCTAAAAGCTCAAATGCACTCTTGCCGTAGCATTGCACCGTTACCGCCGCTTCGCGCACCGCATTCAGCGCACGGCTGCCATCAATCGGTGCACGCATCACAGGCAAACGCGCATCCACCGAACGCACATCCAGCGTGGCAAACACATTTTCAGGCTGCCTACCATTTTCATAAGCCCAAATCAGCGGCACAGGCAACAGCGCAGCCAAAACATCGTACAAATTCTCTTTCATGGCTGCTCCGATACCGCGTAATAACGATAATGGCTAATCACGCCCATCTGAAACCGCGCCTGCGCGATGATGCGATATTCCGTCCCCAGCCACAGCAACACATCGCCCATGTTGTCATCCACGCGCAGCAGCGCATCGGTATAAATCTTGACCGCCCGCCCCATGCGCTTGCCTTCGGGCAAATTCTCCCGCTCATCGTTGCGTATCGGCTGCACCGATGCGTTAATCAGCAGCATTTCGCTTGGCGCACCCGCTTGCCAGCGTCCCTTGATATACGCGCCATCGGTAAAGCGGCGGATGGCGTGTTGTTTGCGTAATCCCATTTTCAGTCCACTTCGTATTGCACCGAATTAACCAACTGCCCCGTATCAATCAACGGACGGTCAGACCCTTTGCGCCTAATCGTAGCGGGCGCATTGGGTATCCAATTGCCATGGCGAATATGCGCCTTTTGCACATCGCGATACCAGTTGCCCAGTTGATGCAACATCGCGTCCGCATCCGCCCCGTCCAACACACGATACACCACCCGCCGCTGCACTTCGCTAATTTGCGCTGCGTTTTGCTCCGCGCAATCAGTCATAAATGGGCGGGCGGGAATATGGCGCGTGCCGAAATGGTTGTAAATGGCAATGTCCACCATATCATCATGCGAACCGCCTTGAATACCCACCTTAACCACCCGCCCATTCAGCCTTTGCGTGTTGCTGATGATGTCATCCAAGCCAAAATCGTTAATTTCCACATCCACAGCCGCCACCATATTGCGACACAATAATCGCTCCGCGTTTGCACAAATCTGCCAGCTTTTGATACTGCGCCAAATAACCGCAAGGGTCGCCGCCGTTGTTGCCATAGCTGCGTGACAAATCGCCCTCACGCTCCGACACCACGCCCACAGGCATAACCACCGCCCCTTGCGCTGCTGCCGAAAGTGCGTTTACCGCCAAATAGCCCGCGTAATATAACACCGCACGTTCTTTCAGCTTGTCCGATAAACAAGGCGGCGCAAACTCCGCCGCCAAAAACAGCATCTTTTCCAGCAGTGCATCGTCAGCAGAAGCCGCATAAAGGCAAAGCAAGCGCAGTTTTTCAATCATTGTTTTTTCTCGCGTTTAGGCTTGTCCAACACTTCCAAGTGCTCACTTTCAACCAAGCTCAACACGCCTGCATCATCATCTGCCACTTCCGCTTCCTGCATTGGCGCAAGCACCGTGATACCGTTTAACACCACGACAGCGGGTTTAATGTTTTTGATTAACATAGGTTTCTCCAATAAAAAACGCCGCACACAGGCGACGGGGTTAAAAAAAAGCAGCCTTTTCAGGCTGCCTTATCGCAAAATTGTTCAAGTACAAAACTAGGTACACACTCTTTGCCTTTATCGGGCATTTCGTCCCAATCTGCCACACGCGGCAAGCCATCGGGCGGGATTTCTGCCAGCAAATCGGCTAAACGATAAACAGATTGAACAGGGCTCATAATTTTGTCTCCAACGCATAAAGGCAGTTATTTTCGGATTCTGCGGTAAATAATGCCGCAACCTACAATAATGGGAAAAACGATGCGGGCATAAGGATACAAGGGCGAATGGATATTCCAATAACCATACCGCGCATATTTCAATGCTTCGGGGTCGGTATCGGGAAAAAAGACAATCCAAATGGTTAAGACTAGCCAAAGAATAATATCCATGTTTTTCTTGAATTTATCCCACATCGCTTGCTCCTTAAATGCCCATTAAGGCGTTAGTTATCGCAGAACGCCAGCGAGTTTGCCCTGAAACAATACAAATTTTCATGCGGCGGTCTTTGGCAGTGTATTTCAGCCAACTATCAACAAAGGCTTCCATCACTTTCAAAGCTGCATTTGTCTTGCTTTGTCGTAAAAAAGACATGACTTCATCGCGTGCGGTAGCTTTCAGATATTCGTTAAAATTTTTGTGTCCAAATAAATAGGTTAGTTCATTGGGCAAGAGTTTGTACACGCTGCCTGCAATGAAATCAGCCATAATAGCTAACGGACGGATGCGCTCATGGCAAGTGGAAATTTCGTCAAACATGGTATCCACCATTTCTACGACTTCTTCCGTGATTTGATACGGTTCAGCATCAACCATGCCATTAAACAAACTTTTGATAAGTTTAACATAAGTTTTTTGTTTCTCTGGATTCATAATTAAATCTCCAAATCAATTAAAAAAGGCAGCCTGAAAGCTGCCACTACTTCAGGCTGCCTAAGCCACCTCACACTTAGAAAACGCCAGCGGATAATGCACCACCACGCCTGCTGTGCGGGCATAGCAAGGCACCACCACTTCCAAATTGCGTGCCTGCGCTTCCATTTGGTTAAACGGCATCGGCAATTCGTGGCTCATGTTTTCCGCGTCAAATTCACCGATAAACAGCAAATGCTTGCCGCCCACGCCTGCACCGTCAAACTCGGGGGCTTCCACCAATTGCAAGCTGGGGTGTTTTTTGCTCCAAAATTCCCACACCGTAATGCCGTGCGCTTCGGTGTAGATTTTAGAAGTCAAAAGCGCGTGTAAGCTGCTGGCAACCACAAGGCGATTGGGGGTGTGCACACCTTTGCTTTGCAAGCGCACCGCATTCCACAGCGCGTCCAAATCCGCAATGATTTCCGCACCTGTTGCATTTGCCCAAGCCTTGCCGCTGGGTAGCGTGGTAACGCCGATATTTGGGTGGGTGGTCATGCCGTATAAGCCGTATTCCGCATCACCCACCATCGCCACTTTGTTCAGCTTCACTTCAATCGCACGGCGAGCAGCATCGCCTTTGCGGGTGGGTAGGTTGGTGCCTAATCCCGCCGATGCTTTCAATTCCATAATGTTAAAGCCGTAGGAATCGGCAACGGTTTTCACGCGCACGGTGTATTCCGTTCCCTGCACATCAGCGCGGGGCAAATCATCGGCATAATTTGCCACAATCTTTGCCATGCCCACGGTGTCATAGGTTTTATAGACCACCGTTTCGGCGTATTCAGGCACATCAGAAGCAATAGGCACCAGCGACAAACCAATCATCGGTGGGCGTTTTTTCTCGTAGATTTTGGCTTTCACAAAATCCAATTCGCGGGCAGCGAACACGCTTTCATCTTCGCGTAGCGCGTTGCCCATTGATTGCGCAAATTGCGCGATAACGGATTTTTCCGCTTCATCATAGTGCAAATGTTTCTGCATCATTTTTCCTTTCGTTAAACAGTTGGCGCGTGTAATTCAATACACGCGATTTTGCCTTTTACATCACGGATAACCGCATTTTTCAGGCTGTCTGTGGCGGCGTTATCCAACAAACCCGCAGCGTTAAACTTCACCGCTTCGCCTTTGGTGACAGTTTTGCCGTCCGCCACTTTTACCCAGCACAGCCCACGCGTCATTACCGAAACACAATCACCGCGTTTATAGGGTTCAAGCTGGGTGTGCGAATGCAGCACCGCACCAATGGCTTTTGTGCCTTTGCCTGCCACCGCCGCGCCGTTGGCATCTATGCCCACAATCACGCCAGCGGTTAAGCCATCAGCGGCAACAGGATAGCTTTCCACACGGTCAAAGCCGCTGTCTGCTTTCATGCCCGCAAAAGCGGGGTTCATGTAATCGTCATACATCTTTCGTTCCTTTCAGGTTTGCTTTGTATTGTTCGCGCGCTTGGGCGGCAGATGTGCTGCCCGCGCCCTTGTCTGCCATATCTTGCCGTTGCCCTGCTAGGGCTTGGGTTTTCGCCTGCTCATCGCGCGTGGCTAATGCCATATCAAACGCCGCGGCAACATAATCATCGGTTTTACCGTCCAACACGAGCGCATCGCCGCGAATGGCTTTAATCACAGCAACCTTGATTTCACGCGCAGCGGTGTCGGCGTTAAACGCCACGCCATGCGTTTTGGCAACGGCTTCCAATTTCACGCGCTCAAACGCTGCCTTCATCGCGTCTTGCTGAATTTGCGGCTGCTTGTCTTGCAACGCCTTTAAATCAGCTTCTGCGCCATCGGCGCGGGCTTCGGCTTGGGCTTGCTTGGTTTTTGCTGTTGCTTCGTCCTGCTTTAATTGATTAAACGCCTGAATCACTTCGGGCGCGGCATCGTATTCAATACCATTGTCTAAACGGATTTTTGACATTGTTTCGTCCTTATCGTTAATCACGGCTTCGTTGCCGTCCATATTCAACCGCGCATTGCCTGCGCGTCCCTTGCTCACAATCGCCAAGTGGTTAGGGCGGATATTGCGCTGAATGGCATCGTACCGCTCGCCATTGGGGGTAATCCCTGCCGTCTCCTCCAAATCCAACTCATAGCCGACTGAAAGTTCTTTGTTGCCCGCGTTAATCGCTGCGGGGTTGTGTATCACAATCTCCGCCACAAGGTTATCGCCGTCTTGCCGTGCTTCGCCCAGCACCGCGCCGATGGTGTGGTTTTGGGCGTTGCTGCTGGTAACTTTACCAGGGTGTCCGTTGGTAATCGGAATACCTTTGTAGGCTTTCAGGCTGCCATCGGCGAATACTTCATCGGGTGGGCGATATTCGCGCCGCTCGCTGCCATCTGCATTGCGATAAACAAAAACGCCCGTTCGCGTAAGAACAGGCGTGTCGTGAATAAAACCATCTTCATTGCGCCGCGCTTTCACTTCGGCGCGGTCATAGCGGATGACGCTCATAAACCATTCCTTTCAAATCAGCAAAATCAGGGTAAATGCCCTCCGCGCTGCATCGGCATTGAATTGGCTCGCTGGGGTGTCCGTCTGATGGCGGGTTATCCCAAGCAAACACTTTACCTTCGCGCTCGCGGTGTTCATGGCGCACGCGCTCGTCTAGCGAAGTGCGCCAAATGTATTGCGTAACGCCTATGCTGCGTTGCCGCTCCATCGTAAGCTGCCCATTGAGTTTGCCGATTTGGTCGCGGGCAATTAAGCGGGCGCGGTTTTTGGGCAGCGAATAAGTCTCGCGGATAAAGTCCGCCAGCTTGGCATGGGGCAGCCCTGCGCGTACCGCTGCCACAATCTTGCCATGTAGCGTTTCCAAATACTGCGGCGCAATGGATTGAATCAAACGGATATTCTCCGCTTCAAGCTGCTTCATTACATCCAACAACCACGGCTCATGCGTGAACACATCCACCGCAAACACCGAGCGTACCACCGCATGAAATTGCTTTTGATTAAACCGCGCCGCTTCATGCAGCAGCGAGCGGACAAAGGAAATTTCAGGCTGCCTGAATTTATCTGCAATACCCACTATCCACCGCCGCAGTCGCTCATACCAACCGCTGCTTTCGGGAATATCCAGCGCATCTTGGCGCAAATTCAGCAAAGGTAATTGTCGCTCAATTTCTGCTGTGATACTGTCGGTATAGGCTTCCAGCAGTCGCATGTATTCGCGCTCGGTAGCGTGCGGATACAACCAGCGTTTAGGTTTTCGCCGCGTAATCTTGGGCATCTGCGCCATCGTGTACCTCACGTTTCAAACCAAATTGCTCCCGCCCTGCGAAATAATCCGCCGCCTGCGCTTCGCTCAACGCGCCCATATTAACCACCTGCGCCACCGCATCTACTTCCACTTTCAGCGTATCTACTGCCAGTTTCGCCATATCCGCCTGCTCGCGTGCTGTTGGCACATACAAAGGTGACCATTTAATGCGCCAGCCATCAGGGATTTTGCCCTTGATGCCGTTTTGCAATACCAATAAAGCCAGCAATCGCTCCAACATATTACTCACGCGGGCGCGTTCAGCTTCCACCAATTCGTGAAAATTGCGCAAATCGCCTTCGCCCGTGGCAGATAGCCCACTCGCCGATTGTCCAAACAACTGCGCCAGCGGAATGCCTGTCTCCGCCGAAATCACTTGCTCAAATTTGCTGATGATGTCGGTTAATCCACCCACACTCATATCGTTTAGCGTGTACGCATCTTCGCTGTCCACCGCCACCGTGTTTAACACCCCGCGCGATGTATCTACTGCTTGAATGCGTTGTTGCACAATCTCTTCTTGCCCAGCATCTATCAACTCCGCCAACTGTTTCATGGCGTAAACAGGCTGTTGCTTGCGGTCTAAAATCTGCTTGGTGCGCTCGCGCGTGGTTTCCCAATCCAAAATTGCCTTATAAGCACGGTCAACCGCATTGCCGCCTTGCCAGTAAATGCGCGTTTCTTTCAGCATTTCAGGCAGCCTGAAACCGTGAATGGGAAACACACGGCTTTCATGCACCACAAACTGTGTCTGTTGCGATGAAATGCGGTAAAACTCGGGTTCGCCAAAATTCTTTTGCGTAGCATCGCCATACAGCGCACCTTCCACCGCAACTTGATTGATGCCAAACACGCGCAATTCCACCACTTCAACAGGCTGCGACACGTCCAACGGCTCATTCAGCCCCTTACCATCTGCCACCAGCGGAATTACACACGCGCCACCAAACAACCGCGCCAGCTTCAAGGCATATGCCGCCGTCTCAAACACATTCAAGCGGTCAAGTTCCGATGCCAACAAATTATCCGCATCGCCATCAATCTCAAAGCCACCTGATAACGCCTTATCAGCAGGCAAATCCACCACACGGCGAAAAATACCGCCTTGCGCATACAAAAAAGGCGCGGAAACCGAAGTAACCCGCGCCCGCGATTTGCCGCCCAACACCGCTTGCAAAAAACCATCTAGCCTAAATTTCATAATAACGCCTTAAATCGTTTGATTGCATCCGCGCTGCCAATCAGCGGCTCTATGGCATAGCGGATGGCATCGATGTAATTGTTATGCGCATCCAACGGCACAGGCAAAATATCCCCACTCAAACGGTCGGTCTTATAGCTATACAGCCGAAACTCCCGCGCCGTTTCCGTACAGCGTGGATGGATAACCACTTTCTCAAACGACTTGATAAATTCAATACCATCTTCCACGCTGCCCTTGCCCTTAACGGCACCCACGATGCGCGGCAAACCATGCCGCCGCAAATAACTGATGCTTTCAGGTCGCGCACTATCCGCCCGCACCACATAACGCTCAATTTCAGGCATCGCCGCTTTCAACACCGCCGCCGTGTCGTCCAATTCAATGCCCACCCCACCCGCTTCGCGTTCAATATACAGCTTATTGTCATGTATCCAGCATTGCACCGCCGCCGTAGGGTCTTGCGAAAAGCCAAAGTCCAAACCGAAATATGCGCCGTCCCAGTTCTCGCTTGGGGTAAACTCCGCCACTTCATACTTGCCTTTGAACACCTGCGCGTCCGAAAGCTCGTAATACACACCGTCCCAAATCCACGCATAGCGGGCAGGGTCTAGCGTTTTTTGCTGATGCAGCCGTTGCTCGTTTAACACATCGGGGAAAAACGGATTATCGCCGTAATTCATCTCCACAATGCACGAACGCGGCGGCGGATTTTTGCGAAAACGCTTATCTGTTGCGCTGCCATCGGTTTTTGGATTCCAAATTACCCAAATTTCCGACTTGGGCGCACGAATGGTTGGCTCTAACACTTCCCATGCCGCTTCGGAAATATCTTCCGCTTCTTCCACGATGCACACATCAATTTTCGCCAACGATTTCACCGACTGAATATTGTTGTGCAGCCCCTTAAACAGAAACTCCGTACCATTCTTGCCGCGTATATAGTCCACGCCCACATCATAGGCAGCTTCCAACCACGGCTCGGATGCAATCGCCGCTTTCAATTCCGCGTAAAACGATTCTTTGATGGAGTTCTGAAACTCGCGCACACACAAAAAGCGTAATGGCTCAACAAAACCCCATGTCGCCGCCATCTTGGCAAAATTAAACGACTTGCCCGAACCGCGCCCACCAAACGCCCCACGATAACGCAGTGCACCACGTGGCAGTCTGAAAATATCCCTGATTTTAGGCGGTAATTTAACCTGTACTTTCATCATCGCCCGCTGCAACCAATTCAATTACCGTAGGCATTAAAGAACCGTCCGAACTGGTAATATCCAACTTCATGCCGTTAATCAGCTTCTGTCGCGTCAAAGTCAGCGATTCAATCCGTCCAAGCAACCGCTGGATAATCGGCTCATAATCCTTACGCACAAACGTTTTCTGCTGCACAGGCGGCACATCAGGGTCATCCGTAATCGGTACACCACCCACTAGCGCAGGCGTTTCTACAATCCGCTCCAACTCCAAGCCCTCCTGCTCCGCTTCCAACTTCAAAGCCCGATTTAAACGGATTTTGCACAACCGCAACTCCGCATCAATACTTTCAAGCTCCAATTCATCCGCAAGCAGCTTTTCCGTGTCCGTGTAGTAATGGGAATAAAGCGCGCCCGCAGACACCTTGTTTGTGTTGCCTTTGGGCGCGCCCGTTGATTTACCGCCGTGCATTCGGCAACGACCATTTGCCATTGCGACGTTTTGACACGGCTTACCTGCACGCGTTTTCGCACCGCAAATGTCAGCCATTTAATCTCCTTGCATGGGGTTGATTTTACAAATCAAGAACCAGCACTACGATGATGTGATGCTGAACTAGAATGTCCGCGACCGCCACCACGTTTCAAAGCAATATGCGGTTTACCATAGGGAACTTTACGCATCATGCGCTCCTTTCAAAAAACGCCTGATATATCAGGCAAACAAAAAAGGCAGCCTGAAAATCAGACTGCCTGAAACAAAAACCGCCCAAGGGCGGCTACAATTACTCTTCATCATCAACAAATGAAGCCCAAACCTTGTCAATTTTCGGCTCATCAACATAAGGCACTTCATCATTGGGCAGTTCAATACCCATCATTTCAGCAACTTTTACACCATTCAAGTATTTATCGCCAAATCTACGCATTCCCGATTTTTCCAAGAATGCCATCAACTGTCCATGCGACTGAAAACATAAGCAGCACCAGTATCTTGTATCAGTCGCATCAACTTTGCGCTTATTCTCCGCTTTCAATCTATCACGAAAACCTTTTTTAACCGCATCCAAATCAGCCTTGCTATCCACTTCCGCATCGCCAGTCAATTCAGGCATCTGCACCAGCGGCTTCTGCTTGCGCTTCCATTGGTTCACTTTGGCTTTTGCTGCCGCCTTTTTATCTTCAATCTGTTGCTTGTCAATGTTTGCCATTTGCACACTCCCATCTAAAAATCTCTAAATCCGCCATTGGAATCAACTCCAAGATTTTCTCATAATCACGCGGATAATGCTTCTTAATCGGCAGCAAAAAGCGCAAATCCAAACCATCAAACGACCGCCCAAACACCTTATAATCGCTCCCCAACCGCACATTATGCTTCTTAAAGCATTCCACCAAATCCGCCTTTTTCCAATCCCAAATTGGATGGTATTTCAGCAAATTGTAGGAAATGCTGCCATGCGACTGAATCGCAATGCGCCGCATCGGACTATCCGCTGCCCGCACGCCATCCGCAACCAAAGTATCTTTCGGCAAGTCAAATTTCTGCACCATCGCCGCCTGAATATCGGTATAGTCAAATTCAGGCAGCCCCGCATCTTCAATTACTGCGCAATTTTGCGGCGGCTGCCAAACCATGCCATTCAACCAGCGATACAAAGACGGATGCGGCAACTGGGTAATCTTAAAACCAAACTGCCGCTCATACATATCCAACTGCTCATTCACAAATTCCAAATCAGGAATCAGATACAGATAATAAGGGACAACTTCATCAAAATGCTCACGAATAGCGATAAAAGTCGCCACAGCATCCTTGCCACCGCTAAACGCCAGCAAAGTTTTGCGCTGCATCTTAGCAACCTGCTTAATGGTTTCAACGCCTGATAATGCTGCCATAAATTCTCCAAATATGCTAATATTTAGCTTTATTTTATAGCGATATTATCTACCATGCAAGACTTTACAGCAGAATTAAACGCCTTATTGGCACAAGCAAATCTCACACGCGCCGAACTGGCTCGTATCTTTCAGATTGCCCCACGCAACATCAGTCGCTGGAATACGCACGGCATACCGAAATACGCCATTGCCTACCTACAACTCAAAGCCGAAAACAATCATCTGCACGAACAAATCCAAGCGTACAAAGTTATCATCAAAGCAGAATGAAAAAACCGCCTTAATTTAGGCGGTTTATTGGCAAATTAAGCCGAAGAAAGCCACCTAAACGTAACTTTCTCCGAAATATAGCAAAATTGTACTAAAAAACTCACACCTAATCAATAATCTTTCGTTCTTTAAAACACGTTTGCAGCTTAAACCGCGCGGTTTGTTCCCATACAGCTAAATGCTTTTTGATGCGCTCACGTTTACGCTGAAACGTCATATCGTGCAAATCGTACTTATCCATAATCGCCATCCGCCTAGGCACATCGCTGTAAATATGGCGCAGCATATCCGCAGCCAAATACACATCGGCGCAAATCTTTTCTGCCGCCAGCACACCCGCGATAATCATCAAGCCGTCCAGCTTACCATACTGGCACTCCACCACCGCCACCAACAAAGGGCTGTTCAGGCAGCCTGAAATCTGCGAACGTATCATGGCGGCGTTGGCGTGCCATTCCGCTTGCGTCAGCCTACCAGTTCCGCCTGTTACCCCCTTCGCCTTTATCCATTCGCAAATTTGCGCCGTGTTGCCCATCGGTTCAATCCGCAATGCGCCGAAACGGTAAATGTCATACAAACACTCATCCAAATTACGATACATTTTTTCTCCATCTTGCCAAATACCCATCCGCCACCGCTTCAAACCAAGCCGCCGCATCATCGGTAACAATCCCATTTGCCGCCAGCACATACGCTTCGCCGCGCCGATGCTGCATCGCGTGTTCCTTGTGCGTCAGCGGCACGCCCGAAAACGGCGGCTTGATGCCCATACCGCTGCCCCTTGATACGCGGCGCACATGGGCAAACTCGCACCGCCCTTCGCCGTCTATCCATTCCGAAAAGCAGCCTGAAATACAACTTGGCTGCCGCCTAACCCATGCTTGAAAATCTTTATCAGTATTCAAAAATCACTCCTTGCTCCGCTGCCCACGCTTCAATGCGCGTTTGGTAATCCGCCATCTGCTGCGTGTTCAGCTTGGTTGTCGATAATCCGATTTTTTGGATTTCGCCATTAGGCAACACCCGCTCATCGCAGCCGATAAATTGCTGCTTAAAATATTCGTGCCACATCGCCGCTTCGTATCGCCGCCCATCCAGCCAAACCTGCTCGGCAATTTGGTTATACAAGCTCCATAAGCGGCGGTTTTGCTCATAGCTGCGTTTGGCTTTATACGGGCGGATAACCACTTCCAAATCGCCATGCGCAGCCAGCAGCCCGGGGACAATGTTTTTATACAAGTTTTCAAACAAAGGGCGTTGGTTGGACACTTGTAGGCGGAATTTGCGTTCATTCATGTTTATTTTGACAGCGTATGTGCTATCATGCTCCTATGAAAATCGTTATAGACACCAATATCCTAGTGGGCGCGTGCATGGGTTCGCGCGCTTCAAATCGGCTGATTGCCGCTTGCTTGCAACAACGGTTTACCCCGCTGGTTGGCTCTGCCCTGTTGGCAGAATATGAAGATGTGATTGCGCGGGAAAATGTGTTTTCAGGCTGCCCTTTAAACCTTGCCGAGCGCAACCAAGTGCTCAATGCGCTGCTTTCCGTTGCCCAATGGACACGCATTTACTACCTTTGGCGACCCAATCTGCGTGATGAAGGCGACAACCATGTGATAGAACTTGCCGTAGCGGGGCGGGCGCAATACATCGCCACCCGCAACCTAAAAGATTTTGCACGCAGCCAACTACTCTTTCCCGAAATCAAAATCTGCACACCTGAAACCCTATTGGAACAAATATGACTACCGTAACCCTACGCATCCCCGATGAAAAACACAGCCGCCTGCGCCTGTTAGCCGAATCGCGCGGCATGAGCGTAAACAAGCTGATGGACGAAGCCGCTACCGTGATGCTGGCGGAATTTGATGCCGAAAACCGCTTTAAAACCCGCGCCGCTTTGGGCGATATTCCCACCGCGCTTTCCCTGCTGGATAAAGCCTTAATCTAAAAGCAGCTCAATCTCCACCCGCGCATCCTTTCTGCTCTCCGCCTTAACCTTGTCAATCAGCAGCGGGCGAAACAGCGCATCATCTACGCCGATGGCTTGCGCCATGCCGTCCAACGCAGGCTTCATGGCGGCGAGTAGGTTGTCCAAATCACGTTTTCTTGCGTCTGGCGTGTAGAATGTGATTTTTAAACCGCCGCCTGTGTATTTCAGGCTGCCTGAAAGCAAATAGGCTTCTTGGCGGGCTTTGGCTTTGGCTTGCTGCGTGGCTGCCCAATGCCGTCCGTGTTTGCGGTTGGGCATTAAGGCGGGGGTGGGATAGGGTAGGATGATTTTGTTCATGTTTTTTCCTGCGTGTTCAGTATTTAAATAATCCTTAAATACTGCTTTCAGGCTGCTTCAAACCCTACCAGCAACGGCTGGATTTGCTGCTCATAGTGTTCAATCCGCATTTGGTTGGCAGGCTTATCATCGCGCCGCTCGCGCAAAATGCGCCCAGCTACGCTTGCCAGCGCGGCGGATTGTTTTTCGGCTTCTAGGGCTGCCAGCAGCTTGCTAATCAGCGATGTGTTCAAGCTGTCCAGTTGGCGGCGCATGGCATTGAATGCTTTGATATAGGCAATTTTGACTTTCATTGCTTCGGGCGTGGTGTAGCCCATCGTGAGCAACACAAAGCCGTCTTTGGTCATCTCGTACATTTGGCGCGTTTCGCCCTTTTTATCGGTGTATTCAACCGCCCCAAATATGGGGGCGTTAAATTCTTCGTTGATTTGCAACATGATTTTGCGAATATCACGCATCACATGGTCGTGTCGTTTACCAAATGCCATCGCTACTTTTCGGCTATCGGTTTTCAACTCGTTGCCTTTGGTGGTAACCAATATTTCAATGGGTAAATCTTTCATTTTTTTGCCTTTGATAAAAACGTTTAAAATCAAGTATTCAACCGCCCCAAATTTGGGTTTGCTAATCTTTTCAACCCCTTACAAACCCCACACAACAATCCCAAAACCGCCTGTCCAACAAATCCCCTGTTTCGCAATCCAGCCAATCCGCCAACGCCTGCACCGTTCCCCATTTGGGCAACCGCTCGCCGTTTAGCCAATCCTGCACCGCAATCACGCTCACCAGCACCTGCGGATTGCTGCGCTGCCATGCGCTCAACACATCGCCCGCTTTGGTGTAGATGCGCGAGTTATCAGGTTTTGCTTCAATATCCCCTTTTCGCCCAACAGCACGCGAAACCGCCACATAAAATCATCCATCGCCGCCCGCTTGCGGCTAATACGTCCTGTCATAACTGCTCCACATACTTCACGCGCTTTGCCACCACGTCATCATCGGCAGCCTGAAAACGCCCGTTGCTGCATTCAAACCGACAAGGGATAAACCGCCACGGCTCGCCCTTTTTGCATACCACCGAAGCCGATTTCCAGCCCCAATATTCCGCCGCCGCGCGAAAATCGGCGTGTTGGCAGTTGATGCAGGTTTCAGGCTGCATGATTAACCCCCGCGCGGCGACTGCGCCCCGCAAACGTCAAAATCAACCCATCTTCTTGCAATCTGTCCCATACAATCTCGCCCAAAAATCCCGCCAACGCATCACGGCTCAAATTGGAAATCAGCACCGTAGGGCAACTTTTCTCGTAGCGTTTGTTCAGCACATCAAACAGCACGCGCATCTCGTCATCGCTGCCTTTTTGGTTGCCGATTTCGTCCAATGCCAACAAATCAAACTTGGCGTACTCTGCCAAAATCTCGCTTTCATTCACGGGCGATTTGAAATTTTTGCTTTCGCGCACGCGGCGGAATAAATCGCCCACCGTGGCATATTGCACATTGCCGCCCATTTGCCCCTTAACCATTGCCAACAAAGCGCAAGCCAAATGCGTTTTGCCCGTCCCTTTGTTGCCATGCAATACCAACGCGCCTGCATGATGCGATTGCAGCATCTGCCCATACTTCACTACGCTTTTACGCAACACCGCTTCCTGCTCGTTTTCAGGCTGCCAATCAGCAACCGTTTTGCCCACAAAACGCGGCGGAATATCCATGCTTTGCGCCAGTTTTTCCCGCGCCAATTTCGCTGCCTGTTCGCGATTGTGTTGCGCCATATCGCGCAAAATCGCCGCTGTTTCCGCTTCCTTGCGCTCTTGCAAACAACAAGGGCAGCCTGATGTGAATTGCTCGTAGCGGATTTTGGTGTATGCCCCATGTTTCGGGCAGATGTCTTCCCACTTATCCAGCGGGATAAATGTCGGCATCAAACCCACGATTGCAGATAATTCCATGATTTTGCTTCCTAAAAATTGATTTCCGTATCATCAGGCAAATCCAGTTCTACCCGATTGCCCGCACCATCAAACACGCCACCTTGCTCTTGCGGTATCGTCTCCACTTGCCGCGTGGTCGGCACAAAGTCTGTGCGCTTACCCATGCGCTCCGCCAACCAATCCGCGCGAAAGGTTGCCCAGCCGTAGCCAATCGCTACTTCCAACGCCTGCTGCAAGCTAAGCTGACTAACAGCCGCTTCTTTCTGCATCTGCTGGGCAGCGGTTACGGTCAGCGGACAGCGTTTAGCTTTACGGATTGCCAAGTGGTCAGCAGCCACCTGTTCGCTTACACCCATGTCTTGCAAGATTTGCATTTGGGCAGCGTGTGTGCCGCCAGCACGCGCATCGCGCGGCTTACTCTCTGTTTGTAATCTCTGTGTATTCTCTGTATGTATTCTCTGTTCCTTATACGAACAGGGGATTTCGGTTGTCCCGAAAGTGGGATTACCCGTTTCGTCCAAAGGGGGATTACCCGTTTCCCCAACTCCGCTTTCCCCTTTTCCCGAAAGGGGGATTTCGGGTTTCGGGAAAGGAGGATTACCCGTTTCGCGAACAGCTTCATATTGAGCCATGATTTCATTAAATTTTTCCGCATTTAGCTTGTAATACATACGATGTTGCAATCGTTTATACGTTTTGGTTAGCACACCTAATTTGATTAGCTTTTTGCAGGCGGTTTCTTGTTCGTCTTCGCTTAAACCCGTTTCTTCTTCCAACTCCGCAACCGTTTTGTACACGCCTAACGGGTTATCCGTTTTATCTTGCCAAAACAGCAACTGCCCAAACAAAAGTGAACATCTCGCCCCGCCTAATGGCTTGGCAAGTTTTGGGTAGTAGGCTATGGGTTTGCCTAATGACTTCATGGCTTCAAAATAATTCATTGCTGCTCCTTTGTTTGCTCCAAAACAGCATTGATGGCTTCGCCAATCGCCAACGCTAATTCTTGGTTTTCTGCACGTTCCAATAAATCGTTAATGCCTGCCAACAAGGCATCGTCTGATAATTTGCTTCTAATGATTGCCATGATTAAGCTCCTAATTTCTCCGCAATCTTGCCCATACCTTTGGGCGTTAAATAAACCTGTGTCGCAATGCGCTGCTCGCCTGTGCTACGGCTTTCATAGCGATGCACGCTGTGGGTAACACAACCGCTGCGTACCTTGTCCTGATAGCCTAGCCACACCCCGCTGCCCCCGCTGCGATACAACCAACCATGCTGCGCCAGCCAGTCAAATAACTGCTTGGGCGGCATCTTTAACATCTTCGCCGCCTGTGTAACGGTGATGTCGCCTTGCGCTGCTTCAATCCGTGTCATGGCTTCGGCTTTTGGGGTTAGCTCGGCAATTTGCGCTGCCTGTTGTTGATTGCGCTCGGCTAAATCCGCCGCCAAACGCAAAGCATCGGGCAGGGTTTGCGGGATATTCAGGCTGCCTGAAAGTCGCTTCTCGCAGTCAATGAAGTATTGCCGCGCCTGTTTGCCCTTGGCGTTACGCTCCACCATGCTTAACTCTTTTGCCATGTCCAGCGAAAGAAAGTAATCCAAGCGATTGTGTCCGCCACGTATTGCTTCGGAATTTCCCGAAGCAATCACAAAGTCTTGATTTTCAACAAAACCATATTGACTAATGCGGTCTTTAATCCAAGTAGAAAAATGGTCGCGGTTTTCCAAAAACGCATGCAGTTCACGCGCGTTTACCGTTTGTTTCGGGCAGCCTGCAAAATCAGACTTGCCAATCGGGATAATTTGGGTCATAATGCATTCCTATCTTTATATTTGATAAATTTCCTTATACCCGCCGCACTTCGGCGGGCTTTTTTTGCCCGTCTGTCCGAGCTGCCAAGCGTCTATTCCGCTTTGCCAAACCCGTGTAAGATTGAGTTTCCACACAACAACCCAACACGGAGAAAATCATGTCCTTAACACGACTTGAAGCCTTGCAGCTTGCCGCCCAACTGGTTCAACCCAACCAATCCCCCGATATGCGTATCAAAGAATTATTTGAATTGGCGCGCCTAATCATGTTGGAAGAAAATCAATCCCAAGAAAAAGCGCAGCTTGAAGCCAGTGAACGATTTAAAGCCTTATCTTGAATATGCTTTTTGGAGTTTCTTAACTCGCGGCAGGATGTCATCCCACGTTTTAATTTGGTTAAGATGGCGAAACTCTGCACACACCGAAATAGCAATCGCAGATAGCGATAACTCGCCGCTTTGTGCAATTGCGCACTTAACCAACATCTTCTTAATCATCGCCTTATCCTTTCTGGATAAGGCTTTTTGCTTTTTAGCCATTACTGGTCTCCTTTCAATTTTCATCAGCAATCGCCTGATAATGCTCAACCATCTTTTCCGCCATAAACTTGCGTTCCGCGCGGGTAACAATCGCCGCATCAGCAGGCACTAACTTCAAATCCAGCGCAGCCAAAGCCACGCAATACTTTTCTAAATCGCCATCTTTCAGGCGGCTCAATCGCGTTTCCGAAATATCCGATAGCTCGGCTACTCGCTTTTGCGATACCACCGCAAGCGCGTGCAATATGGCGCGTTCATTCTTGCGGGCGATTTCTTGTTGGGCGGGGGATAATTCGGTCATCGGGTAGTTTCCTGATGCAACTTACGGATTTTGTCCATCACAACGTAAGACGGGGCTTTCCTAGCGCCAGAACGTAACTTGTTCACGTATGCGACCGAACAGCCGATTGATTCCGCAATCTTTTCCGAACTGAATCCGCGTTGAATAATTTCTTTTAACAAAATGTCTGGGGTCATGCTCAACTCCAAAAATAATACCACATTTTAATACGATAGTACTTATTAAGCAAGTACCAAAGTAGTTTTGTTTGAAAGTACAATCGTATCAATTAGAAAGATTGGATATTTACATGGATACGTTTATTTACATGGATACGTTGCAAGAACGTTTAATTCATGCCCGCAAGCAGAAACAAATGAGCCAAGCGCAGCTAGGCAAGGCAATAGGAAAATCACAGTCGGCGATTGCCGCATTGGAGACAGGGCGCAATAAGGCATCGACCGATATTGCCAAAATTGCCAATGTTTTAGGCGTTTCAGCTATCTGGCTAGAAACAGGGCAAGGCGAGATGTATCCGCAATCCACCACCCCGCGCATCAACGAAATAACCGACATCCACCGCCCGATGCTATGGAGCAGCAACACCCCGCTGCCCGAAGATGATTATGTATTCGTGCCGTTTTTAAAAGAAACCGAACTTAGGGGCGGCGATGGCTCGTTTGAAATCCCCGACTACAACGGTTTCAGGCTGCCTTTTGGCAAAGCCACCCTGCATCGCAAAGGCATCATGCCTGACAACGTAATCTGCTGCACGCTCACAGGCGACAGCATGGAGCCGCGCATCCCCGAATACGCCACTATTGCCGTGGATAAAGGCATAGAACGCATTAGAGACGGCAAAATTTACGCCTTTCAACACGACGATTTATTCCGCGTTAAATACCTTTATCGCTTGCCAGGCAACAAAGTGCGCATCCGCAGCGACAACGAGAACTACGAGGACGAGATTGTGGATGGCGAAGAAATCCGCATCATCGGGCGCGTGTTTTGGTGGAGCGTATTGGATTAAAATATAGTGTCATTCCACAAATTTGAGTAATCATATTTGAAAAATGAGTTAATTTTTAAGATTGGATAGGATTATGGGAATTTTTAATACTCCAAATGCAAAACCTTTAAACGTGAAATTGATGGCATTTGTTGCGGTTGTTTTTTTTGTTACTGCATTGATTTCATTTTTTGCTAATCATAAAGGATGGGCAGTTAGTCTAGCATTTCTTGGAGCATGTAGTATTTCAGCGGTTTTTGAAGAACGTAAAAAACAAAAGCAAGCGAGAGAAGAAGAACAGAGATTGTTAGAAAACCAAACCATTTTGGCAAATATTGAAAACGGTTCTATCCAAGCAGAAGCATTTAAAGTGTTGGTAAAAAATAATGAACATTGCTTTTTGGTTGATGCTGCTCTTTTGTTGGAAATTTCCACCAGTCGCCAAGGCGGATACACGGGCATCCGAGTAAAAAACATTAGTCTTGGTAATTTTGGCTCTTCTTCCGTTAAGAACTGGGCAATATCTGATGCAGGAGAACTGGTTTTAACAAGTGAGCGTTTGGTTTTTGCTGGAGACTACCGTAGTATTGATATTAATTTAAATAAAATCAATAGTATTGAATGTGTAGGCAAACATTTTATGATAACTATAAGCGGACAAAGCAATCCCCTCGCATTCAATGTAGGTGATGAAACACTATGGCATGATGCAATACGAATAGCCATTCAAAAGAAAAACTCCATATAAAATAACATTTTATATTAAAACGAACAGACGACTACTAATCGCTTGGTCTGCTTACAACATATCAAGCTATTTTTGATTTTCTAAAAAACCGCCCCATTCGGGCGGTTTTTTGCGCCTTGTGAAAACTTTGTTTTCTTTTAAAACAACAACATATAAATTTATTACAAATTTTGAGTACTATCGTATTTACAATAATTAAGTACGATAGTATTATGCACCCATCGCAACAAATAACACAGGAAGCAAAAAGATGACCCTAACCGAAGCCCTAGCCAAGCTAGACCAAATGTACAAAGACCAACCCAAGCAGCCCAAACAAGATTACCACCCCCAACCCAAACAAACCAAAGAACAAGCCCGCGCCCAATACAACTTTATGCGCGGAATGCCCTAAGGAAGCCGCCATGTACCCAAGCCCAGCCAACACAGGCTACGCCGACAACTATTGGGGCTGCCAAGACCCCGGCTACTACGGCGAACCCACCAATTATTTAGGCGAGCTATACAGCGAATGGCAAGACAGAATAGCCGACCAATACCGCGCCCAAGCCATCGCCAAAATCCGCAGCGATTTGCAACGCTACGACAACTGCGAGCAAGAACTAGCAGAACTAGCCGCCGCCGAAGCAGGACAAGGCGACGAAGACACCGAAAACGACATTTGGGCAACCATTTTAGAAATCGCCCAAGCCAACCACGACACCTTTTAAGGGGCAAAACATGAAACAAGAAATTTCAGATTTAGCAACAGCTTTGCGCTACACGCACAAAAAAATCCACAAGCTAAACGCGCTATGCCAGCAATACAACCCTGACAGCTACCTGCAAAAATGCCAAGACGAAAAAGGGTTATTCGCCATCACGCTACACATCCGAAAACCAAACGCAGGCTACGAAAGCGCAGATTTTGGTATAGAACCCGCCGCTTTAGCCGCCGCAAAAGCATGGATTAAATGGCATCTTAAACACAAGGCGAAATATTTACACTAGGCAGCCTGAAACCCTATGAAATACTACTACCCACCACAGAAAACCGACATGAAAACCCTAGCCCACACCACCGCAGCCCTAGCCCTAGGCTTTACCCTAGGCATACTCGCCACCGCCTACGCCCAGCAGCCCAAGTCAACCATCAAAACCTACGACTGCGACACCCTGCAAGACATCCCCAGCGAGTTGTACTTCAACCCCACAGCCGCCCACCAAATTCAAAAGCTGCACGACCAATGCCAACAGCAACGCAACGCCATCATGTTGCAACAGCAATGGGAAAAAGACCCCACCGCAGGCGTGGTTTATGGATGGAAGGATGTTAATTGATTGTATGCAGGCAGTAATGGAAATAGTCAGGAAATAGCCATGAATAAATTTGAAATTGTGAGAAGCGACAGCATCAACATAAATGATGTTGATTTGTACAGAATCCGCGCGTTAATTGATTTCGGAGATGTATGCACAGGCGACTTTGGCGGATATATACAACACGAAAAAAACTTGTCTCAGTCTGGCAATGCGTGGGTTTACGGCAACGCACGGGTTTACGATGATGCACAGGTTTACGATGGTA
>NZ_JAUMZV010000026.1 GCF_030527935.1 Kingella sp. (in: b-proteobacteria)
GAAATTCTAACTTAATGTGAATTTCCTGAGTTATCTAGGACAGCCCCAAATTTTTAATATCAGGCAAGATTCCCACCTACGCGGGAATGACGGCATTTTCTATTTTTCAGGCTGCTGTTAGGGGTTTTGCAAAGGTTTCAGCCTGAAAAATGGAGCGTCGGCGGCTCGCCGACAAGGCAGCATCCCGCGCCCAGCCTATTTAATGCACACGATTGAGCAGTCTGCCATTGCTGCGCTATTTGGGTTTTCAGGCTGCCCCAGTTGCCCATGCCAGTAGTTGCCCACATCAGCCAGTAGTAGTGTGTGGCTTTGCCACGCACCGTTTAGCCAATGTTAAATAAATGAAGCATCGCAACAGCGTGAACGCCATTATTTTCAGGCTGCCTTTATACGCCAGATGCAGCCTGAAAACCTGTTAGTAACATTATGGTTGATGGCAAGCAGTACGGATTAAAAACCCTGCCATCTGTTCCTTCCCCCGCTGGCGGGGAAAGGCTAGGATGGGGGTGGTAGCGAGATTAAACAGCCCCATCCCAACCACCCAGCCCCACCCCTTTTCAGGCTGCCTAACCCCCACAACAAAAACCAACCACGCCACAAACGCCCATCCCCGCCATGTCCAAACTCCCCACCTTTCTCCTAGCCACCCTAATTCCCACCGCGCTCTACGCCGCCGACAGCCTCATCACCATCCCCGAAAAACCCATCATCCCCGCCCAGCCCGAGCGCAACGCCCCCCAACTGCCCGACATCCCCACCCCCAGCCCACCCCCCGCCCATTCAACCAACCACCCAACCCAAGATTTCGCCACACTAGAAGCCCAGCTCAACCAAGCCATCAACCAACAGCAACACGAGCAAATCCCCGCGCTGCTCGCCCAATACCAAACCCACCCCCAAGCCGACCCCAATCTCGTTTTATTCGCCCAAGCCCAAATCGCCCGCCACCAAAAACACTACCCCCAAGCCATCCGCCTGCTGCGCCAAATTCTTGCCAACAACCCCAATCTCACCCCCGTGCGCGTAGAACTCGCCGTGCTGCTGTTTCGCGAACAACAAAACACCGCCGCCCAACAGCAATTTCAGGCTGCCCAAGCCGACCCCGAGCTGCCAGCCGACATCCACGCGCTCAACGAGCAATACCTAAACGCCCTAGGGCAGCGCAAAGGCTGGCACAGCTACATCAGCGCCCAATACCTAAACGAAAGCAACGTCAACAACGTATCCAGCAACCCACGCATAGAAAACACCCCCTTTATCAAAAACCCCGCCATGCAGCCACAAAAAGCCCACGGCATCGGCTACGCCGCAGGCAGCGAGCGCGACATCAACCTAAAAAACGCCCACTACGCCCACATCAGCGGCTACCTTTACGGCAAAACCTACTGGGACAACCACGCCTATGACGACATCACCGCCCGCGTCCAAGCAGGCTACGCCCACAAAAGCAGCCAAGGCAGCCTGAAAATCACCCCCTTTTACGAACAACAATGGTACGCCACCCACCGCTATAAACACGCCCACGGCATCCGCGCCGAAAAAAACCAACGCCTAACCGACACCCTACAACTCACCCTAGCCGCCGAAATCAGCAAACAACAATACCGCCACGACACCGAACTCAACGGCAACAGCAAAACCCTATCCACCACCCTATATTGGCAAATCAACCCCCGCAACTACATTTACAGCGGCATCGATGCCCTATGGGAAAGCACCCGCCAAAAAACATACAGCTACCACCTAAACAGCTACCGCATCGGCTGGGAACACGAATGGAACAAAGGCCTATCCAGCCGCATCAGCCTATCCACCTCCAGCCGCCGCTACCAAGCCAACTACCAACTTGGACGCGCCATCCGCTTTGACCGCAAACGCCAAGACGAAATCTACACCGCCAACCTAACCATCTGGAAACGCGACTGGCACATCAAAGGCATCACCCCCAAGCTCAGCTACCAATGGCGCAAACAACACAGCAACTTTGATAGCCTGTTTTCCTACCACAAAAGCAGCCTGAATTTGCTATTGGAAAAAACGTTTTGAATACACAAAGGCAGCCTGAAAATGGAGCGGCGACGGCTTGTCGCCATTATGCTTAACCCATAAAGGCAGCCTGAAACCCATTCAGCCAAGCCCCCCTTATTTACCCAACCAACCCTTAACGGAGATGATTATGAAACCCCAAACCCCCTTAACCCTAGCACTACTGGTTGCCCTAAGCACCACCGCGTGCAGCACAGGCGGCGGTGGCGGCGATGAAATCCCACGCCCCAACCCCAGCGTGCCTACACCTACGCCCACCCCGACACCTACGCCTACACCTACGCCCACCCCACCGCCTACGCCAACCCCCACACCAACACCTACTCCAACCCCCACCCCCGAAGAAAAAGCCGCCTACATCAAAAACACCGTTATCAGCGCATTCAATAACGACCCCAACGCCGCCAGCTACAAATACGCCACCGATGAAGCCGCCCGCCAAGAGCTGTGGAAAACCGTGCAAGGGCGCGACAATGTAACGTTTACAGCCAACGGCTCAGCGAACTGCGCAGGCAATAGGTCTGAATGCAAAAACACTGCCGAAAAAGGCGCAGTGGTTCTGTCGCACAAACAAAGCTATTCAGGCTACGCCGTTATCCGCGAAACCTATGGCTCAGCCACCGCGCCAAGCAATTCCTATGTTGCCTTAATTGACACGCCCACCACCGACCGCAAAACCGTGGTGGATGCCACTTACAAAGGGCAAGCGTCATACAGCAACAAATTCAATCCCACCGTAGCCAGTCGCGCCGATTTCACGCTAACCGTGAGCGGCGATAGTGTTTCAGGCATCATCAACAACGCACCCACAGGCACAGGCGTTGTTTACCCGCTGGTTACCCTAAAAGACGGCACCATCAACGCCACCACCGCAGGCGTAACATTCAGCGGCGAAGCCGATTTCGCTGCCCGCACCTTTAACGGCAGCGCGAAAAACCCCGACCTAGCTGGCACCTACCGTGGCGCATTCGCAGGCGCAAACGCCGAAGAAGTAGTCGGCGTATTTGAAACCAATTCAACCGTCAAAGACACTTCCGTGCAAGGCGCGTTCGCAGGCACACGCCAGTAAAACCAAGGCAGCCTGAAAACGGATTGCCCCCTAGTTGGCGCAACGCTCCCGTTTTCAGGCTGCCTACTGCGCCGCCTACAATCGGCGCGTAGGGTGAGAACTTGTTCACGCACCAGTTAGCAAATGCTTAACGATGCGTGGCAACGCCACCCCTACTTAACGCCGTTGTTATTTCCCCCCAACCCACCTTTCAGGCTGCCCACCCAAAGGCAGCCTGAAAACCGCATTTCCCACAACCCCAACCCCCAACAAAAGAACCCAACCATGCCCCCCATTTCCCCCAAGCTCATCCCCATCGCCATCATCGCCGCCTTTGCCCAACCCGCCCTAGCGCAGCCCGCCGCACAGCCCCCCGCAAAAATCCCCGCGCAAAAAGCCACCCAAAACACCTACGTTACAGGCAGCCTGAAAAACGGTTTGCAATACATCATTCTCACCGTGCCCAGCGAAAAAGGGCGCATAGACGTGCGCGTGCAAGTGGGCGCGGGCGCAAGCGATGAAAACGGCAGCAGCGAAATCGGCGTGGCGCACATGGTGGAACACATGGTATTTCGCAGCAATCCGCAATTCCCCAACGGCGTGGGCGACACGCTGATTGCCAACGGCTGGCGGCGCGGCGCAAACTTCAACGCCATGACCAACTATGAGCGCACGCTGTATATGTTCAGCCCCAACAAAGGCACGGCGCAGCTAAACGAAACGCTCAAAGCCCTATCGTCCATGCTCACGCCGCATCCGTTTTCCGCCGCCGATTGGGAAAAAGAAAAACAAGTCATCCTTGCCGAATGGCGCAACGGCTTGGGCGTAAACGAGCGCATGAACCGCAAGCGCACCGCCGTTATCCGCAGCGGCAGCCGCCAAGCGCGTTACGCCATCATCGGCACGCCCGAAAGCATCACGCAAACGCCCGTGCAAGTGCTGCAAGACTTCCACGCGCGTTGGTATGCGCCCAACAACATGAAACTCATCATCTCGGGCGATGTGCAACCCGCCGCCACCCGCGC
Source organism: Kingella sp. (in: b-proteobacteria) (assembly GCF_030527935.1). GTDB lineage: Bacteria > Pseudomonadota > Gammaproteobacteria > Burkholderiales > Neisseriaceae > Kingella_B. The sequence continues at coordinate 4,120 of NZ_JAUMZV010000026.1, forward strand.
CCTGATAGAACACTACTTCGGCAGCCTGAAAAGCCAACCGCTGCCCGACCGCACAGGCGATTACTACGAACCCAAACTGCAAAACGGCTGGCACGTTGAGCAAATTCAAGACAAAGATTCAGGCGCAAGCCAAGTCGCGCTGATTTTCCGCCTAAACGACAGCCCAAGCCGTGGCAACAGCAGCGAAGCAGGGCGCGAACGCCTGATAGACCGCTTTGCCGGCAAAATCCTTACCCAACGCCTGCGCGACCAGCAAAGCCATCTGCCCAAAGGCGTGAGCAACATCAGCCTGCGCAAAGCCGATATTGGGCGGCACACCACAGGCGTAGGCTTGTTTGCCAGCGTGTTGCCCGATGCCCATCAGCAAGGCATCACCGTGCTGCTCAACACCCGCGCCCAAATGCTGCAACAGCCCATCACCCAAGCCGAAGTGGATGCCTACCGCGCCACGCTGCGCAAAGTGATTGCCAAGCAAAAAGAAAAAAACAGCCTGCCCGAGCCGTTTGGCGATGTGTTGCAAACCATGAGCGATGATTTTTTTGCCGACAAGCCCACGCGCACGCCCGCCGAAAACGCCCGCCGCGCCGAAGCCAACCTAGCCAAAATCACCCCCGCGCAAGTAACCGCCCGCATCCAGCAATGGCTCAATGCCAGCGATAAGCTGGTGCAAATGCAAGCCCCATCGCTCACGCCGATTGCGCTGCCCAGCAACGACAGCATCGCCGCCGCCGCGCAGCAAGCCGAGCGCACGCACCAGCCCAAGCTGCTTGCCGCCAAAGCGCAAGGCAAAGGCGCGTTCACCGACCAGCCCCAAGCGCACCCCATCCAAAGCGAGCAAAGCCAACCGCTTTCAGGCAGCCTGAAAAGCCAAATCACCTATTGGACGCTGCCCAACGGCGACAAGGTTGTCTTGCTGCAAAATCCCGTTGCCCAAGACAAAATCTATTGGCAAGCCATCGGCGGTGCAGGCTTTATGCAGCCCGAGCAAAACCCGTGGCAAACCCAGTTAGCCAGCCAAATCATCTGGCAATCCGCGCCGCAAGGCTGGACAAGCGAACAGCTTGGCGCGTGGAAAACCCAACACAAAATTTCGCTCAACCAAAGCACCGAAGCGCAGCAAAGCAAGGTAACAGGCAGCGCGCCGCAAAGCGAAGCGCAAAACCTGTTCCACCTATACCACGCCTACTACGCCACGCCGCAAATCAGCGAAGACTACCGCGACAGCATCGCCAGCATGGCGCGGCAAATCGCCATGAACAACCAATCCAGCCGCAGCATTAAAGAAAACGCCACCGTGAAACTGCGCTTTGGCAAACCTGCCTACGAAATGCCCAGCGCAAGCGAGCTAGACGATACCGAAGAGCCGCAAATGTTTGCGCAATGGCAAAAACTCAACCGCGCCCCCGTAACGCACTACATCCTAACCAGCCAAAGCCCCGCGCAAATCAAACCGCTGGTAGAGCGTTATCTCACCGACCAACCGCGCCAAGCCGTTGCCCCCAGCAGCGAGCGCAAACCGCTGGCGGGCAGCGAAATCAGCCGCCAAGCCGTGAACAATGTTGACCGCAGCGATGTAACCGTGTACGCATTTAGCGAACAAAAATGGCAGCCTGAAACCGCCGCCCAAGTCGCCCTGCTGCGCGAGTTAGCCCACGAGCAGCTCAAAGCCGAGCTGCGCGACAAGCAACTGGGCGTGTACAGCCTAAAATTTGAAACCACGTTCAACCCCGACACCAACCGCGTAGAAAGCGAACTGCGCTTTGCCACCACTCCCGACAAAGCCGAAATGCTGTGGCAACTGGGCGAGCGCGTGCTGCAAAACTTCCCCAACACGCTCACCGAGCAACAAGCCACCGTCCTGCGCGCCAAACTTGCCGAGCAAGAGAGAAAACGCAAAACATCGCCCGAAACATGGCTCAACCGCCTGATACTCAGCCAAACCCACTTTGGCGATGCCCGCTATCTCAACAACATGGCAAACCTGCCCAACAGCATCACGCTGGACAACCTGCGCCAAACCGCCCGCCTGCTGTGGAACAAGCAAAACCGTCGCGTGATGATTGCCGACCCCGATGGTGGCAAGCAGCAGTAGTAGGCAGCCTGAAACAGCATTTTCAGGCTGCCCCAAATGGAGCGGCGACGGCTCGTCGCCAAAATGCCTGAACCAATAAGCAGCCTGAAAACCCAACAGGGTAGGGTGTGCAACTTGTTGCGCACGCTGTTTACATAGCTAGCCAAGGCAGCCTGAACAAGAATAAGCAGCCTGAAACGCCGCTTCCACGTTGTGATGACGTTGAACCACATTTCAGGCTGCCTAACCGCCCATTCTCGCGCCCCCCATCCCCATCCACCCCACAAAGCCCACCATGCCCAACCTTATCCAAAATCTCCAAACCATCCAAGCCCAAATCGCCCAAGCCGAAGCATCCGCCCACCGTCCCGCCAATAGCGTGCAACTGATTGCCGTCAGCAAAACCTTTCCCGCCGACCACATCCGCACGCTCTATCAACACGGGCAACACCACTTCGGCGAAAATTACATCCAAGAATGGCGCGACAAAATCCCCCAGCTTGCCGACTGCCCCGACATCATCTGGCACATCATCGGCAACGTCCAATCCAACAAAAGCCGCCCCGTCGCCGAACACGCCCATTGGCTGCACACCCTAGACAGCGCAAAACTCGCCCAACGATTGAGCAAGCAACGCTCCGCGCATCTGCCCGCTTTGCAAGTGCTGATAGAAATCAACATCGCCTGCGAACCCGCCAAACACGGCATCGCGCCCGAAGAGCTGCCCGCGCTTGCCCAAGCCGTCGCCGCCCTGCCCCGCCTAAATCTGCGCGGCTTGATGTGCGTTGCCGCCCACAGCGACAATCCCAGCGAACTGCGCCAACAATTCAGCCAAATGCACAGCCTGCTCGCCCAACTGCAAACCATCGCCCCCCAAGCCGACACCCTATCCATGGGCATGAGCAGCGACATAACCCTAGCCATAGCATGCGGCGCAACCATGGTGCGCATCGGCAGCGCGATTTTCGGCAAGCGCGATTATTCAGCAGCCTGAAAACGTTAAAAACAAGCCAAACCGATTTTCAGGCTGCCTTAAATACACAAAAGCAGCCTGAAAACTCACCCCCCACTTTCAGGCTGCCCACTCTCTAAACCATAGCACCAAAAATTCTAAACCCACCCCCGCCCATCCATTACAATCCCATCCTTTCAACACCCCACAAGGAAAAATCATGTTTAAACACACGCTCTTAGGCTTCTCCATCGCCATCGTACTCGCTGCTTGTGGCAAAGGTGGCGATGCCCCCGCCGCATCCGCCGTTGCCCCACAGCCTGCCGCATCCAACGCTGATGCCAGCGCAGCCAGCGGCAACCTGCTAGACAAACTCAACAACAAAGAAACCATCCTAGTCGGTACCATGGGCACCTACGCCCCATTCACCTACCACGAAAAAGACGGCAAATTAACTGGTTACGATGTAGAAGTAACCCGCGCCGTCGCCGCCAAACTCGGCGTGCAAGTAGAATTTAAAGAAACCCCGTGGGATGCCATGATGGCAGGGCTCAAAGCAGGACGCTTTGACATCGTCGCCAACCAAGTCGCCCTCACCTCGCCCGAACGCCAAGCCATGTTTGACAAAGCCACGCCATACAGTTGGAGCGGCAAAATGCTCGTCGCCCGCGCCAACCACGCCGATGTCGCCAAACTAGAAGACATCAAAGGCAAAAAAACCGCCGTGATGCTCGCCTCCAACTACGACGAAGTCGCCAAAAAAATGGGCGCAGACCTCGTCCACACCGACACCATGGCGCAAGGCCTGCTCATCGTGCAGCAAAAACGCGCCGAATTTACGCTCAACGACGAACTCTCGCTGCTGGACTACCTGAAAAAAGACCCCAATTCAGGGCTAAAATCCGTATGGCGCACCCCCGCCACCGAAAAACTGGGCGCAGGCTTGGTGATTAACAAAGGCAACGAAGCCGCCCTCGCCAAAATCAACGGCGCAATGGAAGAGCTCAAACAAGACGGCACGCTGAAAAAGCTCGGCGAACAATTCTTCGGCGAAGACGTAAGCGTGCATTAACCGTACACATTCAAGCAATCCAAACAATCGGGCATCCACGCCCGATTTTTTGCAGCAGCCTGCATAGCGTAGCAGCGTTGCGAAGCCAACCGCAGCCCAATTTCCCACCCCATCCGCACATCCCATTTTAATTTTGACACAAGTGCACGGCTTGCAAGCAAGCCGTAGAAACGCGCAAGCCGTTTCAGGCTGCCCAAGCATCCCGCCCGCGTTTAGGCAGCCTGAAAACACCGTTTGATGCTGTGGTAAGCAAAAATTTTGCTGGATAGATTGGCTTTCAGGCTGCCTAACGCTTCACTAATGTTTAATGCTGCTGCCCACTCCCCTACGTCCAGCCGAACGGAGCATCCTTTTTTCGGAAAAAAGCGTGCGCTTGTTCGACGACGCACGAAGTGCGGCTAGTTCGCACGCGCCGAAAAAAGGATGCGCAGTGAGGGAAGTTCGCGCAGCGAACCTGCACGTCGGGGTCGCCTTTCTTTTGCTTACTTTTCTTTGGCGAAGCAAAGAAAAGTAAGTGCCCCGTCGGTACGAGACGCATGGTTAAAGCTAAACAAAAAGCCAGCCACAAAACACAAACCATTTTTCAGGCTGCCCAACCCTGTAAACAAAGGCAGCCTGAAAACACATCTACATATTTTCAGGCTGCCTTATTTGCATCTACACGTTTTACGCCACTATTCGCATTTCAACGCGCTCACCCGCGCGGGGAAATCGCGCTCAGCGACTTTACACATTTCCACGCGCTGAGTGGGTGTGGCTGCGGGCAGGGCTTGCACCAAAAATTTCACCACTTCGCGCGCGGGCGTGGTGGCGGCTTGGTTGGCTTTGGCAAAACAGGTATCGGCGCGCTTGAAATAATGCTGACACTCGGCGGGCAGTTGGTCGTAAGTAAGCGGTTTGGCGTGGCTGACTCCGTGGTAATGGGCTTGAGCAAATGCGCTGGTGCTGATAAGCAGAGCGAAAAGCAGGGTTTGGCTGGTTTGCATGGTTGGGTTCTCGGGTGAATGAAAGATACGGATTATACGCTGATGTGGGGGCAATCGGCAGCCTGAAACGTGATTGGGTGGTTTGCAGTTGCTGCTTTGTTTTGGGTTTCAGGCTGCCTTGGGGATTGGATAACAATTTCTAACAGCGTGCGCAGTCAAGCTGCACATCCTACATATGCTTTTCAGGCTGCCTTTTATCGCATTAAGGCAGCCTGAAAAGCTATTGACTATTGGCAAAATAGCGGGCTTGGGTGGGCAAGTCAGTTGTCCACCCTACGACTGAATGTTGTGTGCTCACATCAACGCCAGCGCATTCAAACACTTTTCGCGCATGCCGTTTTGTGGGGTGAGCGTTAGGCTGGGCAATTTCAGCGTGTAGGGTGCGCCTGTTTTGTCGGCTTGCAGCACGCGGTGGGCGAGTAGGCTGGCGAGTTTGTCGCTGGGCGTGCCTGCGGGGTAATCTTGATAGGAGATGATTTCGCTATGCACGGCGGGCGGCGGTTCGTCAAACACTTTGTCCATCAGCTCGCCGCGCTTGGCGTAGGTTTTCCATGCGATGTGTTGCAGCGATGCGCCGTTGATGTGGGGCTTTAAAAAGGCAATGTCTTCGCCGTGCATGCCTGCGCGTTGCGGGGTTTGCTCGGGGTCGGGCACATCGTGCGTGCCAAAGTCGCTGTGCGGCAGGGGCGCGGGATAGACTACGGCTTCGGTGTGCCATTCGGCGCGGCATTCGGCGTGAAACATCCCAAACGGGGCGGATGTTGCCAAGCGCAGCAACAGCGGGCGGGGAAAATAGCCGCGCCGTTGCACGGGGATGCGCCAGCGCATCGGTTCGCTTTTCAGGCTGCCTGAAAGCTGGCAACGCTGCCACGCGCTGTGGTCGGCTTCGCTGTCTTCGTTCACCTCTTCGCGCGATTCGCTGCGCCACCAAAACACGCGGGCGCGTTTGCCCGAATGCTCGGTGCTGATTTCGGCTTCGGCGGTGTCGCCTGCGAACACTTCGCCTTCATAGCGAATGGTTAGATGCAAGCCAAGCAGTTGGCGGCGCGTCATCAGCGCGGCAATGCCGATAAACGCCAGCACCCAAAAGCAAATCGCATACGCCACGTTCACTTGATAATTGACCGCGCCCACCCAAATCGCCACGCTCAACAGCGTCATGCTGATGCACAGCTTGGTGGGGCGCAGCGAAACGTGTCGTCCTGCGATGCTGCGCTCTTCTGCCAGCAGCAGCGTTTCTTTGGGCTTGCGGTTAAACAGCGACATTTTCGGCAATTTCCATCAAGGCGTGGCTGCTGTTTTGCTGTTGCAACGACTGCAATCTATGGTTGCCCACGGGCACCCACACCGCTTTCACATCTTCGGGCAACACAAAATCGCGCCCATCCAAAAACGCCCACGCTTTTGCCGCGTTGGCGATTGACAAGCCTGCGCGCGGGCTTAACCCCACGGCAAACAGCCCCGCGCGGCGCGTTGCCGCCACCAAGCGGAAAATATAATCCGCCACCGCTTCCGATAGCGTGATGGCTTGCACCAGCTCTTGCCATTGCAACAAGGTTTCGGGAGAGCCAACCGCTTGCAGCTTGGGCAGCAGCTTGCGCCTATCACCCTGAAAATAAAGATGCTTTTCCGCTTCGGGCAAGGGATAACCCATGCTCAACCGCATCATAAAGCGGTCTAACTGGCTTTCGGGCAGCGGAAACGTGCCAAGCTGTTCAGACGGATTTTGCGTTGCCACCACCAAAAACGGGCGAGGCAGGCGATAAGTGCGCCCATCCACCGACACTTGCCGCTCTTCCATCGCTTCCAGCAGCGCAGATTGCACTTTGGGCGAAGCGCGGTTGATTTCATCCGCCAGCACAAATTGGTTGAACACGGGGCCGGGATGGAATTTGAAGCTGCCTTCGTTAGGCTGGAACACGTTGATGCCGAGCAAATCGGCGGGCAACATATCGTTGGTGAACTGCACGCGTTGGTATTTCAGCCCCAACACGGCGGCAAGGCTGGTTGCCAGCGTGGTTTTGCCCACTCCCGGTACGTCTTCCAGCAAAACGTGTCCGCCCGCGAGTATGCAGGTTAAGAGTTGTTTTAATACGGTCTGTTTGCCAAGAATGATGGCGTTGAGTTGTTTGAAAACAGGGTCAAAGGTAGGGTTGGGCATGGGTGTCCTTTTGGGGTGGGGTTGGGATAAGGGAAAGGGGGCTTTCAGGCTGCCTTTGGGCAAAATCTGCAAGCGATGGAGCGTCGGCGGCTCGCCGACATTTTGCCAACCAACAAACCATGTTGAATGGGTGGTGTCCTAAAAAGTATGCTGTACTGCTGTCCCCTCTCCCGCTGGCGGGGGAGGGTTAGGGTGGGGGTGGCTGTTTAATCCACCTACCACCCCCATCCTAGCCTTCCCCCGCCAGCGGGAGAAGGAACAGATTGCAGGATTTTTAACCCATACTGCTTACTATCAACCATAACCAAGCCAGCATAGCCTGAAACCTTTGCAAAACCTAAAACGCCACAAGAAATAGTAACGTCCATCATTCCCGCGCAGGCGGGAATCTTGGTTGAACTCACGCAATGGGTTGTTTGTGCATGCATTTATGAATGTTTAGCAAGATTCCCGACTGTGCGGGAATGACGGCATTTTTGAATTTTTAGCTTCGCAACTCCGCTTCGCTACGCAGGCTGCTGCTAGGGTTTTGCAAAGGTTTCAGCCTTTTAGTATTCCGCCAATCGTTTAATCAATCTTGATATATTCCACCGCCAAAATCTCAATCTGCTCGCGCCCATCGGGGGTATTGAGCCACACGGCATCGCCTTCTCGCGCTTTAATCAACGCGCGGGCAAGCGGCGACTTCCACGAGATTTTGTTTTGCGCGGCATCAATTTCGTCTTCGCCCACAATGCGGACGGTTTGCTCCGCGCCGTTGCCGCGTTCCAGCGTAACCGTGGCGGCGAAGAACACTTGGTCGGTGGGCTCGCGTGTTTCGGGGTTCACCACCACCGCATCTTGCAGGCGTTTGGTTAAAAAGCGGATGCGGCGGTCAATCTCGCGCATTCGGCGTTTGCCGTAAAGGTAATCGCCGTTTTCGCTTCGGTCGCCATTGCTGGCTGCCCAGTTCACAATTTGCACGATTTCGGGGCGTTCTTTGTTCACCAGTTGATAAAGCTCGTTTTGCAGGGCGGCGTGTCCTGCGGGGGTCATGTAGTTTTTGATTTCGGACATGGTTTTTGGCTCGGCGCGGGCGGCGCAGCAAAAAGCGTGTATTGTAGCCGAAAATGCTTTCAGGCTGCCTGCGGGATGGGGTTAGGCAGCCTGAAACGGGGGCGGGTGTGGCGAAAATGTTGCTGGGGCGGTTTTGGCGTTGTTTTTGGGTTTTCAGGCTGCCTAATCCCGTAAACAAGATAGGCAGCCTGAAAACCATCACGCGCGTTCAAACAATTCAATCCGCCGCGTAAAGCGTTGGCGCAACACCATTTGATGCGTGGCGCACAGCATGGCGGTTTGGGGCAACTCCTGCCGCAAGAGTGCAAACAGATGCGCGGCGGAAGCATCGTCCAGCGCGGCGGTGGGTTCATCCATTGCCAACACTTGCGGGCGATGCAGCAAGGCGCGGGCGATGCCGATGCGTTGCTGTTCGCCGCCCGATAGCCGCGCTTGCCAATCGGTTACCGTATCCAGTTCATCGTTCAACTGCGCCAAGCCGACTTTTGCCAATGCGGCACGGATGCTGTCTTCGGGCAACGCGGTTGCGCTGGGGTAGCTCAATAGGTTTTTCAGGCTGCCCAGCGATAAATAGGGCTTTTGCGGCAAAAACAGCACGCTGCCTGCTATCAACACGCTGCCGCCATCGGGCGCGTTTAAGCCCGCCAACACGCGCAGCAAGCTGGTTTTGCCCGCGCCGCTTTTGCCATCCAGCAACACGCATTCGCCTGCGCCAATTTGCGCGTTAATCGGGCGATTATGTCGCACAACTAATTGATTAAATTGAATAGACGCGGATGATGTAGGCTCGGGCGATTCGGTTGCCGCCAGCGTGGGCACGCCATTTAAGGCAGCCTGAAAATCCGCCAGCCGCGACACCACCGCTGCCCATTCCATAATCCGCTTGTAGTAATCCATAAACCAGCCAAAGCCGTCTTGTACGTTGCCAAAGGCAGAACGCGCCTGCATCAGCCCGCCAAAGGTGAGCGTGTGGGCCAGATACAGCGGCAGCGCGGCGGCGATGGGGATAAATTGGGTAACGCGCAGATAGGTGGCGGAAAAAGTTTCCAGCCGCAGCTCGCGCCCAATCAGTGCGTACCAATTGTCGCGCACGGCGGCAAAACGGCGGCTTAGGCGGCTTTTTTCGCTGTTTTCGCCACGATAAAAGGCGATTTGCTCGGCATGGTCGCGCACGCGCAGCAAAGACGCGCGATAGTCGGCTTCGCGGTGCTGGCGGTCAATATTAAGCGGATGCAGTTTGCGCCCAATCAGATGCGTGGCCAGCGTGCACACCAGCGTGTAGCCCAACGCCACCCACACCAAATAACCCTGCAACTGCCATGTTTTACCGCCGATGTCTATTTTCAGGCTGCCTGAAAGCTGCCACAGCACCACCACAAACGCGCCCAGCTTTGCCGCGTTCATAATAAAATATTTGAACAAATCAATGCTTTTATCAGCCAGTAAAAAGCAATCTTCGGCTATGCGCTGGTCTGGGTTATCAGGCTCGCCCTGCGGCTGGGTTTGCAAACGATAGGCACGATGCTGCGCCAGCCACATTTGCGTGAAATGCTGGGTAAGCTGCTCGCGCCAACGAAACACAAGGATTTTGCGCAGCCAGTTGCCCAGCACCACAAAGCCCACCGTGAGCGCGATAAAGCCCAAATATTGCCACAGCAGCGCATACAGCAGCGGGCGGTTGAATTGTTCCAGCGCGTCATAAAAATCTTTGTTCCACGCGGTGATGTAAACGCTCACGCGCACAATCGCCAGCGAAAAGCCAATCACCGCCGCCAGCAGCAACCACGCTTTCAGGCTGCCTTTGCCGCGCCAAAAGGGGCAGGCGAGTTGATAGAAATGTTTTAGGGTGTCCATGTTGTTTTGACGAGAGTAAGAACCTGTATTCACTATTTCCATAGGCAGATTTTATGACATAAAAACGCGGCTACCGCGTTAAAAATGCTCGCAAGGTGTCCAACCTTGCTGTGCTTTTTGCCTTGTATCTGCGCTTTTATGTCATAAAATCTGCCTATGGAAATAGTGAATACAGGTTCTAAATGTTTTATTTTATGATAACGACAATCATTTGATGGATTTTAATCTTACGAAACGCAAGCATGGAGTTTACTCATGCTTGCTTTCGCTTTTTACCTTTTAACAATGGGAGAAACAGATGACGAAAAAGCATCCATCTATCGGACCGCATGAAGGCAAGGAATTGGAACTGATGCTGGCGGGTGAAAAGCCGTTGGCATTATATTTTTCTGATTACCCCATTCCTGCGGAATTTGGGCCGTATCTTGCCAGCGGACGATTATTCCGCACCGATGTGCGTTCTGCTTTTGATTACAAAGGCGAACCTTATTACTACCAAATCGTGTCACTCACGCCTGATGACCCCAATATTCAAAAGCTAGTTACGCTCAAAGAGTTAAACGGCTTTGACGATGATGAGGAACGCGCTGTTGGCAAATTGCTGGGCTACAAGGCAGAAGATGTGGAATACTATATTCAGCATCATCGCGCCGTTGCGCCGCAATATCCAACGGCGCGGATTGACCCAATCCCCAATGCCAAAGAGATTTTGCAAGAATTGGGGTTTTAACCATCAGGCAGCCTGAAACCGTTTTTCAGGCTGCCTTTGGTTTAAATAGGCAGTCTGAAAACCTTTGCAAAACCCCAATAGCTGCCTGAAATCTAAAATGGAGCGGCGGCGGCTCGCCGCCAAATCATTTATTAAACATCGCATGACTGATTTGCCAAAATGTCGGCGAGCCGCCGACGCTCCATTAGTTACAGTTTTTGCAAAAGTTTCCATTTGGCAACAAGCCATCGCCACTCCATTTTGGGTTTCAGGCTGCCTAATATTCAATAGGCAGCCTGAAATAGCGTTTTCAGGCTGCCTTGGTGCTTTATTTAAACTTCCAATCTACTTTCAGCGAAATATTGCGCGGTTCGCCTAGGAAGTTGTTGATGCCGTTATAGCGCACTTTGTTGCTTTCAAAATAGCGTTTGTTAAACAGGTTATCGGCAATCAAGCTAACTTGCAGGTTTTCGCTGGGCGCGTATTTCACATCAGCGTGCCACAGCGCGTAGCCGCCTTGTTTCACATAGCCTAAGCTGCTGGTTTTGCTTTGCGCGCTCACGCCGCCGCCAACTGTCCATTTGCGACCGCCACAAGGCAAATCATAGCTGGTGTGCAGTCGGAACATATGCTTGGGCGTGTGGCGGCTGAAATTTGCGCCTTGCAAATAAGGCGATACGCTGTTGCGTCCGTTTTCGCCACGCATATATTTGCTGTTGTTGAGCGTGTAGCCCGCAAAGAGTTTCCAGTTTTCGGTTAGGTTGCCCGAAATTTCCAAATCCAAGCCACGGCTGCGAACGTGTCCTACGTTTTCGTTGTACCATTTGTTCAGCGTTGGGAAATACACTTGCACCGAACGGTTTTTCTGGTCAATCTGAAACAGCGCAACGGCGGTATTGAGCTTACGGTTAAACCATTCGCCTTTCCAGCCGATTTCGTAGTTATTGCCTACCACGGGTTTCAAGTAACGTTCGTTGATGTCTTTATTGCTGTTGGGTTTGAAAATGCTGGTGTAGCTGGCATACACGCTTTGGCTGGGCGTGATGTCGTAAGTGATGCCGAAATAAGGCACAAAGCGGTTTTTGCGGCGAACGCTGTGTTCATCGGCATCGGAATCGGGGCGATTGTTCCACCAATCGTAATCGGTTACGCCATCGGCTTTCCATTGGGTGTAGCGCGTGCCTGCGAGAATGTGTAGGTTGTCCAACACGTTAAAGCGTGTGCCCAGCATCAGGCTGTTGGATGTGATGCGGTTATGGTAGAACGTGCGGTCGTTGTAGTTTGCCCAGTTTGGCTCGGCTTGCTCGCCGCCTGTAAACGTGCGCGGGTTGTAGGCGCGGCTGTTGCGGATGCGTCGCCATGTGGTGTCGTTGTTTTCACGCGAATAGGTGTAGCCCAAGAACACATCGTGCTTGCGCCCTAATAGGTCGTATTTGCCGTTTAGGTTGAGCTGGATATTGGCTTGGTGTCCGCCGTTTTGGTAGTTTTGGAAGTTTTGCGTGCTCAATGTGCCGCCTGCGGGCAAGCCTCGGTAGGTGGTGCTGGCGTTGTAGATTGCGCCAAGACGGCTGGTGGATTTGCTGTATATGTAGTTGAACTTGGCGGTTGCCACCCAATCATCGTTGAAATAATGTTCCAACTCGGCAAAGGCGTTGGTTTTGCGGAATTTGGCGTGTGTCCAGTCGTAGCCCAGATAGGTATCGGTGTTAAAGCCTGCATCGCCACCGCCCACGCTCATCGGCACGCCGAAATAATCGGGCGTTTCGGTGTGGCGTTGGTGGAGCAAGCCTGCGGTTACTTTGGTGTTTTCGCCGATGTGTCCTTCTAATACGCCGTAGAACAAGCCCAAATCACCTTTGTCGTTGTCTTTATTGCCCCTGCTGCGCTCGCCCACAATCACGCTGCGCCCGCGCAAGGTTTGGGATGGGTTCAGGCTGCCTGAAACGTCTAACGTGGCGCGGGCTTTGCCAAAGCGGTTTACCAGCAAATCGCCTTGAATTTGCGTTTGCGCGGTGGGTTTTTTGCGCACGGCGTTTACTGTGCCACCAGGTTCGCCGTTTACTTGGGTTAAACCTGTTGCGCCACGCACCACTTCAATATGGTCATAAATGCTCAAATCGTACAGGCTTTGCGCATCGCGGTAAGGGTTGCCAGACGAGCCTGCCACGGTGGTGGAAACGCCGTCTTCTTCAATTTGGTCAACATAAAAACCGCGCGATTGGAAGCGATAACGCCCTGATTCGCGTAGCACGTTTACGCCTGTGGTGGTTTTGAGTGCGTCTTTCAGGCTGCTGATGCCGCGGTCGTTAAGCTGGGTTTTGGTAATCACGCTCACCGATTGCGGCGTTTCTTTGGGTGTCAATGCCAAGCCTGTGGTGGTTTTCATCGCCGAAGTGGTGTAGCTGTCTTTGTTTTCCGTGCGCGTGCTGCGGTTTACGGCGGAAACGGTAACGTTTTGCAGCGTTTGCGTTTGTTGTGTCTGTTGTGTCGGCGCGCTGTTTTCGCTGGCAGCGGGCGGGGCGGTTTCATCGGCGGCTTGCGCGGCAAGGCTGAACAATGCAGCAGATACGCTGGCGGCAAGCCATGTTTTGCGGATGGTCATGTTGGTTTCTTTCAAAAATAGGTTAAAAAAAGGTGTGTTCTAAATAAAAAAGCACGACATCATAATTCATTTTGCTTAACGGTTGATAACAATTGGCAAAATATTTTTGTTTTCAGACTGCTCTAAATTTACGTTTCGTTACAGATGGTGTACCATGCGCAGGCTTTTCATTTTTATCGCGCAGCAGGCACAACCGTTGCGCGATTTGATAAAGCCGCCGTTTCCAAACGAGACCGCCCCTTTGTCAGGCAGGTGAAAATCAACCCATTCTCTTTTTAATCTTTTGAAAGCAAAGGAAATCTCATGAAAGTTTATTACGATAAAGATGCTGATTTATCCCTAATCAAAGGCAAAACCGTTGCCATTATTGGCTATGGCTCGCAAGGTCATGCGCACGCTGCCAATTTGAAAGACAGCGGCGTGAACGTGATGGTGGGTTTGCGTCAAGGCGCGTCTTGGAACAAAGCCGTTGCGGCGGGTTTTGATGTGCGCACCGTTGCCGAAGCCACCAAAGCGGCAGACGTGGTGATGATTTTGCTGCCCGATGAAAACCAACCGCTTGTTTACAAAAACGAAATCGCGCCCAATTTGAAAGATGGCGCAGCGTTGGCGTTTGCCCACGGCTTTAATGTGCACTACAACCAAATCGTTGCGCCCAAAGGCGTGGACGTGATTATGATTGCGCCCAAAGGGCCGGGGCACACCGTGCGCAGCGAATTTTTGAAAGGCGGCGGCGTGCCATCTTTGATTGCCGTGCATCAAGATGCAACGGGCAAAGCGCGTGATATTGCTTTATCTTACGCGGCGGCAAACGGCGGCACCAAAGGCGGCGTGATTGAAACCGACTTCCGTCAAGAAACCGAAACCGATTTGTTTGGCGAGCAAGCCGTGTTGTGCGGCGGCTTGGTTGAGCTGATTAAAACAGGCTTTGAAACGCTGACCGAAGCGGGCTACGCGCCCGAAATGGCGTATTTTGAATGCTTGCACGAGATGAAGCTGATTGTGGATTTGATTTACGAAGGCGGCATTGCCAACATGAATTACTCCATTTCCAACAACGCGGAATTTGGCGAATACGTTACGGGCGTGGAAGTCATCAACCAGCAATCGCGCGAAGCAATGCGCAATGCGCTAAAACGCATCCAATCGGGCGAATACGCCAAAATGTTCATCACCGAAGGCGCGACCAACTACCCCAGCATGACGGCGCGTCGTCGCCAAAATGCGGCGCATCCTGTGGAACAAATCGGCGCACAACTGCGTGGCATGATGCCTTGGATTAGCAAAAACAAATTGGTGGACCAAGATAAAAACTAATCTGGATTAAATCCTGTTAGGCAGCCTGAAAAAACAAAACCGTTTGGTGTTCTGCCAAACGGCTTTTTATTGCGGGATGGATTGGATTTCAGGCTGCTTAATCCCACCACAACCGTTTACTATTGCCACTCTCTCCCCTACGTCCAGCCGAACGGAGCATCCTTTTTTCGGGAAAAAGCGTGCGCTTGTCCGACGACGCACGAAGTGCGGCTAGTTCGCACGCGCCGGAAAAAGGATGCGCAGTGAGGGAAGTTCGCGCAGCGAACCTGCACGTCGGGGTCACCTTTCTTTTGCTTTGAACCTGTATTCATTATCCGCGCGAATAGATTTTGCGTCATAAAAGCATGGATACAAGGCGCAAAGCGCAGCAAGGTGGGCACCTTGCGAGCATTTGCAACGCCGTAGCCATGTTTTTAGGGCGTGAAAGCTATCGTGTGGATGATGAATGCAGGTTCACACTTTGGCGAAGCAAAGAAAAGTAAGTGCCCCGCTGGCATGAAGCGCATGGTAAAAGCAATACCCAATAACCACAAAGCACCAACCTTGTTTTAGCTTCGCAACTCGCTGAGCCACACAGGCTGGCTCTGATGTTTTACTCGTTTTCAGGCTGCCTATTTTGTTGTCATTATCTCTTACCACGTTTACGCCCATGCTAGACATCATCATCCCCTGCTACAACGCCGCCCACACCCTGTTCCGCGCCGTGCAAAGCTGCCTGAACCAACCCGAAGCCCAGCACATTTGGCTGATAGACGATGCTTCCACCGACCACACTTGGCAAACCATTTTGCAGTTGCAACAACAGTTCCCGCACAAAATTCAGGCTTTCAGGCTGCCTGAAAACAGGGGCGCGGCGCAAGCGCGAAACTGGGGCGCAATGCAAAGCCAAGCCGAGCTGATTGCCTTTTTGGATGCGGACGATGAATACCAGCAGGGCGCGTTATCCGCCGCGTGTTTTTCGTTTCAACAATTTGATTTTTTGGGACTGGTTCGCCTGCGCTTGCAAGCGGTGGGGCTGCCTGAACACTATCGCGCGCAGCCCGATTTTGCGCGGGCGTGGCACAGCGTGCAGATGACGGTGGGCGGCAACACGGTGTTTCGCCGTGTGTTTTTCTTGGCATGTGGCGGCTTTCCGCATGATGATTTGTTTCGCCAATTTGGTGGCGAAGATGGCGCGTTGGGCTTGGCAACGGTAGGCAGCAGCGTGGTTGGCACGCTGTTTGATGAACACGAGCCTGCGGTGTTGCACCATTGGCGCGATGGCATTCACGCCGCGCATTTGCTGGATGCGATTTTGTTTCGGCGCAACCCGCGCGCTGTGGGTGCACACGATTTAGACCGCGCCAACCAAGTAACGCAGCGCATCCAAACGCAATTAGGCAGCCTGAAAACCATTCTTGCCGCGCCGCAAACGGGCGTGATGCCTTTGCTGGTGGAGCGTAAATAGGCAGGCTGAAACGTTTACTTACCCCTTTTCAGGCTGCCATCCATGTGTTTTGCCAAGGTCTCTATCTATGAACGCTTCTTTTGTTTTAACGGTTGCCATTCTGCTGCTGATTTTTGTTGCGCTGCCGATTTTGCTGCTGCGCCGCCGCAACCGAAATCCTTTTTTGGCGAAAAACCCCAAGCTGCCCTATTTGCGCCGCCCGCTGATGACGGCAACGGAAATGGATGTCTATATCACGCTGCTGGAAGCCTTGCCCGATTACATGGTGTTTAGTCAAGTGCAGGCTTCGCGTGTGTTGGAAGTGCCTAAAAGCCGCGAGACATATTATTGGTTTAATTTTGTGAGCCGTTTGAGCTATGACTTTGTGATTTGCCGCGCCGATAGCACGCCGATTGCGGTGATTGAAGTGGACGATAGAACGCACGAGCTGCCCGAGCGGCAGGAAGCGGATAATCGCAAGAACAAGGCAACCGAAGCGGCGGGCGTGGCGGTGATTCGCTGGCTGGTGGGGGAAACGCCGAGACATGAAGCGATTGCGAAGTTGATTCGGCGGATTGATAGGAAGAGTGGTTAGCGGGATAAAGGCAGCCTGAAAATCAATTTATCCTGCAATAAAAACCGTTTGGCGCAATACCAAACGGTTTTGTTTTTTCAGGATGAAACCTTTGCCTGCGTAGCGAAGCGGAGTTGCGAAGCCAAAACAAGGTTAGTGCCTTATGGTTGGCTTTGAGTGAAGCTTTAACCATGCGCTTCGTGCCAGCGGGGCACTTACTTTTCTTTGCTCCGCCAAAGAAAAGTAAGCAAAAGAAAGGCGACCCCGACGTGCAGGTTCGCTGCGCGAACTTCCCTCACTGCGCATCCTTTTTCCGGCGCGTGCGAACTAGCCGCACTTCGTGCGTCGTCGAACAAGCGCACGCTTTTTCCCGAAAAAAGGATGCTTCGTTCGGCTGGACGTAGGGGAATGGGTGGTAGTAGTAAACGGTTGTGATGGGATTAAGCAGCCTGAAAACCAATCTATCCAGTAAAAAAACCGTTTGGCTAAACAGCAAACGGTTTTATGTTTTCAGGCTGCCTTAGCTGCCTTCTCCGCCCTAAACCCGCTCAAATCCAGCACTTCATCAAACAAATCCACCAATTCGTTTTGATGGCTGACCACGACAACGGTGCTGTTGGGCAGGCGCGTTTTTAGCAGCATAAGCAGGCGGCGGGCGGTGGGCAGGTCTAGCGCGCTGGTGTTTTCGTCTAAATACAGGTAATCGGGCGCGGCAAACAGGGCGCGGGCGATGGCGATGCGTTGCTGTTCGCCGCCTGATAGGGTGTGCGCCCAGTTCACATCGGGGGCGTGAAGCTGCGGGATGTATTTTTCCAGCCCTACGTCTGATAGCAAGGCGGCGTAGTCGGCTTCGGGCTGGGCTTCGCGCGGGTAGCTGATGATTTCGGCGAGCGTGCCTTTGCCTAGATAGGTGCGCTGGGGCAACAGCAGGCTGCTGCCGTGCGGGCGTTGCCAGTCGCCATCGTAGTCCACCCATAAGCCGCCGATGGTGCGCAGCAGGGTGGATTTGCCCAAGCCGCTTTGCCCTGCTAGGCGCGTCCATTTGCCTGCGCTGATGCGGGCTTGCACGTTTTGCAAGATGGCTTCGCCTTGCGGGGTGTAGAGATTGAGCTGGTTGAGCTGCAAGTCTTCGCCTGCGGGGGCGGCGCGGTCGCGGTTTTGCTCGGCTTCAATGTTGTGGCGGAACTGGCTTAACCGCTGCACGGTCGCGCTCCATTCGGGCAAGATGGTGTAGGCAAACACAAACCAGCTAATAGAATTAAACACGGCGGAAAAGGCGTTTCGGATTTGCATCAGGCTGCCTAGGGTTAGGGTTTTGGCGATGATGAGCGGCACAGAAGCCACCACGGGCAGCATCAGTGAGAAGCGGTCGTAGCCTGTGGTAAACAAGCCAAGGCGCAATTCGGCGTTCATGATTTTTTTCCAGTTTTGCATGATGCGGGCAAACTCGGTTTTCAGGCTGCCTGTTTCGCGGTGTTCGCCTTGATACAGGGCGATTTGCTCGGCGTTGTCGTGTTTGCGCACCAGCGATGCGCGGAAATCGGCTTCAAATTTTTGCTGCGCGTAGTTGAGTGCGTGCAGTTTATGCCCGATAACTTGGGTGAACAGCGTGCCAAACAGGGCGTAGGCAACCACCACCCAAACCAAATAGCCTGTGATGGTGTAGCTGCTGCCGAATAGATTAAACGTGTGCGTGCCGCTCAATCGCCACAGGATTTGCGAGAACGAATAAAGCTGGGCAAGATTGGTGAGCAGCGAGATAAACAGCTCTATGGTGCGCGAGACGAAGATGTTGATGTCATCAGCGATGCGCTGGTCTGGGTTGTCGGTGCTTTGTTTCAGCGCGATGCGGTAGTAGGCGCGTTTGGCAAACCAGTTGCCCAAAAATTGCTCGGTTAGGTAGTTACGCCATTTGATAATCAACAGCTTGCGCAGCCATGCGCGGGCAACGCTGGCTAGGATAAAGATGCCGACATACATTAAATATTCGCCGATTAGCCCGTATATCACGCGCGCTTGGCTGGCGGAGAACAGCGTGTCGTAAAAGCCTTTGCTCCATTCGGTGATGAGCACGTTGATTTTGACCACGCCAAAGCCGAGCGAAACGAGCACGATAAGGATGCCCCACGAGAGCGGGTTTTTGCTGTTGAGCCAGTAGTCTTTGATGAAGTAGTAGAAGTTTTTGATTAGGGTTTTCATGGGTGGGGTTTGGGGAGTGAGGTGGATGGGATGGTTTTGGGGCTGCTTTGGCAAAACCTAAAATGAAACAAGGAATAGTTAAACTGTCGTCATTCCCGCGCAGGCGGGAATCTTGGTTAATCTTAAACAATGGCTTGTTTTTACAATCATTTATGAATATCAAACAAGATTCCCGCCTGCGCGGGAATGACGGCATTTCTTATTTTTCAGGCTGCCTAATGTTGCGCACGATTATGTTAGGCAGCCTGCGTAGCGAAGCGGAGTTGCGAAGCTAAAACGGGTTAGGCAATCACGCCAAGGTGTTCCAACAGGATAAACGTGCCGATGCCCATCAACACGATGCCGCCAAACAGTTCGGCGCGTTTGCCAACCATGCCGTCTAACACGCCGCCGAGCTTGATGCCGATGATTGCCATCAGCGTGGTGGCTGCGCCGATGGCGAGCGCGGTGAGCCAGATATTGACATCCAAAAAGGCAAGGGTTACGCCCACTATCATGGAGTCTATGCTGGTGGCGATGGCGGTTATCAGCAGCAGCCATTTGGATGGCATGGCGGGGTTGCTGGGTGCGCTGCGGTTGTTTTCGCCATCGGCTTCGCTTGCGGGCAACAGGCTTTCACGCACCATTTTGCCGCCCAACACCAGCAGCAAGCCGAATGCTATCCAATGGTCAAACGCTTCAATATAGCTGGCGGCGATGCTGTCCGCGCCGTAGCCGATGAGCGGGGTGATGGTTTCTACGATGCCGAAAGTGAGCGCGATTTGGGCGACTTGGGCGGCGCGAAGTTTGCCGCAGCTTGCGCCGCGTGCGATGGTAGCGGCGAATGCGTCGGCGGACATACTGAATGCTAGGGCGGCGGTGGCGAGTGGGTTCATGGTTTGTGGGTTGTGTTTGTTGGGGCGAAAAGGGGCGGATTATAGCGAATTAGAATAACAATGGCGCAAGTAAATGGTGTGTTCAAAGCCTTTGATGTCGTTGGTTTGGGTTTGATTCTTGCCGTGGATACCGATGACGAAATTGCGTTTGGTGATGGCGATGCCTGCGTAGTTTTGGGTACTCATCAATGAACCTTTCTTCTATTCGGTTATGCCGTGCACACGGCTTGCAAGGTTGTTTGAAACATAATGCTTACGTTTTCGCTAGGCGGGGCGATATTTCAGGCTGCATCAATATAGCGTGTGAATAAGATTGCGCAAAAATGTCGGCGAGCTGCCGATGCTCCATTTTAGCTTCGCTGGAATGCGTTTCAGGCTGCCGTGGGACAGTTGAGCCGATGCTCCGTTTCAGGCTGCCCAATCATTTTAGCTTCGCAACTCCGCTTCGCTACGCAGGCTGCCTTTGGCTGATTTGCATTAACTGCTGGGCAAGGCTTGCAACGGCGGGGATTTTGCTTTTGCTGTTGAACTCGCCGTTAAGGCTGGACCAGCGCGGGCGGGTGCGGGCTTTTTTCAGCAGTTCGGGCAGGTTTTCAGGCTGCCACGGCGGTGCGGCGGGGTGTTGCAGGGCGATGGGGCTTAGGCTGGCGTGTCCGCGCGTTTGCAGCAGGGCGAGCAAGGCAAGGGCGCGGGCGGCAATCAGCGTGAGCGTGGGGTTGGCGATGTATAGGGTGTCGGTGCCGTTGATTTTGTGGTACAGGCTTTGCCAGTTGGTGGCGATGCCGCCGATGATGCCGCCGATTACGCTGCCTAGCCCCAGCGATGTGCCGAGCGTGAGCGCGTCTAGCCCCAGCCCGATGAGTGCACCTGCGGCTGCGCCTGTGCTGGTGCGGATGCCGTAGGCTTTGAGTTGCTCGGCATCAAATAGGTCTTGGCTGAATGCTTGGATGGCGGATGGCGTGGGGCTGGCCCAGTCGCTTTGATAGAAGCGGTAGAGTTGCGCTAGGCGTTGTTGGGCGTGGTGTTCGTGTTGGCGCACGGCGTTTTGCATGGTGGCTTGGGCGGTGGCTAGGGCTTCGCTGTCGGGTTTTTCGTGGGCGTAGGCGGCGATGTTAATCAGGCTTTCGGCGATGATTTGGTGGGCGGTTTGGTTGAGCTGTTGCCATTCTTGTTGGCGGTGGGCGATAAGGGTGTCGATGATTTGGCGGCTGGGCAGCATGGTGGCTAGGTTGTGCCAAAGCTGGATTTCGCCGTTGAAATCAAAGGCGATGGTGTCAAAGCTGCTGATAACGTGCAGATTGCGGCGGGCAAGGGTGGTTTGCCATGCGCTTAAATCGCTGCCGTGGGTGAAGTTGAACACGGGCATAATCGGCTTGGCGCACCACGATAGGATGGTGAGTTCGTCTTTGTATTTGGGTAGCACGGGCTCGCGCGCATCGATGACATATAACGCGGTGTCGCTGTGGATAAGCTGGCGCAGCACTTTGGCTTCTTGCGAGAAGTCGCTTTGCGCTTGGGGACTGGCGAGAAATTGATTGATGCGGTCTATGCCGTCTTGCTGGGGGCGAGTGTGGGCTTCTAGCCAGTCTAAAACGCCGCCTGCGTCTTCTAAACCAGGGGTGTCGTAGAGTTGGATTTGGGGTTGCGCTTGGATGTTGATGCTGGCGGTTTCCACATGGCGCGTGGTGGCGGCGGCGTTTTGCACTTCGCCAAATTGGCTGTCGCGCAGCAAGGTGCGCAGCAGGGATGTTTTGCCGGTGTTGGTGTGCCCAACGATGGCAAGATGCAATGGGGGCATTTTCAGGCTGCCTATGCAAATAGTGGATACAGGTTCTAATGATGAAAAATCCTGTTTCGCGGGGAAACAGGATTGTGTGTATGGGGCGGCGAGCCTGACCCCCGGCACTGGCTTTTTTAAGTGGGCTGCTGGCTTCCGCCCCTGACCCGTTGCTCAAAATTGCCATGCGGGGAGACCCGCCAATGAAGTCGCGCATTATAGCGGATATTGGGGATTTGGCAAGCGGTAGGGCAGCCTGAAAATGGGTTTGTGTATTGTGGTGGGCATCCGATTAGCTTTAACCATGCGTCTCGTGCCGACGGGGCACTTAGAACCTGTATTCACTATTTTCATAGGCATCTTTTATGCCCTAAAAACGCGGCTACTGCGTTAAAAATGCTCGCAAGGTGTTCACCTTGCTGTGCTTTTGCCTTGTATCCACGCTTTTATGTCATAAAATCTACCTATGAAAATAGTGAATACAGGTTCTTACTTTTCTTTGCTTCGCCAAAGTGTGAACCTGCATTCATCATCCACACGATAACTTTCACGCCTTAAAAACATGGCTACGGCGTTGCAAATGCTCGCAAGGTGTCCACCTTGCTGCGCTTTGCGCCTTGTATCCATGCTTTTATGACGCAAAATCTATTCGCGCGGATAATGAATACAGGTTCAAAGCAAAAGAAAGGTGACCCCGACGTGCAGGTTCGCTGCGCGAACTTCCCTCACTGCGCATCCTTTTTCCGGCGCGTGCGAACTAGCCGCACTTCGTGCGTCGTCGAACAAGCGCACGCTTTTTTCCGAAAAAAGGATGCTCCGTTCGGCTGGACGTAGGGGAATAGGCAGTAGCATTAAACATTTTTGGAGAGTTAGGCAGCCTGAAACCCCATCTACCCAACAAAAAACCGTTTGGCGCAACACCAAACGGTTGGGTTCTTAGCTTCGCAACTCTGCTGCGCTTCGCAGGCTGTCTTTGCGTGATGGCTTTACTAAATGGCTGCAATCGCCACTGCTTCGCCTGCTGCCGCGCTTAATGCTTCGTTGAGCACGTCAAAAAATTCGCGTTCATTGCGGGTGGCGAGCCATTGTCCGTTGCGTTCGGCAAAGTGGTAGCCGCCGCTTTTGGTTGCTATCCATAGCTCTTGGTTGGGCGTGTGGCGATTGACGATGATTTGCGTGCCGTCGTCGGCTTCTATGGTGAGCACGTTGCCTGCGCGGGTGCAGTCAAAGTCGTAGTGGTCTAGGCTGTCTTCAAGGTGGGTGAACAGGGCTTCGCTGTGGGCGATAAATTCGGTTTCGGTCATGGGGTTTCCTTGTGTGTGAGTAAGAGATTAGGCAGCCTGAAAGTTATTTTTCTGCGGCGTTGTTTTGGTATTCAATCAAATCGGGCGGGTGTTTACGGTTTGGGTTGGGCTGAAAACTACTTTCAGGCTGCCTTTGGGCTTTTTTGCCATCTTGCACCACAAAATCGCCTTCAATAATGTTGCCATCGTTGCTGCCGCTGCCGCGTGTAACCGGGGATTGGCTAAACGGGTCGTAGCTGCTAAATGGTTTTTGCTGCGGATTGTTTTGGCTGGGCGCGCTGCCCAAGGGGAGCAGCAACAGCAAGGCAATCAGGTCGGAGAAAAACCCCGGTAGCATCAGCAAAAAGGCGGCGATGGGGATGCGGATGGGGTAGAGCATTTGGTAGAGCGAGATTTGCCCGCCTGTGCGCAAGATGCCGCCTGCGAGCAGCAGTTGCGATAGCCCTGCGCTGCGTTTCATCAAAAATGAGCCGAGCATAAAGGCGAGTATCATCAAGCCGAGCGTGGCAAGCCCGCCGATGAGTTTGCTGATAAAGATGATGGAGAAGATTTCGGCAAAAATCAGGATGAGCAGGGCGATTCCGAGATATTGCATGTTGGTCTTTCGGGAAAGGTTGCGATGGGGCGATAGATAGGGATAGGGCGCGATTATACAAGTTTTGCGTTTGTAAAACGCAGTTAAGAACCTGTATTCGCTATTTCCATAGGCATCTTTCATGCCCTAAAACCGCGGCTACTGCGTTAAAAATGCGCGCAAGGGGTACAAACCTTGCTGCGCTTTTTGCCTTGTATCCACATTTTTATGTCATCAAATCTGCCTATGCGAATAATGAATACAGGTTCTACGTGCGGGTGCTGCTATAATCCGCGGTTTCAGGCTGCCTTGCGAGTTGTTTTATGAAATTTGCTATTCGTTTGTTGATGGGGCTGGGCGCGGCGGTGCTGTTGGCGGCGTGTTCCAGCAGCGGCACGGCGCAGCACACGCGCTGTCGCCATCCTGACAAGGGCTTTTATTGCGTGAAAGCGGGGGATAATTTGTATCGCATTGGCTTGCGCTTTGGCGCGAGTGTGAACCAGTTGAAAAGTTGGAATAATTTGCGCAGCGATAAGGTGGTGGTGGGGCAGCAGTTGCGCGTGAGCCGTGGAGCTACGGCTTCGGCGGCGAATTATGCGCCTGCGCCTGCTGCGCCTGCTGTGCCGCCCATTGCGCTGCGGATGCCTGCCAATGGGCGCATTGTGCGCGAGTTTGGCGGTGGCAATCGCGGGGTGGATATTGCGGGCGAGTCGGGCGCGCCTGTGTTGGCGGCGGCGGCGGGGCAGGTGGTTTATATTGGCACGGAAGTGCGCGGTTATCCGAATTTGATTTTAATCCGCCACAATGCGGCGTTGATTACGGCGTATAGCAACAATGCGGGCGTGCTGGTGGCCAACAATGCGCGGGTGGAGGCGGGGCAGCAGATTGCCACGATGAGCAGCAGTTTTCAGTCCAACGAGGGCGTGCTGCATTTTGAAGTGCGCGAAAATGGCAAGGCGGTGAACCCGAGAAATTATTTGCGCTAAATGGTTTTAGCTTCGCTGAACTTCGTTTCAGGCTGCCTTGGATAAGCACAGTTAGGCAGCCTGAAAATGGATTAAGGACAACAATATGGCACTAGCAAAACGAATCATCCCATGTTTGGATGTGGACAATGGGCGCGTGGTGAAAGGCGTGAACTTTGTCGGCTTGCGCGATGCGGGCAACCCCGTGGACGTGGCGCAACGCTACAACGATGAAGGCGCGGATGAACTCACGTTTTTGGACATTACCGCCAGCAGCGACAACCGCGACACAATTTTGCACGTGATTGAAGACGTGGCCAGCCGCGTGTTTATCCCGCTCACGGTGGGCGGTGGCGTGCGCAGCGTGGCGGATATTCGCCGCTTGCTCAACGCGGGTGCGGACAAGGTAAGCATCAACACGGCGGCAGTAAGCCATCCCGATTTGGTGAGCGAAGCGGCGGCATTTTTTGGTTCGCAGGCGATTGTGGTGGCGATTGATGCCAAAGCGGTGGACGAGCGCAACAGCCAATGGCACGTTTTCACCCACGGCGGGCGCAACGACACGGGTTTGGATGCGCTGGATTGGGCGCGGGAAATGCAGCGGCGTGGCGCGGGCGAGATTTTGCTGACCAGCATGGACAGAGACGGCACAAAAATCGGCTTCAACCTGCCGCTGACCCGCGCGGTGTCCGATGCGGTGGCGATTCCCGTGATTGCATCGGGCGGAGTGGGCACGGTGCAGCATTTGATGGACGGCGTGTTGCAAGGCAAAGCCGATGCCGTGCTGGCGGCGAGTATTTTTCACTTTGGCGAAGTGAGCATCCGCGAAGCCAAGCTGGCGATGCAGCAGGCGGGGATTGAAGTGCGGTTGTAGGGGTGGCTTTGCACGAGCGTGGTTTAGCTACGCTGAACTGTGTTTCAGGCTGCCTGATGTGTTGCGCGTTGCATGATTAAAGGCAGTCTGAAAATGGGGAATGGCAGGGCAGGGCGATTGGATGTCAAACAATCATCCAGCCCAATAGGCAGCCTGAAAATATAGCCAGCCTGAAAACCATCTGCCCCAACCATTAAAACCATGCGCCACTCTGCGGATAACGTTTTCAGGCTGCCTTATCCCTAAAACCGTGCCAAGCCACCTCATCCCAACCCGCCCCGCAATCCACCCAAACAATCCATCAAGAACAATCAACCAAAACACCCCATCAAACCACACCCAAAGCAGCCTGAAAATGCCCCGCACCCCTTTTCCGCTCCTTATCGCGTTCACGCTCACCCAAACCGCCTGCACGTCCGTCCTGTGGAACGGCGGCATATACGATGCTGACCGCGCCATCCAAACTCAACGCCAAATCGCGCGTACGCAAAGCGACACCATCCACACCATCAGCCAAATCCCGCGCCACGCCAACCCCCAGCTTTCAGGCAGCCTAATCCTGCAAGGCGAGCAATATTGGTACGCCATCCACCCCAGCGTGTCGCAAGACCTAGCCGCCACCCTACGCGCCCCACTGCCCCAGCCCTACCGCATCGTCCAACCATACAGCGGCGCGCCCCAGCCCAGCCTGCGCATCCTGATTACCGACCAAAACCACTTTATCAGCAACTTCTGCCTAGACTACATCGCCCAAGGCAGCCTGAAAGCCGTAGACTTTAACGAAGCCAAAACAAGCGAAACGAATGCCCACACCATCACCCCAAGCGAACAAACCACCCTAGCCCAGCTCAAATTCCAACCCCAAGCCGCCCCCAACCACTACCGCAAATGCATCGCCACCACAGGCACGGTGTACCAAACCCCGCCCAGCCAAGCCATCAGCCACACGCTGCCCCAGCCCATCGCTGCCGAGCTGGTGTTTGAAGAAAAAAAGGTCAGCATCAGCCGCCGCAAGCTCACCCGCAACGTCTTGTTTACCCCGCTCGCTTTCGCCACAGACATCACCAGCGGCATGGTGATAATGTCCGTATTGCTGATTGGCGGCTTGTTTTAGCGTTTTAGCTACGCTGAACTGCGTTTCAGGCTGCCTAATCTGTAGAAATCCCTAGCGTTGTTTACAGTATTTCAAGGACAATACCGTAAATGAAC